>JALNYP010000172.1 GCA_023229795.1 Syntrophobacterales bacterium
TATCCACAAGTTGACACGTGATTTGTTGAGATGTTTTCCCGATTCATCGGCCATGACAATACCTCCTTCTTCTAAATCATCGAAATTCATCATAGGATAAGAATGGTGAAGCGTCAACGGTAAAAATAACGGCAAAAATGATTATTGTGGCTATGAAATGAGGTTTGATATTTTACTGCACTTGATATAATTGGTAGTAATAATAAAGAAAGAGAAGAGAGAGGTTAAGAATGGAAGCTAAAAAAGTAAGAGATAGTTCGGTGGTCATGGCGCAGCAGATGAATCCCCAGGATGCCAATCCCGCCGGTAATGTTCACGGTGGGGTAATCATGAAACTCATCGATACGGCGGCAGGCGTTGCGGCCATAAGGCACGCCCGGTCCAATGCCGTCACGGCCTCCGTGGACCGGCTGGATTTCTATCATCCCGTCTTTGTCGGGAACTTTGTCACCCTCCGGGCCAGCGTGAACTTTGTCGGGAGAGCCTCCATGGAAGTGGGAGTGCGCGTAGAGTCGGAAAATCTCCTCACCGGTGAGCGGCTCCATACCTCGACGGCCTATCTGACCTATGTATCCCTTGACAAGAATGGCAAGGCGCTGACATTGCCGCCGCTGATCCTGGAGACGGACACGCAGCGGCGGCGCCATGGGGAGGCAAAGACCCGGCGGGAAATGCGCCTTACCGAAAAAACGCATGAAAAGGCATGTCAGCGGGATCAGGATAATTCTTAAAAAATGAGATCCACTCTTATTTATTTCGGCGTTGAGTCCGTTGCGTGGGTACCGCGTTCCATGGGTTGTCGGGCCAGGTGTGTTTCGGATAGCGTCCCTGCAATTCCTTCTTGACCTGGGGGTAGCCGCTTTCCCAAAATCCCTTAAGATCACGGGTGATCTGGACCGGACGTCCGGCGGGCGACAGGAGATGGATAAGGACTGCCACCCGCCCACCTGCTATAGTGGGGGTCGTAGCGAGACCGAACATCTCCTGGATTTTGACGGCCAGGATGGGCAACTCCCCGGCGGCGTAATCCAGAAAAACACTGCGGCCACTGGGAACGACAATGTTTGTCGGGGCGTCCTCGTCAAGGCGCTTCCGCTGCTCTCGGGAAAGGAGGGCCTTCATGGCCGGGAGGAGCGCAAGACCGGCAAGCTGCTCCCCGGTGCGGAAGCCGGTAAGCCAGGGCGCAAGCCATCCTTCCGGGGACGACAGGAGTGCCTCCTCCGCCAGATCCGGCCAGTTCTCCTCGGAAAATGCGCGCCCCAGCAGGGCGACGCGGCCTTGAAATTTACGGGCTTCCCCGTCAAAGGTCAGCGCAGTTGCCCCGGACCGGATTGCCTGGCACAGGATCGGGATTGCCTCTTCATCAGGGGCGGGGAAAGGTTTTGTCGAGAGCGTAAGCGCCCCCAGCCGCTCTGCAAAGAACGAGAGAATCCTGCTTTCCCGCTTGTTCCATTCCACCTGCCGCTGTGTCTCAATATGGGCGCTCATTTCCCGCCTGATGGTCTCTTCGGTTACGGGCTCGGCCATGTGGATCGTCCCTTCCGCCTTTTCACCCCCATCAAGGTGTACGGCGACGAGAAAGGGGCTTGCGGCCAGGCCGCTCCCCGGGGGCAGCCGTACCCCTCTTCCCTGAGCCAAAAGATAGCGACCGCCCCCTTCGTCGCGCCTTTTGGCGATCCGGTCGGGATAGGCGCGGAGGAGGAGAGAGGGAATATCCTGGTCTTCACTTGTCCGTACCGCCCCTCCCGCTGCCGTATCCGTCAGATCCCGGAGCTGTTGCGCCACCCGCTCGACGGCCCGTAAGGCGTATGGGTCAGTTTCTGCGGGGGCCTGCTTTTCCTTCCCCCAGCGCCGGAGCATGTCGAGGCGTTCGCTGATGTCTGATCCTCCCCGCCGCTCCCTATCATCCATGTTATTCCGACGCATAATGTCCCGTTCGGAAAGGAGGGCGGCAAGATCCGCTCCCAGGCGTAGACGCCCTGATTCGGAGGCACCCAGCAGTAATCTCCCCAGGCGGGGGTGGAGGGGCAGGCGGGCCATGGCGCGGCCGACAGGCGTCACCGCCGCCCCGGTTTGGTCCAGGGCGTCCAGATCCCTGAGGAGCTGCCGGGCCCCTTCCCAGGCCGCTTTTGGCGGTGGGTCGAGCCATGCCAGGTCCAGGGGGTCGGTTACTCCCCAAGCCGCCAATTCGAGGACCAGGGAGGAAAGATCGGAGGTGAGGATCTCCGGCGGCGTAAAGGGGATCATGGACTCATAGACATGGCGGCTGTACAGGCGATAGCAGATCCCCGGCCCGAGGCGTCCCGCCCGGCCCCGGCGCTGCATCGCCGACGCCCGGGACGTCGTAACCGTCACGAGACGATTCATGCCCGTGGCGGGGTCATACTGGAGCCTCCGGGCTTGTCCGCCGTCGATCACGACCCGGACCCCTTCGATGGTGAGGCTCGTTTCGGCGATATTCGTCGCCAGGACGATCTTCCGTTGCCGGGCCGGCAGGATTGCCCGTTCCTGCTCCGCGAAAGGCAAATCTCCATAGAGGGGATGGAGGGAAACGGGGTCTTCCCACCTCTTCATGATCTCCTGTATGGCCGCCGTGGCCCGGCGGATTTCCCCGGCCCCGGGCAGAAAAACGAGGATGTCCCCCGTCGTTTCTCTCAATGCGGTGAGGACAGCGCCGACAGTACGATCCTCTAATGGTTCGCCACGGGCCCCTACCCATCCATTGTCCGGCAAATAACGATCCTCCACGGGGAATGCCTGACCTGCTGCCGAAATCACCGGGGCGTTGCCCAGCAGGGAGGCAATGGGACCGGCCTCGATGGTCGCCGACATGACCAGCAACTTGAGATCTTTCCGGAGGCCCCGTTGAATATCGAGGCTCAGGGCCAGGGCCAGGTCCGCCTGGAGGCCCCGCTCGTGAAACTCGTCGAAAATGATCATGGCGACCCCGTCCAAAGCGGGATCGTCCAGGAGGCGTCGGGTAAGGATTCCCTCGGTAACTACCTCAATGCGGGTACCTTTTGAAATCCGGCGGTCGAAACGGATGGTATAGCCGACTGTCTGACCGACGGGTTCCTTCAGGAGTTTGGCCATCCAGCGGGCCGCAGCAACTGCCGCGATCCGCCGCGGTTCGAGCATGATGATCCGCCCCTGTGCCGGGGGAATTACTTCCAGGAGCTCCAGAGGGACCCGCGTCGTTTTACCGGAGCCGGGCGGT
>JALNYP010000173.1 GCA_023229795.1 Syntrophobacterales bacterium
TTTTGAGAAGGTTTTTAGCCAACCCTCAGCCGCTTCAACTTTTTCACCTGTCCAGAAAAACTTATCGATCAGAATACGTCTCGCTTCATTGACTATATGTCTTGAGGTGAAGTTGGCTATCTCTCCTGAAGCCACCAGTATCAAAATTTTGGCGAGATTGCTGGTTGGAAAGTTTAAGCCGGAAACGATGACGTTGGTATCAAGCACTACTTTAAGCATCGGCTGGTTCGGCTCGATACTCGTCAATGAAACGCTGGACGTCTGCCTCCTTTAAGCTAAGCTCTTTGGCTTTTTTTAATCCGTAGCGCTGCAGACGTCTGAGTTCCATTTCGGCAATATACCGCCGGAGGGCTTCTCGCATGAGTTCGCTCCGGGTGCGGTTCTCCTCCTTGGCGATCTTCTCGGCCGCCTCGATGGCTGCCTGGATTTCCTGGGGGTCCGCTCCGGCCATTTTCTCCCAGACCTTTTTAAGCGCCTGCAACGCAAAGTTTTGGTCTTCTTGCAGCAGCTCGAATCTTTCCATGTCCACCAGGACCGCCAGAGGCTTGCCGGCCCGTTCGATGATGTAGGCGTCTCCCCGGATCGAGACTTCATTCAAGAGTTGGCCCAAATTTTGCCGGGCCTTCATGGCGGAAATCTTTTTCAGCATGGCCATCACCTTCTCTATTAATTGATATATATAGTATGACCATTATAGTTGATGGAGATTGACTGTCAAGTCAGGAAATCGGTCACCGGCCATGTTGGGCTTTTTGTTTTCTCAATCTCATGCGGGAAAATCTAATCTTTGGCTCCGCTTCTCGTGCCCCTCCCCTCAGTACACGATCCGGAAATCCGTCAGGTCCCCGAGGTAGGCCTGCCACTCCACCTCCACCCGGTCCACGTAGGCATAGGGCGGGCCTTTATGGCACCACTTGAGCATGTTCTCCACCACCGGCCGGTCGCCTTCGAAAACGGCCTCGACCCGGCCGTCCGGGCGGTTCCGGACCCAGCCGCCCAGCCCCCGGGCCCGGGCCTCGTCCCGGGTGGAGGCCCGGAAGAACACTCCCTGGACCCGGCCTTCGATCAATACATGGACGCGCGCCTGGTCAGCCATCACCCGCTCCCCTTAAGTAATTCCCTGAATTTCGCCTCATCCAGGATGGTCACCCCCAACTCCCGAGCTTTGGCCAATTTGCTGCCGGGATCGACCCCCGCCACCACGTAATCGGTCTTGGCGGAGACCGATGAGGTCACCTTGCCGCCCCGGGCCGCGACCATCGCCTTGGCTTCGTCCCGGGATAAGTTGGCCAGCCCGCCAGTGAACACGAAGGTCTTGCCGCCCAGGGGGGAGGCGGCCTGAGGCTTCGGCGGCAAACCCCGCACTCCGGCCGTGGTGAGTTTTTTCAACAGGGCCTGATTCCGGTCATGGGCGAAAAAATCCTGGAGGCTGGCGGCCACCTGCTCCCCCACGCCCTCCACGTGCAGCAGCGCTTCCTGGTCCGCGGCCATGAGTTTATCCAGGCTCGGGAAGTGCCGGGCCAGGAGCTGGGCCGTGGCCTCGCCCACATAGCGAATGCCCAGGGCGTTGATCAGGCGCCCCAGGGGGACCTCCTTACTGGCCTCAATGGCGCTGACAATGTTCCGGGCTGATTTTGCCGCGAAGCGCTCCAGGGGAATGAGGTCGCCCTCGGTCAAGTTGTAAAGGTCGCCCACATCCTTCACCAGTCCCTCCTCCACCAGTTTCTGGACGATCTTCTCCCCCAGCCCGTCTATGTCCATAGCGCTCTTGCCGGCGAAGTGCTGAATCCCCCGGGTCAGGGAGGCGACGCAGTCGGGATTGGGGCAGCGGGTGACCTTCTCGCCTTCGGGCCGCACCAGTTCGGACCCGCACACCGGGCAGACCGTGGGCATTTTAAAAGGCTTGGCGTCGGGCGGACGCTCCTCCACAATCACCTTGACGACTTCCGGGATCACATCCCCGGCCCGCTGCACCAGGACCGTATCCCCCACCCGCACGTCCTTCCTGGCCACTTCGTCTTCATTGTGCAGGGTAGCCCGGGAAACGGTAACCCCCCCCACCTCCACCGGCTCCATCACCGCCATGGGGGTGACCGCGCCGGTGCGGCCGACGTTGACCTCGATGGCCAATACCCTGGTGGTGGCCTGGGTGGCGGCGAACTTGTAGGCCAGGGCCCACCGGGGGCTCCGGGATTTGGCCCCCAGGCGTTCTTGTAAGGCCAGGGAGTCCACCTTGATTACCATGCCGTCGATTTCATAGGGGAGGCCGTGCCGCCGGTGCTCCAGGTCGCGGTGGGAGGCGATAGCCGCCTCGATCCCCCGGCACCGCTCAATCAAGGGGTTGACCCTCAGACCCCACTGTTTCAGGGTCTGGAGCACTTCCCAGTGGGTGTCAAAATTCCGCCCCCGCACCTCCCCCACCCCGTAGCAGTAGATCTTCAGGGGCCGGGCGGCGGTGATTTTGGGGTCCAGCTGGCGCAGGGACCCGGCGGCGGCATTGCGCGGATTGGCGAAGGCAGGCTCGCCCCGGGCCAGGCGCTCGGCGTTGTACTGTTTGAATTCCGGGAGGTCCATGTAGACCTCGCCCCGGACCTCCAGCAGCTCCGGAGCCGGCTCCGCCTCTGTCAGCAGGCCTAAAGGGATAGTGTGGATGGTCTTAAGATTTTGGGTGACGTTTTCCCCCCGGTAGCCGTCACCCCTGGTGGAACCCGTGGTCAGGCGGCCGTTTTCATAGACCAGTTCCACGGCGCAGCCGTCCATCTTGGGCTCCAGGACATAGGGAAACTCCTCCGCGGTCCGAAGAAAGCGCTTCAACCGGTCATCGAACTCACGGGCCTCGGCCTCGCTGAAGGCGTTTTCCAACGATAGCATGGGCTGCCGGTGGGAGATGGTTTCAAATTTATCCAGGGGTTGGGCCCCGACCCGCTGGGTGGGGGAATCGG
This sequence comes from Syntrophobacterales bacterium, assembly GCA_023229795.1. GTDB lineage: Bacteria > Desulfobacterota > Desulfobaccia > Desulfobaccales > 0-14-0-80-60-11 > 0-14-0-80-60-11. Next base: position 2,943 of record JALNYP010000173.1, read on the forward strand.
GCGTGGCCAGGTCGTAGGCTTCCTCCAACCGGGTGAGTTCAGCCATGAAGCGGTCAAACTCGGCATCGGAGACCACCGGATCATCCAGCACATAGTAGCGGTAATTGTGGTAATTGAGCCGTTCCCGGAGTTCGGCAACCCGGGAGATCACCTGAGGGGGAATGTTCTTTTCTGCCATGGCCGGTGCACCGATGGAGGAGGGTTGGCTGGAAGGGCCTGCCCCTCGTGATGGTTGGAAAGGGCAGCAGGTGACCGGAGCCAGCCGCGTCGC
>JALNYP010000174.1 GCA_023229795.1 Syntrophobacterales bacterium
TCTTAACAAAAAATTAACGGCCCCCCCTGCATTTTAACAGAAATTTAATATCCCCCATGCTATGTTTCTCCCGTATTCACTGCTGCGGCAGCATGGACAACGCCGCGGTGGAAGGCGACAACCGAAATTCCCATATAAAGCCGAACCCGTCGCGAGGCGGAAAAAGAGAGCCACATGTCCCCATAAACTTAGATGGCCGGGGTCCCTGGGATAAAGCCTCCCAGGTTCCGTGTTTTCAAGGAATGACAATGTTCCCCAAACCAAGTCACCAGTTGATTAAGTCCGCATGGATGTTGGTCCACTCCTATCTTAAATACCTCGCGCACGACCCCACCTCTCTGCCCCAAGCCTAATACCAACAAGTATCGTATACACCAGGCCAAACCAACCCCCGGGCTGCCGGGGCGGACCCGAAAGGTTTCCTCAATGAGGAATGGTCGGCTTGCCGGGAAAAGGGAAGTTCGGTTCTTTCCTTTTCCTCTCTGAGCGATAGCGTTCTCTTTCTGAACCGTGAGTTCTGAGGGAAATAGCCCCTGAAACGGGCTATTCCCGAGTGGTCCCCCTTCAGTTCTGCCATGGAGGGGTTGGCTTAGGGTGAATTGTTCCCATCCATCACCCTCACTAGCGAGGTCCGCTGCTCCGGCAGCATGGACGACCCGGCGATGCAAGGCTCCAGGCCCGGGCCTGCAGGAATCTCTGGGAAAGCCCTTTTGAAAACTCAATTAATCGGAGGTTTCCATGTCAAACACCAAAAGAGTTAAGGAATTGATGATTCCCCTGGAAGATTACCCCCACATCCCCTACTGGTTCACCCTCCGTCAGGCCATGGCCATTGTGCGGGAGGCGAACATCAAGTTTGAGGGTTCCTTTGAACCCCGGGCGGTGCTGGTTTTTGACGAGAAGTACCAGCTCATGGGCATCTTGACCCTGCGCGACATCATCAAAGGGCTGGAGCCGCGGTTCATGCATGAGACCGCGCTGGTCAAAGCCGACCCCAATCTGGCGTTGCTCATGGGTGATCTCTTCGGGCCCGGCCTGAAGGAAGCTTCCCAAAAACCGGTGAGCGAAGTCATGAGCCCCATCAAGGTCACCGTGCAGGGAGATGACCTCCTCGCTAAAGCCGTCTTCCTGATGATCAAGGAAAACGTCGGGGCGATGCCGGTGATTCAGGACAGCAAAGTGGCCGGGATGATTCGCCTGAGCGATCTCTTCAAAGAAATTTCGGACATGGTCCTGGGCGACTGAGTCTGAAACCGAACTTGCAAAGCATAGAAGGAGCTAACTGTCATGGTGGAAGACATTAAGAAAATGCCCGTAGGCGCCGGTCTACCGGAGATGCCCGAAGAGATCAAACTTGCACCCAAAAAGCTGGCGATTGATTACAAACGCATAATTTTTATCCTTTTAGGACTTGGAGTCTTTATTTTGTTTTATCTCATTCCCGGTCTGCCGGATGCGGTTGATCCGGGGGGGAAAGTCTTTAAGCTGCCCTGGGCGGGTAAAATGGCCCTGGGCCTCTTTCTCATGGCCGGAATCTGGTGGGTCTTTGAGGTTATGCCCATCGGCGTCACCGCCATTGCCATCGGCCTGTTCCAGGTACTCTTCTACATCCGTCCGGCCAAAGATGCCCTGGGCGATTTCCTGGACCCCTCCGTCTGGTTCATTTTCGGCTCCGTGGTCATCGGCACCGCCTTCTCCGCCTCGGGTCTCACCAAGCGCATGGCTTACAAGATGCTCAATATTGTGGGAGAAAGAACCAATTTAATCCTGCTGGGAACCTTCCTGGTTACCGCGGCCATGACCTTGATCATGGCCCACACCGCGGTGGCTGCGGCCCTCTTTCCCCTACTCATGGCCATCAACGCCTTGTACAGCGAATCCGACCAGCCCACCAAGTTCGGCAAGGGCCTGTTCATCGGCATGGCCTGGGCCGCTGGTGCCGGCTCCATCATTACCTTCCTGGGCGCCGCCCGGGGCGTGGCCGCGGCGGGTATGTTCAAGGAGTTTACCGGCAACGACATCGGCTTCTTCGAACTCATCTATTATATGGCCCCCATGGGCCTCCTTATGGTTTTTTCCATCTGGCTCATCATCATCACCTTTTTTAAACCGGAGCGGGCGGTCATCGCGGGGCTCCGGGAAAAAGCCAGGAATTTGACCAAAGAGCTGGGCCCCATGAATAGCAAGGAAAAGTTCGTCATATTCATGGTCCTCGGCATCGTGGGACTCTTCATGGCCAAAGCTTTTCTGCCCATCAAGGCTTTTACCGACCTGGACCGGGCCGGCATCATGCTGGTGGGCACGGTGCTCTTCTTCATGACCCGCACCCTCACGGTGGAGGACCTGGAGACCATCCCCTGGAACATTATCCTCCTGTTCGGCGGCGCCATGTCCATCGGCTTCTGCCTCTGGCAGACCAAGGCGGCGGAATGGCTGGCGGTGCACTGGCTGTCCTTCTTCCTCAACGCCCCCTGGCTGGTCTTTGTCCTGGGCATCGCCTTCTTCGTCCTGATCATGACCAATTTCATCATGAACGTGGCGGCCATCGCCATCGCCCTGCCCGTGTCTCTGGTCATCGCCAAATATTTGGGGGTGGCGCCCCACGTCATCCTGTTCGCCTCCTTGGTGACTGCGGGCATGCCCTTTAACCTGCTGATCGGTGCCGCGCCCAACGCCATCGCCTACGAGAGCAAGCAGTTCACCACCGGGGAGTTTTTCGGCTACGGCTGGATACCCAGCCTGGTGCTCATGGCCTTCCTGACGGTATTTGTCTATGTGATCTGGCCCCTCATGGGGATGCCGGTGCTGTTGCCCAAATAGTCTGACTGCTTTAGGGGGAGGAAACGGAAACGCTGGTTTCCTCCCCTGCACCTGAACACAGCGACGAACAAAGGGGATTGAAAATGCGACAAAGACACGTTCCTTTTCTGTATATAATGATCTTCGTGGCAATCGCCGGATTCCTGGCAGCCTCGGCGGTTTTTGCCGCCCCGGCCCCGGCGGGCGACCACCTGGCGGTCTCCGGGTTGGTCACCAACCCCATGGGCAAGGGCCTCAAAGAAGTGGAAGTAGAGGTGCTGGTGAACGGCCAGCACATCAAGCCGACGGGCAAGGAGGCGGAAGTCACTACCGGTAAGCCCGGCGGTTATGTGGCGGATCTCATCCTGCCCGCCGGCACCCTACCTGCCGCCAAGGTGGA
>JALNYP010000175.1 GCA_023229795.1 Syntrophobacterales bacterium
GGGGGACTTTTAGAACAATTCCTTGTAGTTCCCCCCTTTGACAAAGGGGGGTTAGGGGGGATTTTGGTTCTTTGAGCATGTGCCCTAACGGAAAAAACTTTTGGCATTCGCTATAAGCCGGTTCGACCTTCCTTTAAAATGTTTCCCTCAACCTTCAGGGTTACCGGGGCAAGAACATCTGTTCTTTTTTATTATACATTATAATTACGTTTTCGGCAGGCGCTAGGCAGGGGGCGGTTGCTCCGAGGATATCAAGGAATGAATGGAGGGAGGGGGAGGGGGACTCCTGGTCCCCACTCCCGCGGTTAGCGGCTGGTTCCGCCCAGGGCGTCACAGAGGCGGCGCACCAGGTGGTCGAAGTCGCCGTTGGACATCACCAGGATTACGTCGCCCGCGCGGCGGTGTTGGAGGAGGCCGTGCAAGAGCTGATCGGTATCCGGGAAGTAGAGGGCTTCCTGCCCCCGGGCCGTAAGGTCGGCCACCAGTTGCCGGGAAGAAAACTGCTCCTCGGGCTCCACCTTCCACAAATCCGGTGGCTCCCTGACCAGGATCAGGTCAGCGTCTTTAAAGGCCTGGGCATAAGGCGTCTGGAAGATCTTGCGCCGGGAGGTGTTGGTGCGGGGCTCGAATGCGGCCACCAGGCGCCGCCCGGGGTAGGCCTGGCGCACCGCGGCCAGGGTCACGGCCACCGCGGTGGGGTGGTGGGCAAAGTCTTCCATGACCAGCACCCCGTCGAACTCGCCGGCCAGGTCCTGGCGTTTTCTGACCCCCTTGAAGCCGGCCAGGGCCTGGCGTAAAGGGCCGGGTTCGGCGCCCAACTCCGCCAGCACTGCCAGGGCGGCCAGGGCGTTCAAAACGTTGTGGGCACCCACCATGGGCAGGAAGAACTCTCCCCAGGGGGCGCCATCATGGAGGGCGGTAAAGTTCATGCCGCCGGCGGCGGGGTGCAGGTCGGCCGCCTGCCAGGCGAGGCCGTCGCCCAGGCCGTAGAACGCCACCGGCGCCTGGTGGCGGCCGCAGATCTCCCGCACCAGGGGGGCGTCCCCCCAGGCCAGGACCCGGCCGCCGGGGGCCACGGTGGTGAGAAAGGCCTCGAAGGCCTGGATGATGCGGTCCAGATCCGGGTAGATGTCGGCGTGATCGAACTCGATGGAGGTGAGCACCCCGGCCCGGGGATGGAAGTGGACGAACTTGGGGCGCTTGTCGAAAAAGGCGGTGTCGTATTCGTCGCCTTCCAGGACCGTATAGCGGCCCCGGCCCACCCGGTAATTGGTCTGAAAATTCTTGGCGATGCCGCCCACCATGAAGCCGGGGTCCAGGCCCAGGGCATAGAGCAGCCAACTGATGAGCGCAGTGGTGGTGGTTTTGCCGTGGGTGCCGGCCACCACCACGGACTGGCGGTCGCCCACCAGGAAGCGGTTCAAGGCCTCGGGCAGGGAGAGGCGGGGCAGTTCCCGGGCCAGCACCGCCTGGGCTTCGGGATTGTCCCGGCGGATGACGTTGCCCACCACTACCAGGTCAGGGGCGGGGTCCAGGTTATCCGGGTTATAGCCGTTTTGAATGGGAATCCCCAGCCCCTCGAGCAAGGTGCTCATGGGCGGATAGACGTGTTCGTCGGAGCCGGTCACCCGGTAACCCAATTCTTTCAGGATGCCGGCCAGGGCGGCCATGCCGGTGCCGCAGATGCCGAGGAGGTGGATGTGATCGGGAGTGCGCGCAGTTATTTCGGACATGTCATTTGAGTTCAAAGTTCAAGGTTCAAGGTTCAAAGTTCGAAGCGTCAATACGCCGCCGGGGGCGGCGGCGCCACATGTTGTCGATAAGTTATGGATGAGCCAAGGGCTTCTGAGCGCTTAATCGCTGAACCTCAGCGCCCGGGAGGCGGCTTCGTGGAAGCGGGGGCGGAAGGCGGCGATTTTGGCCTTGTCGTTCCGGCCCAGGTGCACCCGGTTCGTCAGTAAGACTATCATCTGGCCGCGGTCCAGGTCCAGCCAAAAAGAGGTGCCGGTGAAGCCCAGGTGTCCGACGCTGTGAGGGGAAAAATAGCGGCCGGCGGCGCGTTGGGCCGGGTCGGCGGCAGGGGTATCGAAACCGTAAGCCCGATCGGCGCCGGCGGGGACTGACCAGAAGAGCCTGACCGCGGCCGGGGTGAAGGGGCCGACGGGGTCGCCGCCATACGCCCGATACAGGCAGGCCGCCAGGTGGAAGACCTCCCGGCCGGGGCCGAAGAGGCCGGCGTGGCCCGCCACCCCGCCCGCGGCCCAGGCGTTTTCGTCGTGGACTTCGCCGGCGGCGGCGCGGCCGGGGATCAGGCCGGGTTCGGTGGCGGCGTAGATGAGGTTCTGGGTTCTGGGTTTTGGGTTCTGGGTTGAGGTAACAGTTGCGGCGGCCTGGGGCATAGGGATGAAACCCAAGCTGTTCAGACCGAGGGGGCGGTAGATGGCTGTCCGGCAAAACTGATCCAAGTTTTGGCCGCTGAGATGTTCCGCTACGGCCTTGAGCAGCATAAATCCCAGGTCGCTATAGAGCGTGACGGTGTCCGGGGGGTGGTCCAGGGGAGCGGCCGCGGCCAGGCGCTCCAGGAGGGCAGGGCGGGCTGGCGCGGGCGCGGCCAGGACGTCCGGGTAGAAGGGCCGCCAGGCGGGCAACCCGGCCCGGTGGGTGAGGAGGCTGCCCAGGGCCAGGGATTGCTTGTCCCGGGGCAGCCAGGCAGGCGGCAGAACCGCACCCAGGGTGGTGGCCAGGCTGAATTTACCCTGAGCCGCCAGGACTATGAGGGCCAGGGTGGTGGCCAGGGGCTTGGTGAGGGAGGCCAGGTCGAAGACCGTGTCGGCGCTTACCGCCGCGGCGCTCGGGTCCCGAGACAGCCGGCCCGCGGCGCCTTCCCAAAGGAGGTTGCCCTCGAGCCCCACCAGGGCCACGGCGGCAGTATAGACGCCCTGGCTGACGCCGGTTTCCAAAAGGACTTGTAGGGCGGTCCAACGGTCTGACAAAAGAAACCTCAACCATGGTGCGCAGTGCGCACCCTACTGCTGACTTCCCCTCACCCCAGCCCTCTCCCCCGCCGGGGGCTTATCATTACCCACAAGTCCGGGGGGAGGTTCGGCTGTTTAGGTTAACATATTATAATCACTTGATAAAATAATTCTAGACATCTATTTGATTTTGTTGTAAGATTTTATGTT
>JALNYP010000074.1 GCA_023229795.1 Syntrophobacterales bacterium
ACAATAGACGATGGTGAACCATACGACCATGAACACCAGAAAAGTGCTGAACTTTAGGCGTTCGGCAAAGGCGCCGGTGATCAGGGCCGGGGTGATGATGGCAAACATGGCCTGGTAGATCATGAAGGTCTGATGCGGAATAGTCTCGGAATAAGTCTTAAAAGGTTCCAAACCTACCCCCGCCAGACCGACCCAATCCAGATTGCCGATGAAGTGCCCGAGATCCGGGCCAAAGGCCAGGCTGTAACCGTAAATGGCCCATAAGATGCTGATCACGCCCAGGAGAATAAAATTTTGCATGATGGTGCCCAAGACATTCTTGGAACGGACCATGCCCCCATAGAACAGAGCCAGCCCCGGGGTCATGAGCATGACCAGGGCCGCGGAGACCAACATAAAGGCAGTATCACCCGAATTCATAATACCATTTCTCCTCAAGCAGAATATTTGTCATATTCCTAAGCAATTCCTGTGCCACAATATTTTTCAATAATTCCCATATGTTATTAAATATGGCCCAATCCTAACTATACATATTTGTCTTTTTAGCTATTTTATAATTACATTATTGACTTCTTATCCGCCTTATTTCTCCAAAAGGGGTATATCAATTGACATTATTGTAGCTCAGCTTGTTAACCATTTTGTCGTCTCCGAACCGCGGCCCAGGCCTGGGCCGGTCTGGCCTGCCTGGGGCTTTATACCAGTGATACCAAGATACGATCGAACCGGTAATTTATCTCTCTTAGGGGCGGACCTATGTGTCCGCCCTGGATTGAGGGCGCACACTCAGGTGCGCCCCTACAGGTCAAGGGTTTCCTGACTTCTATGGGCGCGACTTGGTATGAGGCCGCCCAGCCGGCCGTATCGCCAGCCAAGCTACCTGCAAAATTGTCATTTTTCTCAAGATTTCAAGAGGAGTCCAGGCCTCGAGATAGGCCTGGGTTTTGATCCGGCTGCGAATGTAGCAGAAGTCTGGTGGTGAGGATTACCGGGATAGGAAGAAAAGGGAGCGCGGCCTCAGCGCCATTCCCTCATCGGCCGCCTGCCGGGCCCCGCTCCTGTTCCGGTCCTTGCCGCCGGCGTCGGTTTGGGGCCCCGGAGAGCCTGCCTCAGGTCAGGATCTCCCGCACCGCGGTGATCACCTGATCCTGCTCGGCCTCGGTCAGGTCGGGATAAAGGGGCAGGATAATGCTGTGGTCTTGCAGATATTCGCTCACGGGCAGAGGCTGCCTGAGCGGCAGGTCCTGGTAGGCCGGCTCCCGATGGGCGCACATCACCCCTCGCCGGGTGTGAATCCCCCGGGCCAGCAGCGCCTGCATCACCTCCACCTGGCTCTGCAGGGCTTGCGGGGTCAGGGTTATCCAATAAGACTGCCAGTTGCTCCGGGCCCAGGCCGGTTCTTGGGGCACCGTCACCTGGGAAAGCCGGGAGAAAGCCTCATGGTAGCGGGCCGCCAGGACCCGCCGGGGCGCAATCAGTTGGGGCAGACGCTTGACCTGCTCCCGGCCCACTGCGCCTTGGATATCGCTCAAGCGGTAATTGTAGCCCACCTCCGGATAGGCCTCGAACATCACCTTCCCGGCCCCGTGCCGCTCGGCGGTGGACAGTGACATGGCATGGGTCCTGAGCTTCGCCAGCCGCGCCATGATCTTCGGGTCCCGCCCGGTGATCATGCCCCCGTCCCCGGTGGTGATGATCTTCCTCGGGTGGAAGGAAAAGGTGGCCAGGTCTCCCCGGGGCCGCCCGATGGGCTCCCAGACGCCGGCCGTGAGGCTGATCTCCGACCCCACCGCGCAGGCCGCGTCCTCCACCAGCGCCAGGTGGTGTTTTGCGGCCAGGGGCAGAATCCGCCCCAGGTCGCAGGGCATCCCCAACTGGTGCACCGCCAGAATGGCCCGGGTGCGGGGGGTGAGGGCCGCTTCGATCAGCCCCGGGTCCATATTGCCGGTCTCGGCCTCCACATCCACGAATACCGGCGTCGCCCCCACGTAACGCACCGCGTTGGCGGTGGCGATAAACGAATGGCTGACGGTAATGACTTCGTCTCCCGGTCCCAGGTTCAGGCCCATCAAGGCCAGATGCAGGGCCGCGGTGCCGCTGGAGCAGGCCACGGCCAGGGGCGCCCCCACCGCCGCGGCAAACTCCTTCTCCAAAGCCTCTACCTCGGGCCCCTGCACCACCCAGCCCGAGAGAATCGCCCGGCGGGCCGCCGCGGCCTCTTCCTCCCCCAACGTGGGCCGGGCCACGGGAATTGTTGCCATGTCATAGCCTCCTCAAGAACAAGTTCTGGGTTCTGGGGTCCTAAGTCAAAGCAGGTTTTTCCCAGAACCCAGAACCTAAAACCCAGAACCCTAAGTCATTTTCCCTCACTCGCCTGCCAGGCCAGGCGCGCTGCCCCCGCCAGGCCGGCGTCGTCACCCAGTTTAGCCGGGCAGACGCACACCTGCTCCGGGGGAAACAGGGTCAAGCGCCGGAACAGTTCCTCCCGCAACGGGAGTTCAAACACCTCCCAAGCCCGGGCAAAGCGGCCGCCGATAACTATTTGCGAAATTCCCAGGAGGTGCACCACCGCCGCGATAGCCTGGCCCAGGCTCTTACCCACCCGCTCAAAGGCCCGCAGCACCAGGGGATCATTCCTTAATACCGGCAGCACCAGGGTTTCCCCCCGAATGGCGTCCGGCTCCGCTTCATAGAGTTCCCGCAGCCACGACGAAGCTCCCTGGGCCAGTTGCTCCTTAACCCAGGCCACCGTCCAGAAGGCCGAGGCCATGGTCTCCAGGCAGCCCCGGCTGCCGCAGTGGCATTTTTGGCCTTCCGGCTCCACGGTCATATGCCCGATTTCCCCCGACGTACCCTGGGTGCCGGCCCACAGCCGCCCATTGAGGATCAGCCCGCCTCCCACCCCGGTTCCCAGGGTGATCCCCAACATATGTTCACGGCCGGCCCCGGCCCCCAGCCAGTGTTCCCCCAGGGCGAAGAGATTGGCATCGTTTTCCAAAAACAAAGGCCACGCCAGCCCGGGCGACAGGCGCTCTATCAGGGCGCACTCATTCAAGGCCGGCACGTTGGGCGAAAAGACCACCCGGCCTGCCTCGGGCAGAATCCGCCCCGGCACCCCGATGCCGCCCCCTTTGATCTGCCAGCCCTGGGAATGAGCTTCCTTGTTGGCATGGGCCAGGTCCCCGGCTAGGGTGGATACCAGGGCCTCCTGGTCGGGCATGGAGGCCGTAGCCCGTTCCCAGCGGGAGAGAATCTGGCCCTCGACGTTCACCAGGGCCAGGCGGACATTGGTGCCCCCCAGGTCAATGGCCAGCACCACCGGATCTTTCACCGTGCCCCCCTCTCGTCCGGAATCGGTTCCATCTCAGGCATAATCTCGGCCAGTTCCATCGGCACAATCGCCCCGGGCCGCACCAGCCGGGGCGGTGAGCTCGTGACGTCCACAATGGTGGACGGCAATCCCCCCGGACAGGGACCCGCGTCCAAAATCAGGTCCACCTCATCGCCGAATTCCCGGGCCACGTCCGCGGCCCGGGCCAGAGGCGGCCGGTCGGAACGGTTGGCGCTGGTCCCGGTGATGGGGAACCCCAGCTCGGTGATCAAGCGGCAGGTAAGCCCCTGCCGGGGCTGGCGCACGCCGATGGTCCCGGTGCCTCCGGTGAGCCGCCGGGGCAGTTGGGGCAGGCTCGGGAAAATAATGGTCAAAGGCCCCGGCCAGAACCGCGCCATGAGCCGGGCAGCCACCTCCGGCACCTCCCGGACCACCTGCGCCAGCCTCTCAGGCCCGTCCACCAGCACCAGCACCGGTTTTTCCGGGGCCCGAGCCTTCAACGCAAAGAGCCGGGCTAAGGCCTCCTCCCGGAAGGGATTCACCGCCAGGCCGTAAAAGGTCTCCGTGGGCACCGCCAGGACGCGGTTTTTCTCCAGCACCGCCCGCGCCTCCGCCCAAAAAGCTCCGCCGGCCTCCTCCCGCCATGCCCAGATGCGCCCCATAAGGCGAATGATACCCTCAGGCTTTAGCGCTGGCAAGCGATTTGGACTGGTTTTGCCATTTCAGGCTGCTGCAGAAGTTTTCAGACTGTTTTCGGCGGCCACAGGCCGCCCTATGCCTTCTGCGGCGACAGTCGGGAAATCTATAGGGCGAACTATGCCCGCCGAATTCGGGAATTTGGCCTAAGTTTAACTTTGTCGAAGATAGGCCGCTGACCGCCTTATTCTTTACTGAAAGCCGATTAGCTGAGAGCTTTAATCAAGCGCTGCCGCCGCGCCTCGAAGAGGGCCACCGCGCCTGAAGTGGCGGCGTTCAGCGACCCGACCTCCGGCGCGGCCATAGGGATACATACCACTAGATCGCACTGCTTGCGCACCCGGGGCCGCATTCCCTTGTCTTCGCTGCCGATGACCAGGACCAGGGGCTGGGTCAGGTCAGTGTCATAGATGCTGTTATGAGCATCGGCAGCCGTGCCGATTATCATAAGCCCGGCCTCCTTGAGGCGTTTCAGGCAATCGGCCAGGTTGGTCACCCGATAAACCGCCAGGTATTCCAGTGCCCCGGCCGCGGCCTTGGCCACCGTGGGCGTCACCCCCGCGGCCCGGTCCTTGGGGATAATGAGACCGTGCGCTCCCGCCGCGTGGGCGCTGCGGCAGAGGTTCCCCAGGTTCATGGGGTCGGTGAGGCCGTCCGCGGCCACCAGGAGCGCCGGAGCGGCCAGGCCCTCTACCATATCCAGAAGCTCCACTTCGCTCCGGTAGGTGTAGCTGCCCCGCCGGGCCATGATCCCCTGGTGGTTTACGGTGCCGCAGACGCGGTCCAGCGCCGCCCGCTCCTGCACCCGCAAACGCACCCCCGCGGCCCAGGCCAGCCGCTTCACCTCATGGAGCCACGCCCCGCCGGCCCCCTCGGCCACGATGACCTCCTCCAGGGGGTTGTCAGCCTGGCGCAGCGCCGCCAGGACCGGGTGCCGTCCGTAGATAATTTGACTCAATTTTTAGCTATCAACCTTCAGCGGTCAGCTTTTCAGCCCAAAAACAAAGGATTGGCTGAGGCAGCTGCAGGTAGGGTGCGCACTGCGCACCGTTCTTTCTGTGCCCTGAAACTATACTTTTCCGAAACTCAGGGTATAATCTTAGGCAAATTATAGCAAATTACGACATTTGTATAATTATTTCTCTTAATGGGGGTTGGGGGAGAGGGGGCAGGGACCGTCGGCCCCTGGCCCCCTTTCCCAAAGAATCGCCATCCCATGGACGCGGCGCTCAATCAATTTTATCAGCATCTCGGCGTCGAGCGGGGCCTGGCCCCCTTGACCCTGTCGGCCTATGCCCGGGATCTCCAGGATTTCTGGGAATTTCTCACCACCCTTGGCCGGACGGCTTGGGCTGCGGTGGACCTGGCCGACCTCCAGAGCTATCTGGCCGCGCTGGAAGCCCGGGGTCTGGCGGCCCGCAGCCGGGCCCGGCGGTTGTCGGCGCTGCGGCAATTTTTCCGCTTCCTCCAGCGGGAGGAACAGGTCGTAGCCAACCCCGTGGAGCTACTGGATTCCCCCCGCCTGCCCCAGCGGCTGCCCCAGGTAATGGGAGAGGCCGACGTGGCGACGCTGCTGAACGCCCCGGACCCTGCCACCCCCGCGGGCTTACGGGACCAGGCCCTCCTGGAGGTCCTCTATGCCACGGGCCTCCGGGTCTCCGAGTTGGTGGGCCTGACCTTCAAGCAACTGGACTTGCGGCGCGGCGTGGTGCGCCCTCTGGGTAAAGGCTCCAAGGAACGGGTGGTGCCCATGGTGCCCCTGGCTGTAGAAAAGCTCCAGCTCTACCTGGACCAGGCCCGGCCCCGCCTGCTCAAGGGCCGGGAAAGCCCCTACGTCTTCGTCAATCAGCGGGGCGGCAAACTCTCCCGCCAGGGTTTCTGGAAGCTCCTGAAGCAATACGCCCTCAAGGCCGGCGTCAAAACCCTGAGCCCCCACACCCTGCGGCATTCTTTCGCCACCCATCTTTTGTCCCGGGGCGCCAATCTGCGCGTCCTGCAACTGCTCCTGGGCCATGCCGATCTGGCCACCACCCAGATTTACACCCACCTGGACGCGGCGCGCCTCAAACTGGTGCATCGGAAATCCCACCCCCGGCCATGACCAACCGGAATAAACCGGCGGCCGCGCCCCGCACCCTGGAGGTCATCACCACCCACCTCAACGCCGACTTTGACGCCATGGCTTCCATGGTGGCCGCCAAAAAGCTCTACCCCGACGCCCTGTTGGTCTTTCCGGGCTCCCAGGAGCGCAACCTCCGGGACTTTTTCATCCGCTCCAGTTTTTATTTCGTAGATTTTACCCGGATGAAACAGGTGCCCTTGGAGGAGATCAAGCGCCTCATCCTGGTGGACACCCGCCAGGCCTCGCGCATCGGCAAATTCGCCGAAGTGGCCGCCAGTGGCGCGGTGGATATTCACATCTACGACCACCACCCCGATAGCGACGAAGACGTGCACGGCAGCGTGGAGGTGGTGGAAATGGTAGGGTCCACCACCGCCATCCTCACCCGCATCATCAAGGAGCGGGGCATCGCCTTGTCTCCCCCCGAGGCCACCGTCATGGCCCTGGGCCTGTTCGAGGATACCGGGTCCTTCACCTTTGCCTCCACCACCCCCCAGGATTTTGAGGCCGGCGCCTTTCTCCTCAGCCGGGGCGCCGATCTCAACGTAGTCTCCGAAATCATCACCCGGGAACTAAACGCCGAGCAGGTGGCCCTCCTCAACGACCTCCTGGAACACTCCACCAGCTTCCACGCCGGGGGTATCGAAGTGGTCCTGGCCCGCACCACCGCCCCGGAATACGTCCCCGATTTCGCGGTGGTGGCCCACCGCCTCATGGACGTGGAAAATATTCAGGTGCTCTTTGCCTTGGCCCAGATGGAGGACCGGGTCTTTGTGGTGGGCCGGAGCCGCCTGCCCGAGGTGGACGTGGCCGACATCCTCTCCGAAATGGGGGGCGGCGGACACAGCTATGCCGCGTCCGCGGCCATCAAAGACCAGCCCCTGGCCCAGGTGGAGGAAAAATTGCGGCAAATCCTCCAGGCCCGGATACATCCCCGGCGTTTGGCCCGGGAGATCATGAGCTTCCCGGTCAAATCCGTTACCCCGGAGGTCACCCTGGAGGAAGCGGAAGTCATGCTCAACCGGTATAGCATCAATGCCCTGCCGGTCATTACCGGCGGCAAGCTCCTGGGCCTGATTTCCCGCCAAACCGTGGAAAAGGGCATTTTTCACGGCTTGAGGCGCCATCCGGTCAAGGACTACATGAACAGCGAAGTGTCCACGGTGGACCCTGAGGCCTCCATCGCCGAAATCCGGGACCGCCTGGTCATCAACAAGCAGCGCGTCCTGCCGGTGGTGGAAGACGGCAAGGTCATCGGCCTGATCAGCCGCACCGACCTCCTCCACCTGCTCATTTCAGAAAATGACGAAGCCCAATGGTCCCAGCCGATCCGCACCAAGAACATCGAATCCATGATGCGGGAGCGCCTGCCCAAACCCATCCTGGAAATCTTGAAGCAGGTGGGCCAGGTGGCGGAGGAATTAACCTATCACGCTTACGTGGTGGGCGGGTTCGTCCGGGACCTGCTGCTCAAGCACGAGAACCTGGACATCGATATCGTCATTGAAGGGGACGCCATTGTCTTCGCCCGGCGGTTCGCGGCCCAATTCGGCGCCCGGTCCCGGGAGTTCCAAAAATTCAAGACCGCGGTGATTATTTTCCCCGACGGCTTTAAGATCGACGTGGCCACCGCCCGCACCGAATACTACGAGGCCCCGGGCGCGCTGCCCATCGTGGAATATAGCTCCATCAAGATGGACCTCTACCGCCGGGACTTCACCATCAACACCCTGGCGTTGAAGCTCAATCCCGGTGAATTCGGCACCTTGCTGGATTTTTTCGGGGCCCAGCGGGATATAAAGGAAGGCCGTATCAGCCTGCTCCACAACCTGAGCTTCGTCGAAGATCCCACCCGGGTCTTCCGGGCCATCCGCTTCGAACAGCGCTTCAAATTCCGCATCACCAAGCTGGCCGCCAACCTGATCAACAACGCGGTCAAGAACAACTTTTTCGACCGCCTCTCCGGCGCCCGCCTGTTCGGGGAACTGCGGCTCATCCTCCAGGAGGAAAATCCCATTCCCGCCATCACCCGTCTGGCGGAATTCCAACTCCTCATTGCGGTGCATCCTCGGCTGGGCTTCGACGATGCCACCCGCCTCATGCTGGAGCGCATCCAGGCGGTCCTCTCCTGGTACGACCTGCTCTATCTGGAGGGCAAGTATAGCCGCTGGCTGGTATACTTCCTGGGATTGGTAGATCATCTGACCCTGACGGAACTGGAAGAGATGCTGGGCCGCTTCAACCTGTCCCCCAAGCAGGCCGCGGCCATCCTCAAAGGCAAAGAGGCCGCCGACCAGGCCTTGGTCAGACTCTTCCGCGTCGGGGAACCGAGCCGGACCCAGGTCTACCACCTCCTGACCCCCCTGGCCACCGAGTTCATCCTGATGATGATGGCCAAATCCCGCCACGAGAGCTCCCGGAAGGCCATCTCTCTCTTTTTCACCCACCTCAAGCATCTCAAGCCCGACCTCAAAGGGCGGGACCTGGTGGCCCTGGGCTATAAACCCGGCCCCCTCATCAAAGAGATGCTGGACCGCCTGCTCGAAGCCCGCCTCAACGAAAAGGTCAAAAACCGGGCCGAGGAGAAGGACTTTATCCGCCGCGCTTTCGGGCCTCCTCAATAAGACCTTCCGTAGGGGCGGACCTATAGCGTTTGCTATAAATTCAATCAACTTGCTCATTTTTAAATCCCCCTAAATCCCCCTTTTCCAAAGGGGGACTTTTATAGCAATTCCTTGTAGTTCCCCCCTTTGACAAAGGGGGGTTAGGGGGGATTTTGGTTTTTGAGCATGTGCCATAACGGGCGCACACGCAGGCGCGCCCCTACATCGCACGGCTAATCTGAAACGAAACTTGAAATTACAACGCAGGTCTCAGATAGGTAGGCACCAGTTGGGCGGGGTTGGCGGTTTGGCCCGATTCCAGGCGGTGCAACGCCAGGCGGGCCACGGTCGCGGCCCGGGGCAGGCGCAGGTCCGGCGGAGCCCAGGCGATCTCCGGGGGCAGCAGCGCCGTCAGGGTGTCGTGGTGGGCCTCGAGGCCGGGGCCGGTAAGGACCATCGGGGCGTGCAGCCGGCCCGGCAGTTCACCCACCGCCATTCGCAGCGGCCCTTCCAGGAGCCGGGGCCGATTCTCCGGGCCGCGAAACAACCCCCAGAAGACCTCACCCCTTTTCGCGTCCATGACCACCCCGATGGGGTCCGGCTGCCACGGCACCTGGGCCGCCAGCACCTCCATGGTGGGCACCGGCACCAGGGGAATTTTCAGGGACCAGGCCAGAGTCTTGGCGGTGGCCAGACCGATCCTGAGCCCGGTAAAGTTGCCGGGACCCACGCTCACGGCCACAGCCGCCAGGTCCGCCGGTTGCTTGCCGGTCCGGTTGAAGATCGCTTCCACCCCGGGCAACAGCCGGGTCAGGTAAGCGCCGTGGGCCTCCAGACCATATTCCATCAGCACCCGGTCGCCCTCCGCCAGGGCCAGGCTGCCCTTTTCGGTGGCGGTATCGAGAGCCAGGATCAGCACGGTTTTAGTGGGCCTGGGTCGTCATCAGCCGCAGAATATCTTGATAGAACACCAGGATCATCAGGGCCAGGATCAACATCAGGCCCAAGCCCTGGGCCATCTCCCGGTGCTTGATGTCCACCGGCTTGCCCCGAATCGCTTCCAGGGTGAAGAAAAACAGGTGGCCCCCATCCAGAATCGGAATGGGCAGGAGGTTGAGCAGAAAGAGGTTGACGCTCAACGCGGCCATAAACTGCAGCAGGGCCGCCGCCCCCATTTCCGCCTGCTTGCCAGCCACCTGGGCGATGAGAATCGGCCCGCCCATGTTCTTCAACGGCACTTCCCGGGTTACCAGTTTATAGAGGCTCTCTACAGTCAGCCAGGTAAGGCGGCCTGTATAGAGCACGCCCGCCCCCAGGGCCTGGACCGGCCCCACATGTTCGATGGCCGGCTTCTCTCCGGAGGTAATGCCGATAATCACGGCCGAGACCTTGGACCCGAAAATATCTGTGGTTTCCATGCGCTCGGGAGTCAGGCGGAGCTCAAAGACCCGCTCGCCCCGCTGCACCGACAGGGTCAAAGGTTTCTCGCCGACCTGGCGGATGGTTTGGGAGAGGTCTTCCCACCGGCTCACCTTCTGCCCCGCCACGGATAAAATCTTATCCCCCTTTTCCAGGCCGGCCTGGGCCGCGGGAGACCCCTCTTTCACCCCGCCGATTTCCGTGGTGAGATAAGGAATGCCGGAAAAGGTGAACACCAGCCAGAGCGCCAGGGCCGCAAAAATGAGATTAAAGGCGGGGCCGGCCATCACAATCACAAACCGGTGCCAGAGCGAGTGATGGGAAAAGGATACGGGTTCCAGTTCGGGAGGCACTTCGTCGTTGGGATTTTCCCCGAATAGCTTGACGTAGCCGCCCAGCGGCACTACGGATAGGCGATAATCTGTCTCCCCGATCTTTTTATGCAGGAACTTCGGTGGGAAGCCCAGGGAAAAGGCGTCCACCCGGACTCCGAAGAGTTTGGCCATGAGGAAATGGCCCAATTCGTGGACGAAGACGAGAACTCCCAGGACTATGATGGTTGCAAAAACAGTGATCATATAAGCTTAGAGTACTCCTGCGGCGGATTCTTAATCAAGAATGATATCGGCCCTGATTGATCAAACCATGGGCAAAATCCCGGGCCCAACGGTTCACGGCCAGAACCTGTTCCAGGCTTTCCAGTGGTTGCTGTTGATGCGCGGCCATGGTGGCCTCCACCGTTTGGGGAATGCCCATAAAGCTTAAACGGCCTTCCAGGAACGCGGCCACCGCCATTTCGTTGGCGGCATTGAGCACCGCCGGCATGGTGCCCCCGTTCCGGGCCGCAGCATAACCCAGACCCAAACCCGGAAACCGGGTCAGATCTGGAGCTTCAAAGGTGAGCTGCCCCACCCGGCACAGGTCCAGGGGCGGAGAGCTCAGGGGCAGCCGCCGGGGATAGGTCAGGGCATAGGCGATGGGCAGGCGCATGTCCGGCACCCCCAATTGGGCCAGCACCGAGCCGTCCACAAACTCCACCAGGGAATGAATGATGCTCTGAGGATGGATGTAAACCCCTACCTGATCCACCGGCAGCCCGAAGAGCACCGAGGCCTCGATGACCTCCAGGGCCTTGTTCATCATGGTGGCCGAGTCGATGGTAATCTTGGGCCCCATGGACCAGTTGGGATGCTTCAGGGCCTGGGCCGCAGTAACCTGGCCCAGGCGCTCCGCCTCCCAGGTCCGAAACGGCCCCCCGGACGCCGTCAGCCAGAGCCGGCCCACGTCCTCCGGGCGCTGGCCCTGCAACGCCTGAAAAATGGCGCTGTGCTCGCTGTCCACGGGAAGGATGGGCACGCCCTTAGCCTTGGCCGCGGCCATCACCAGGGAGCCCGCAGCCACCAGGGTCTCTTTGTTCGCCAAAGCCACCGGAATGCCGGCCTCAATCGCGGCCAGGGTGGGTTCCAGGCCCACCGCGCCCACCATGGCCGAGACCACCAGGTCCACTCCATCGGCGAGAGCCACTTCCTTGGCGCCTTCCGGCCCCCATAAAATGGCCGGATGCCTATTCGCGGGCAAAAGAAGCTTCAGCCGCCCCGCGGTCTCTTGATCTCGGACCGATACCCGGAGGGGTTGGAATTCTTGAATTTGTTGAGCCAGGACCTCGACGTTTTGGCCCGCGGCCAACCCCGTCACAGCAAACTCCCCGGGGTGCTCGGCCACCACCGCCAGGGTGCTGCGGCCGATGGAGCCGGTAGAACCAAGAATAGCTAGGCGCTTCATAAAATTGGCGACGTCCTTGTTATGTCGGCGGACCCGGTTTCGGGCCCTGGGGAAGTTTCCTCATGTACGGACTAAGTTTTACAGATAGATGTATTCTATCCCCTCGCCCTCCGGCTGTAAAGCAATTACGGCAGCCGCGGCCCGGCCTCTACCACGGCCAAATCTCGGCCAGATACTCCAGGGACGGCTCCAGGCTGCCTTCCTGATGAGGTTCCAGCGTAATGGAGGGGCGGCGGTGGTGCGCGGCCAGATATCGGAGGACCTCTTTGAGCGGGACCCGGCCAGCCCCCAAGGCCAGGTGGGAATCGCCATCCCCGTGGTTGTCATGCAGGTGCAGATGGCCGATGACCGGAGCCAGGGTTTTGAGCCAGGTATCGAAATCTCCGGTGCTGAAGGCCAGGAGGTGCCCCACGTCAAAGCAGACCTGCACATTGGGCATGTTCACCCGTTTCAGGACTTCCCGGAAGAGCTCCGGGTCGGTCTCATAGACGTTTTCCAGCATCACCGGCACGCCATACGGCGCCGCCAGGGCGGCCAACTCCTTCCAGGTAGCGGCGCTCCGGGCCAGCCAGTTCTCCTGGTCCCAGCGATAATGCCGCTCTTCATAGCCCAGATGACAAACCACCGCCCTCGGCCGAAAGACCGGCAAATAACGGAAGGCCTGGCGCAGCCGGCGGCGCGACGCCGCCAGCACGCCATCGTCCAGCGCCCCCGGAGCCAGGTCTTGAAAAGGGCCGTGCAGGGTGATGTGCCGCCCCGCGGCTTGAAAGGCCCCAGCCGCCCGGCGAAAGAACCCGGGAGCGTAATGCCCCAGGCTATAGGCGTCCAGGCCAATCTCCGGATTGAGGCCCCGGCGCAAAAAGAGCTCGAGGTACCCGGCCTGCAGAAAGGCAAAGGGGATATTGACCTGGACCTGGGCCACCAGGGCCGCCGTGCTGATCCCCATCGAGGTTTAGCTCAGTGGGGATACTGGCACAATTCCACCAGCAGGCCAAAGGTGGCCTTGGGGTGGATAAAGGCCACCAACGCGCCGTGGGCGCCCTCCCGGGGTTTCTCATCGATGAGGCGCACCCCCATGGCCTTCAGTTCCGCTACCGCGGCATGGATATCCTCCACCTCCAGGGCCAGGTGATGGAAGCCTTCGCCCTTGGTCTCCAGAAACTTGCCCACCGCGCTGTCGGGCTGGGTGGGCAGCAGCAGTTCCAGGTTCGATTCCCCGACCTGGATGAAGCTAACCTTGACCTTCTGGGCCTCAACAACTTCTTCGCCGGCGAGCTTCAGACCGAGGCCTTCAGTATAGAGTTTTTTGGGGGGCTCCAGATCCTTGACGGCGATACCTAAGTGCGCAATCCGTTTGACCTTCATGAATCTTCCTCCTTATCCGCGAGTCAATTTTTGTCCTGAGAAGTTGCTGGCCAGGCGTAGGGCCCGCCTTGCCCGCTATAAATAAATGGGTTTTCTTCTGCAAAGATATCGCAACCAATCATAAACACCCTGGAAGGGCATCAAACTCCTCTTGTCTTTAAGCACTCGAATTATATATGATGGCGCCAGGAAGGAAAAGCCCGGGGGCACCGGTTGGCGATTTTTCCTCCGGCCCCGACTATACCATAATCGATTCTGATACAGGCAGGTTTGCTGATGACGACGACTGAAATGTTCCGGCTCCTGTGCGAGCGTCTTGATACCTATCAAGAACAGGTGATTGAACTGCAGCGGCAACTGGTTTCCCGGGTGGCCCTGGGACCGGAAGTGGGGGGAGTCGGCGAAACCGCAAAGGCCGCCTTCCTGACGGACCTCCTCCAAAGCTGGGGCCTTAAGGTGCACCACTATCCGGCCCCCGATACCCGGGTACCGGCCGGCGAGCGCCCCAACCTGGTGGTCTATCTCCCCGGCCAATCATCGGAAAAGGTTTGGGTATTGAGCCATCTGGACGTGGTGCCCCCAGGCGATCTCACCCTCTGGGACTCCGACCCTTTCACCCTCCGGGTGGACGGCGACCGCCTCTACGGGCGAGGCACCGAAGACGACCATCACGGCATCGTCATGTCGCTCCTGGCCGTCAAGGCCTGCCTCGACCTCAAGATCACCCCGCCGCGCACCATTGCCCTGGCCCTGGTAGCGGATGAAGAAACCGGCAACGACAAAGGCCTGGCCTATCTACTCCGCGAGCATGGCCAGCTTTTTTCCCCCGAAGACTTGATCATCGTTCCCGATGCCGGCAGCCAGGACGGCACCATGATCGAGGTGGCGGAAAAATCCATTCTCTGGCTCAAGTTGACCCTGATGGGGAAGCAGAGCCACGCCTCCCGCCCCCACAAGGCCAAAAATACCTTGAGGGCCGCGGCGCACGTCATCGTGGCCTTAGACGGCTTGCAGCGGGAATTTCCCCTGCAAAACCCGCTGTTCCGGCCACCCATGAGCACCTTCGAGCCCACCAAAAAAGAGGCCAACGTCCCCAACATTAATACCATTCCGGGCCGGGGCGTCTTCTATCTGGATTGCCGGGTGTTGCCGGACTATGATCTGGAACAGGTTAAAGCCCGCATCCAGGCCATAGCCACCGAGGCGGCCGGCAAGTTAGGGGTTACCGTGGCCGTGGAACCGGTGCAATGGCTGCCCAGCGCGCCCCCCACCGCGCCGGAGGCCCCGGTGGTCAAGGCCCTCCAGCAGGCCGTGCGCCGGGTTTACGGCCGGGAGGCCATTCCCCAGGGCATCGGCGGCGGCACCGTGGCCGCCTTCTTCCGGCAGCGAGGTCTGCCCGCGGCCGTCTGGATGACCGCGAATGATGGCGCCCATCAGCCCAATGAGTTCTGTTACCTGAGCCACCTCATAGGAGACGCCAAGGTCCTGGCTCATATTGCCCTGGGCGCGGACTGAGGGGCACGCAAATATGTGGCTAGCGCTGGGGCCACATCTGGCACTGGTCCCACTGGGAGCATTCCTGGCAGTAATCCCAATGCTCCGCATCGGTGATCAGGTAATTATCCGGGTCCTCTGCCAGCATCTCGGCCCATTCCTCCAGGGCATCCAACGGGTCCACGGACCCCAGCCAGGGACGCACGGAAAACTGGTCGGCAAAGCCGACATGGCGCAATAACTCCCGGGGGTTATCATCCAGCACCAGGTAGGACTGGAACCCCTCGTGGCGGCGGATAATGATGGGACAGGCCATAACCACTTCTCCTTAATGAAAGTCCTTTCGTAATATTATGGAAAAAATCGCGGCTCAGGCAACTCCCAGGCACGAAAGATCCCGGTGGCAACCTCACTCCCAGGCTATAAGCCTCCGCCGGCGCTCCGGGCGGTCCGTCCCCTTGCTGGCTTTGCTCCTGTGCGGCCTGTTGGCGCTCTCGGCCTGTGGCCGGCTCCAGCCCCAACCGGCCGGCTTCGATCCCCAGGCCTACACCCCTATTGAGTACCAGGACCTTTTCGCCCCGGGACCGGCCGGGCTTCACGCCGGACAGAAGGTTCGGGTCAAGGCCTATTTCTGGCAATATGTGGATTATGACCCGGCCATGGTGCGAAATTACCTGACCCTGCCGCGGTATCCCATCAGGTGGTACCAACTCCGCTGGTTCGCGACTTACGGCACGGAAAACCTGACCGGCTACTATGATCTGGCGGCCATAACCCCGGAGCAGGCCGAGCAGTATAAGTTGCAGCGGCTGGAGCCCATCCTGATCTATGGCGAACTTTCCCCGCTGACCCCGGGCCTCTTCCTTCAGGTCTTTTATATCGAACCAGTCCCCGAAGATTGAGGCCAAGTCTCACTACTGGACCGGCCCCAATCTTCCCTTTCATCTACCCCTGGTTTTTAGATAATTTAATCTTATATTTAAAATGTCGATAACGGGATATTCCCACTCCATCTCCATCCGAGGCTGTCGATGTCAGACGCAGACCGGGACCGGGCCGACCTGATCCAAGAATTGGCGGAACTGCGCCAAAAAGTTGCGGCCGCGGAACAGGCAGAATCCCGCTGCCAGCGTCTGACCGAGGCCTGGCGGGACCTGTGGGCCCAATATGAAGCCATCATTGAAGCCTTCGACGGCCTGATTTATATCTGCTCCCAAAACTATGAAGTGGAATTCATGAACCAGCGCTTTATCGAGCGCACCGGTTATTATCCCCTGGGGCAGAAGTGTCATCGGGTGCTCCATGAGCGGGACGAGGTCTGCCCCTGGTGCGTCAACGACCGGGTCTTCCGGGGGGAAACGGTGCGCTGGGAGGTCTTCAGCCCCAAGGATCATCGGTGGTTTTATGTGGTCAATACCCCTATCCGGCACCCCGACGGCAGCCTGTCCAAGATGTCCATGATGCAGGATATCACCGAACGCAAGATGATGGAAAAGGCCGTCAATGAGGCCGAAGCCAAGTACCGCGGCATCTTTGAGAATGCGGTCATGGGCATCTTCCAGAGCACTCCGGAAGGCAACCTGTTAGACGTCAATCCCGCCCTGGCCCACATGCACGGCTACGACTCCCCCCAGGAAATGGTGGCCGCCATCAATGATCTGGATCACCAGATCTTCGTGGACCCGCAGCAACGGGAGGAATTGCGGCGCACCATGGCCAAGACGGGGGTCGTTCGTGACGGAGAGTTCCAGGTGAACCGGAAAGACGGCAGCACCTTCTGGATCTCGGTCAATGCCCGGGCCGTAAGGGACGACACCGGCGCCATCCGCTACTACGAAGGCTTTATCCAGGACATCACGGATCGGAAGACCTGCAAGGCTTAGATTTTGGGGAGGGGGAAAATTGTTTACCCCCTCCCTGCCCTTCCCTCAATTTCCTTGCCCTTACGCCCCGCCCAGGTAGGCTGCCAGGACCCGGGGATGGTGGCGCAGTTCCGCTGCCGGGCCGGACAGCGCCACTTCCCCGGTCTCCAGAATATAGGCCCGGTGGGCAATCTCCAGGGCCAGGTGGGCGTTTTGCTCCACCAGCAGAATGGCGGCGCCTTCCCGGTTGATGCGCTGGATCACTCGGAAAATTTCCCGGACCAGCAGAGGGGCCAGCCCCATGGAAGGCTCATCCAACAGCAGGAGCCGTGCCCGGCTCATTAAGGCCCGCCCCATGGCCAGCATCTGCTGCTCGCCCCCGGACAGGGTGTTGCCCCATTGTCGCCTCCGCTCTTCCAGCCTGGGGAACAATTGGAAAACCTTCTCCAGGTCCCGCTGAACGTCCCAGTCCCGGCGCACGTAGGCCGCCAGGCGCAGGTTCTCCAGGACCGTCAGGTTGCCGAAGATGCCCCGGCCTTCCGGGACATGGGCGATGCCCCGCTTCACCCTCAAGTGGGCCGGCACCCCGGCGAGATCCTCTCCGGCCAGGCTCACCCGGCCGTGGGCCAGCGGCAGCATCCCTGA
>JALNYP010000176.1 GCA_023229795.1 Syntrophobacterales bacterium
GGTGCAACTGCTGCACCGGCGGTCCGACCTTTCTATCGTGCCCTTGCGGGGCAACGTCGATACCCGTCTAAAGAAGATGGAAAGTTTGGGCCTGGATGCCCTCATCCTGGCCGCGGCCGGGCTTAACCGGCTGGGCCTGGCCCATCTCTACCGCGGCCTGGTGCCCGAAGCCGACATGCTGCCGGCCGTGGGCCAGGGGGCCCTGGGGCTGGAAGTACGCACCGCTGACCGGCAACTCCGGGATCGGTTGGCCTTTCTGGATGACCCGCCCACCCGCCTGGCGGTGACCGCGGAGCGGGCCTTTCTGGCCCGGCTGGAAGGCGGCTGCGTGGTGCCGGTGGCGGCCCGGGGCCGGGTGGAAGGCGACGTGCTTCATCTGGAGGCCCTGATCAGCGACCTGGAAGGCCGGCGCGTCTTGCGGGATCGGCAGACCGGTCCGGTGGCCGAGGCGGCCGGATTAGGGACCTGGATGGCCGAGGATTTGCTGGATCGGGGGGGGCGGGAAATCCTGGCCGAACTGTATGGCCGGGCCCTTTAATGTAAAGAATTGACTTGACAATTCTTGAATCGTGTGTATATTAATTGTACGTAAAAAATGTATTTAGCTGAAATTGGGGGATTCCAGCAATGCGGGCGAGATGGGGGATAGCCTGGCTGCTGACGGCTTTCTGGCTGGTCGCGGCGTTATGCGCTCCCGCTCCGGCAGCCACCGGAGATTCTGCCTATCGATCCCTGCCCATTCGCCCCATCGAAGCCCAGACTTCCCTCGAAACCCAGATGCTGGGCGAAAAACCCCTCAAGGCTCCCAACCTCTCGAATCCCCTGTTGCCGGGCAGCGTGCCGTCCCTCCAGTTGCATCAGGATGGCGGGGACGCCAGCGTCAAACTGCCCAAAAAGCTGGAACTCAACATTTCCATCCGCTATAACCGCGATCCGTCCCCGGCCGAACCGCAGCGTCTCCATGACTCGCCTCTTTATATGAAGTATTCCATGGATTACCGCCTGCTGTCCAACCTCCGGGTGGGCCTGAATAGCTATCTCTATCGTCCCTCCGAAGAAGGCTTTCCCTTTCAACGGCCTATGGTCAATCAGGTCGTGGGTTTTGGACCACAGATCAAGTACGATCTGGGCCGGTGGAGTTTCCTGGTCAAGAGCCAGATGGAGAGTGGCAGCTTGACCCCCGCGGGCAACCTGAATCGCAGCGATGACCTGCAAAACTGGTTGCGCGTCTGGTACGCCTTCTAATTGCTGACCGCCGTATACCCTTAAGTTCGTGTTATTCTCCGCACCCCTGGTTCCCGCCCGTTTTCTGGAGCGCCAAAAACGTTTTCTGGCTCTGGTGGAGTTGCCGGAGGGCCGGCGCGAGTGGGTCCATGTGCCCAATTCCGGGGCACTGACGGGCTGCCTTGATCCCGGTCAAGAGATCCTCCTGACCTTAGATGCGCGTCCGGGACGCAAAACCGCCTATACCTGGCGGTTTCTCCGGGGACCCGCGGGGTGGATCTGCATCGACACCCTGGCCCCCAACCGGGTCGTAGCCGAGGCCCTAGCCGCGGGCGGCCTGCCGGGGCTGCCGCCCATCCGGCGGGTGCGGGCCGAGGTCTCCATCCCCCAGGGCAGCCGCCTGGATTTTGTCCTGGAGGTGGAAGACCGGCTGCTGTTCCTCGAAGTCAAGAGTGTTACCTGGGTGGAAGACGGGGTGGCCCTGTTTCCCGACGGCGTCACCAGCCGGGGGCGCCGCCACCTGGAGCATTTGGGGGACCTGGTCGGCCAGGGGCACCTGGCCTGGAACGTCTTCGTGGTGCAGCGCCATGACGCGCGACTGCTGCGGCCCGCCGCGGCCGTCGATCCGGCTTATGCCCGGGAACTGGCCGCGGCCGCGGCTCGGGGCGTTAATATTCTGGTTATACAAGAAAAAGTCAAGCCGCCGGAAATTACCCTTGCGTCCCTCCTCCCCTTTGATTTAACATAACAGTGCTAAGCCCCAAATTCACAAATACACATGAAAGCTTGGTCGAGTAAATCTATGAATGCGGCGTTGAATAACAATATTCGCATCTTTACGGGCAATGCCACCCCCGAACTGGCGCAGAAAATCTGCGATCATCTCTCCCTGCCCCTGGGGCAGGCCATGGTCAACACCTTCAGTGACGGGGAGATCAGGGTCGAGATTGCCGATAACGTCCGGGGCAAGGACGTCTTTCTGATTCAGTCCACCTGTCCGCCCACCAACCACAACCTCATGGAACTGCTGATCATGATCGACGCGGTGAAACGGGCCTCGGCCCGGCGTATCACCGCGGTCATCCCGTACTTCGGCTATGCCCGGCAGGACCGCAAGGTGGCGCCCCGGGTGCCCATCACCGCCAAGCTGGTGGCGGACCTCCTGTCCACCGCCGGCGCCAACCGCATTCTTACCATGGACCTGCACGTCGGGCAGATCCAGGGTTTCTTCGATATCCCCGTGGACAACCTCTATGCCTCGCCCATCATGATCCCCTATATCCGGGAGAATTTTAAGGACGATCTGGCCATCGTCTCCCCGGACGCCGGCGGGGTAGCCCGGGCCCGGGCCTATGCCAAGCGTTTGGAGGGCACCCTGGGTCTGATCGACAAACGCCGGGACGCCCCGGGCAAAGCCAAGGCCATGAATCTCATCGGCGAGGTCTTGGGCAAGGACGTGGTCATCCTGGACGACATCATCGATACCGGCGGCACCTTGAGCGAGGCGTCCGGGGTCATCCTCCAGAACGGCGCCCGCAACGTCAACGCCTGCTGCACCCATGCGGTGCTCTCCGGGCCGGCGGTGGAGCGGGTCACGAACTCCCCCATGCACCGCTTGGTGGTCACCGATACCATCCCGCTCAGCGAAGCGGCCCAAAAGTGCCCCAAGATCGTCCAACTGACGGTGGCGCCCCTGCTGGCCCAGGCCATTGTGCGCACCCACCAGGAAGACTCCATCAGCTCGCTGTTTGAGATTCAATTCTAACGTAGGGGCGGACCTGTGTGTCCGCCTTTCTGAGGGCGCACACGCAGGTGCGCCTCTGCATATAGCGTTTGCCATAAATTCATTCCACTTGCTGATTTTTAAATCCCCCTAAATCCAATACAGTTCACTTAACTATTTTAATAGCCAATTGGAGGTCGAT
>JALNYP010000177.1 GCA_023229795.1 Syntrophobacterales bacterium
CTGGACCGCCTCCTCCAATGGACCCAGAAACAGGAATCGTTCCGGGCGGAGTTAAACGCCCTGAGAGCCAAGCCGCCCCAAACTCCCATATCCCGGCCCCAACCGTTAAAGCCCCGACCCTTCTCCCTGAAATTGGACGACTTGCTGGCTCAGGCTGAAACCCGGCCGCAGCTCCAAGCCCTAAAATTCATCATCACCAAACAGGAAAAGGCGGTGGACCTGGCCCGCAAGGAATATTTCCCCGATGCCAGGATATCTTTGGGGTATGGTTTCCGGGAAACTTTGGCCTCGCCCATTAATCAAAAACAGGCGGACATGTTTACCGGCGGCGTCATGTTCAACGTGCCCATCTGGGTCGGCTCCAAGATCAAGCCCAAGATCAGGGAAGAGCAGGCGAAACAAGGAGCGGCCAAAGACGCCCATCAATCCGCCTTAGACCAGTTGGCGGCGGCCATCAAAGACCGGCATGCCAAGCTGCAGCGCCTGGCGAAGCAAATCTCGCTCTTCGACCAGGGGATCATCCCCCAGGCCCGGCAAGCGGTAGGCGCGGCCCTGGCCTCATATCAGGTGGGCGCCCTGCCTTTTAATCAGCTCTACCAAAACCAGATAGCAGTCTATAATGCGGAAATGCAATTAGAGGAATACCTTAAGGATTTCGAAGAAAACTGGGCTGAATTGGAGTGGCTGGTGGGCACCGAATTGCCCCGGCCGGCCGGAGGCAAACCATGACTCCTGCGTCGCGCCGCAAAGGCTGGTGGGGGCTGGGACTGATCCTGGTCCTGGTTATCCTGGGGGGACTCTACTTCTCCGGCTTAATGCCCCTGCCGTTCGGCCAGCCTCAGCCGAAGGCCCTCTGCTATGTCTCGCCCAAGAATCCCAATTATATCAAGGAGGCCCCCGGCAAGGACCCCGAAGGCCATGAACTGATGCCGGTCTATGCCACGCCAACCGGGACGCAAAAGCCCACCGGTCCGGCGGTAGCGGTTGCTCCCCAGGCAGAACGTAAAATCAAGCACTGGGTTTCTTCCATGGACCCCACATATGTCCGGGACAAGCCCGGCAAGGATTACATGAACATGGATCTGGTGCCGGTTTATGAAGAAGCCCCGGCCCCCGCGGCTCCAGTTCCCGGCGCTGCCGCGGGACCTCAAAAAGAGCGCAAGATCAAGTACTGGGTGTCGCCCATGGACCCCGGCTACGTCCGGGATAAGCCCGGTAAGGCCCCCTGCGGCATGGACATGGTCCCGGTTTATGAAGATGTGGGGGAGGAAGCCCCTGGCACCATCAAGGTGTCAGCCGCCACCATCCAGTCCATGGGGGTGAGAACCGCCAAGGTGGAAGTCCGGCCCCTGTCCCGGCTTACCCTGGCCGTGGGGCTGGTGACCTTTAATGAACGCAACCTGGCCACCGTCACCACCAAGGTAAACGGCTGGGTGGAGCGCCTCTACGTCAATGCCACGGGCGACCCGGTGCGCAAAGGCCAGACGCTTTTGAGCCTTTACAGTCCGGATCTGGTCTCGAGCCAGGAGGAATATCTCCTGGCGGCGCGCAACCTCAAGGCCATGAAGAACAGCCCGGTGAAGGAGATGGCGGATGGAGCCAGGCGCCTGGCCGAGGCCTCCCGGCGCCGCCTGGCCTATTTTGACATCAGCGCCGCCCAGATCGACGCCCTGGAACGCACCGGCCAGGTCAAAAAGAACCTGACCCTGGCCTCCCCGGCCAATGGCATCGTCACCAAGCGCATGGTGACCCAGGGCATGTATGTCCAGGCCGGCATGCCGCTGTTGGAGGTGGCCGATCTTTCCACCGTCTGGGTGGACGCCGATATTTATCAGTATGAACTTCCCTGGATCAAGGTGGGGCAGCCGGTGACCATGACCCTGGACTATATGCCCGGCGAGACCTTCCCGGGCAAGATCGATTATATCTACCCCTACCTCAAAGAAGCCACCCGCACCGCCAAAGTGCGGCTGCGCTTCCCCAACCCCGGGCTCAAGCTCAAGCCCGAGATGTTCGCCCAGGTAAAGATCGAGTCCCCGGTGACCAAGCCGGCGGTGGTGGTGCCCATGGAAGCCGTGCTGGACACCGGCCTCAAACAGCATGTGTTCATCGCCCTGGGCCAGGGGCGCTTCGAGCCCCGGGAGGTCAAACTGGGAGTCTACGGCGACGGCAATAACGTCCGTGAGGTCATCTCAGGCCTGAGCGGGGGTGAGGAAGTGGTTACTTCGGCGCAATTCCTGCTGGATTCCGAGTCCCGCTTCCGGGAAGCGGTTCAGATGATGATGCCGGGCAAGGAGTCGGAGGGCAAACCGGGGGGGACCCCACCGGCGAAGCCGGAGATGAAGACGGGCGGGGCGCCGGCGCCCGCGGCGACCCCGCCGCCGGCCATGCCGGCGGGGATGAAAATGGAAGGCCAGAAAGAAGCCCCCCCGGCCGCCATGCCTCCCGGTCATAAACATTAAAGGTCTCCTGAACCCATGATTGCCCGCCTCATCGAAGCCTGTGTCCGCAACCGGGTCCTGGTCCTGATCATCTGGCTTTTGGTCACTGCCTGGGGCATTTACGCCGCCTTTAACATCCCGGTGGACGCCATCCCGGACCTCTCCGACGTCCAGGTGATCATCCGCACCGATTTTCCCGAACAGGCCCCCCAGATCGTGGAAGACCAGGTCACCTATCCCCTCACCACCGCCATGCTGGCTGTACCCGGGGCCAAGGTGGTGCGGGGGTTTTCCCAATTCGGCCAGTCCCTGGTGTATGTGATCTTCGAAGACGGAACCGATATTTATTGGGCCCGGTCCCGGGTGCTGGAATATCTCAACTATGTCCGGGGCAAACTGCCGGCGAGCGTGAACCCCGCCCTGGGCCCCGATGCCACCGGGGTGGGCTGGGTCTTTGAATACACCCTGGAAGACCCCACCGGTAAACATGACCTGGCCCAACTGCGCAGTATCCAGGACTGGTACCTGCGCTATCAGCTCCAAACGGTGCCCGGGGTCTCCGAAGTCGCCAGTGTCGGCGGTTTTGTCAAACAGTACCAGGTCGTGGTGGACCCCAACCAACTGGCGGCCTACAAGATCCCCCTTTCTAAAATCAAGATGGCCATCCAGCGCTCCAACCAGGATACTGGGGGGGCCTTGATCGAGC
>JALNYP010000178.1 GCA_023229795.1 Syntrophobacterales bacterium
GGTGTTGGAGGCGAAAGGGATCATAAAGCGTCTGCATAGTGGCGCCGCCCTTGGCGCACACCGTGCCGTTCACTTTTTCCGCTTCCTTGGGGTCGGTTTTGAAGGGCAGATGCGGCTCCATGTTGTTGGGGTGATAGGGGTTGCCGTCGATCTTCACCAGGACACCGTCCGCCACCTTGCACTGCAGGCCACAGGCGCTATGGCAGCCCAGGCAGATCGTACGCACAAACTTGACATTGGGGCCGCTTACCGGGTCCACATCCGGCCCGCCGCTGATCCAGCGGGCCGGTTTTTCACTGGCCCGCATACAGCCGCCGGTGGCCGCCAGGGCCCCCAGGGCCAGCACGCCTTTTACGAATATTCTCCGGGAATCGTCCATCCTAAGCCTCGCTTTTCTGAGAAACTGGATTTTCATACGGCAGAATCTTGTAACTGGCCAGGAAGAGCAGCAACAAGATAACCATAACGATGATGCCAAAGGCCATCCTGAAAGGTTCCGGGGCCAGTTGTTCCCACTCCAGGTGGGTTAAGGGGATGAGCTGGCTGCCGACGGAAAGGTTAGCCACCGCGAAAAAGGTCCCCAGCATGGTCGCCGCCCCCGCCACCAGAGAGGCCAGGGGGTTCTCTCGCAGGGATTGGAACAGTACCAGGGCCAAGGGCAGGATGAGGCCGATGATCACCTGTAATAACCAGAATTGGACGGCTCGTGGTCCACCCAGAAAGATGTAGGCGGCCAGTTTGCCTCCCGTGCCGGTGAAGTTGAGTTGTATTAAGTAGAGGACCCAAATGACCAACTGGGCCATCAGGGCGTACTTTAAGATGACCCCGAAGTCCACCAGGAAACGATTTCGCTGCATGAGGGCCGGTTGGCTCGGCGGGACCAAGGCGGTTTTGAGGCGGCCCAGCACGATCATGAAGCCTGCTCCCGAAGAAGCCGCCAGGCTTATAAAGATAAAGACCATGGACAGGGAGCTCACCATGACCCGGCCCTTGAAGGCAGACAGCCGCATGCCCACGTAGATCAAGGCCAGAAAGGAAAACACGAGGCTAATATTGGCCCACAAGCGCTCAGCTTTCTGTTGGCGCTGCCGAATCTCGGCGACGCTGCCCGCTTCGATCCGGTCCCGCAGCAGCACCCGGTAAATCCTGGCGCCGGGACGGCCTTCTCGCACCGTTGCCATCATTTCCGGCCGGAAGAGGTAAAAAGAATGGAAGGCGTAAGTGATGACGCACAGGGGCATAATATAGGCGCCCCAGGCCACCGTCGCGGTCCAGTTCCAGTGGTAATACATGGTGTAGGCGCGCTCCGGGTGGGTCATGTCCGCTGCCAGCAAGAGAGGCATCAGGAGCAGGATGAGCAGGGGCAGGAAGGTCCCCACCTTCTCCAGGGGCAAGAAATCCTCATCTCGATAGTAGGCCTTGGCAAACAGGGTGACCAGGTGGGCGCCCACGGCCATGCTGATGAGGAACATGTACATGGCGATGAGATAGCCGAAGACCACCCCATGCTTGATCCAGGATATCCATTGAATAGGTTCGTTCATCGTTACCTCCGGGATAAGTAGGAGTAGTCGAGGTTAAGGATGGCCTCGTCGGCATAAACGTAGTGGACCTTGGGTTTAGTGTCCAGGTAAGTCCTGAGGCCCTGGACCGGATATTTGCTCAGGTACAAGGAGACCTCGCTTTGGGGGTCATTCATGTCGCCAAAGATGCGGGCCTTGCCGGTGCAGGCATCGACGCAGGCGGGCAGGAGGCCCTTGGTGATGCGGTGATAGCAGAAATCGCACTTGTCGGCGGTGCCGGTCAGCGGGTTAATGAACCGGGAATTGTATGGACAGGCCAGCACGCAGGTGTGGCAGCCCACGCAGATGTCCCGGTTCACGTGGACCACCCCGTCTTCCAGGGTCCGGTAGGTGGCCCCGGTGGGGCAGTCGTTCAGACACGGGGCATCTTCGCAATTGTTGCACAACCTGGGGAGCAGATGGTTTTTAACATGGGGGTATTTCCCTTTAGTAATCTGCATGACCCAACTGCGAAAGACCCCCTCCGGGACATTGTTCTCGCTCTTGCAGGCGATGGTACAGCCATGGCAGCCGATACATCGGTTGGTGTCGATCACCATGCCGTACTTCTTGATCGGGGTCGCCGCCTGGGCCAGGCCCCCCGTCTGCAAGATCACCACTCCGGCCCCCAACGCCGTCGCCGTGGTGCCCAAACCCCGGAGAAATTCCCGGCGGTCCATGTCCTTGCCAAATTTTTTCATGCCGGCACCTCCATTTCTTCTTTGCTGATAAACTTCATGGCTGGGCCGATTGCCGGGCCGCCACGTTTTCGGCAATACTCTTCATCCAGTAAAGGAACTCCTCCGGGTCCAGGGGCTTGGCCAGGCAGCCGTAAATATGGGAACTCATGGCCTCCTCCAATCCCGGGTGATAAGGGCGGTTGGACAGGGCCAACACGTGAAGGCCCGGGGCCTGGCGCTTGAGTTCCCGGAACCAGCGGTTGTCGGCGGCCACGGTATCCATGTCCAGAATCGCCACCTGGTCGGGATGGGCCTCGAGATGAGCTTGGAGGTCAGGCAGGGAATGCAACGGGGTGGCGCGGTAGTCGAATTGCCTCAGCATCTCGCAAACTACCCAGCACTGGTGCTCGTCGGCATCCACCACCGCCACGGCTGGTTTCGGCAGATCCATCATTCTTCTTCCCCGGAGCCCCAAACCCATGGTTGGCTCCTGGCACAGGGAAAAGCAATCATCGTGCCAGGGAACCGGGCGCTTTAAGAAAGGAAGTCAGCCGGTAGGTTTGAATGGATATCTAATTGAAATAATGAGATAAAAATAATTAGGCCCAGCCGGAGTCTCTTCTCCGGATTGCCGCAAATCCCCCAGCGCGGCCAACTTTCCGGCTCAAAGTGTCCGGACCCATCAGACACTTATGACGGTTATCGTTTTTTAGGCTGTATTTTCAGTGGATTGGCTGTGTCGCGAAATCAGACACTATTTGCACCAGGACCCACCACGGCGCCTCGGCGGATATTTCCGGAAGAGTCAGTGGTAGGAGAAGGTTAATGGGTGGTGGGCTTAGATTGAGAGATGTTA
>JALNYP010000179.1 GCA_023229795.1 Syntrophobacterales bacterium
GCGGACCGCCTGGCGGGCACGGAGGCCCGCCCTACCGACTTTTCTGGTTCCCAAGTTCAACTTGGGAACCGGCAAAATGGCTCATTTACACACTGCGCCCTGGCTGCCGGAGCTCACCATGCGGCTGTAGCGGGATAGATAACCCTGCTTGACCTTGGGTTCCGGGCGTTGCCAGGTTTGCCGGCGGCGGGCCAGTTCGGCGTCGTCCACCAGCAGGGTCAGGGTCTTGCCCGGGATATCGATCCTGATCCGGTCGCCCTCTTTGACCAGGGCGATGGGGCCGCCCTCCGTGGCCTCGGGCGAGATGTGGCCGATGGCCGCGCCTCTGGTCCCGCCGCTGAAGCGGCCGTCGGTCAACAGCGCCACTTCCTTGTCCAGGCCCATGCCGGCGATGGCCGAAGTGGGGGTGAGCATCTCCCGCATGCCGGGTCCGCCCTTGGGGCCTTCGTAGCGGATGACCACGATGTCGCCGGGCTTAATGCGGCCCTCCAGGATGGCGCCGGTGGCCTCTTCTTCGGCTTCAAAGACCCGGGCGGTACCTTCATTGACCAGCATCTGGGGGTCAACCGCCGATTGTTTGACCACCGCGCCGTCCGGCGCCAGGTTGCCACGGAGAATGGCAATGCCTCCCTGGGGGTGATAGGGGTTGGTGAGGGGATGGATGACGCTGGGGTCCAGAACCCGGACCGGCGCCAGGTTATCCGCCACGGTGGCGCCGGTGGCAGTGATAGGCGCTCCGTCCACCAGACCGGCCTCCATGAGGACGGCCATGACCGCGGGGACGCCGCCGGCCGCATCCAGGTCCTCCATGTGGTGAACCCCGCCGGGGCTCATGGAGCACAGATGCGGCGTCTTGACGCTGATCTCGTTGAACAGGTCAAGGGAGAGCTCGATCCCGGCTTCACGGGCGATGGCAGGCACGTGGAGCACGGTGTTGGTGGAACAGCCCAGGGCCATGTCCACCGCCATGGCGTTTTTGAAGGCCGCGAGCGTGGCGATGTCACGGGGCAGGATCTGTTTGGCCACCAACTCCATGATCTTGAAGCCGGCTTCCTTGGCCAGGCGGTAGCGGGCCGCGGCGACCGCCGGGATGGTGCCGTTGCCGGGCAGGGCCAGGCCCAGAGCCTCGCTCAGGCAGTTCATGGAATTGGCGGTGAACATGCCGGCGCAGGAACCGCAGCCGGGACAGGCGCACTCCGAGAGCTCTTTGAGCTCGTCTTCGCCGATTTTCCCGCCCTTCACCGCCCCAACTCCCTCAAAGACCGTGATCAAATCCACCGTCTGGCCCTTAAAGCGCCCGGCCAGCATGGGCCCGCCGGAAATCAGGATGGCTGGGATGTTGAGACGCAGGGCCGCCATGAGCATGCCGGGGATAATCTTGTCGCAATTGGCCACCAGGATCAGGCCGTCCACGGGATGGGCCGTGGCCATGATCTCGATGGAGTCGGCAATGATCTCCCGGGAGGGCAGGGAATATTTCATGCCGGCGTGGTGCATGGCCAGGCCGTCGCAGACGCCGATGACCCCGAACTCCAGGGGGGTGCCGCCATTGCTGCGCACCCCGGCCTTGGCCGCCTCGGTGATCTTGTCCAGGTGGATGTGCCCGGGGATGAACTCGTTATAGGAATTGGCCACGCCGATAATAGGCTGGTCGATCTCCCGGTCGGTCAATCCCATGGCCTTGAGGAGGGACCGATGGGGATATTTTTCCAGGCCCTGTTTCATCAAGTTGCTGCGCATGCAACTGCTCCTTTAGAGTGAGTCGGACTTTTCAGGCCCTGACCCGGGTTCACCGCCGGGCTGGGCTTCCGGGGTTTTCGCCTCGGGCGTGCCCTCGGGTTGCGGCTCGATCTTTCCCGGTTCGGGTGCGGGTTTTTTCCTGGATCGGCCTGAGCCGCGTCGGGGCCGGCCGGACTTTTTGGGCGCCGGAGCCGGTTGGGGTTCAGCGGACTTGTCAGGCCCAGGCCCGGGTTCGCTGCCGGGCTGGGCTGCAAGGGTTTGCGCTTCGGCTGCCCCTTCGGGCTGGGGCTCGACCTTTCCCGGTTCGGGTGTGGGTTTATTTCTGGATCGGCCTGACCCTCGTCTGGGCCGGCCGGTCTTTTTAGGCGCAGGAGCCGGTTGGGGTTCAGCGGTCATGGGGGGCTCGGGCCCGGGTTCGCTGCCGGGATGGGCTTCCGGGGTTTTCGCTTCGGCTGCGCCCTCGGGCTGGGGCTCGACCTTTCCCGGTTCGGGTGCGGGTTTTTTCCTGGATCGGCCTGAGCCTCGTCTGGGCCGGCCGGTCTTTTTAGGCGCCGGAGCCGGTTGGGGGTCGGTGGCCTTTTGGGGCTCAGGCGCACTTTGGGGTTCGGCCGCCGGTTTGCTCTCCGGGCCGGGTTTCGCCTCCGAGGGCTCCCGTTTGATATATTCCACCAGAATCTCTTCGGGTCCCAGGCCTTCTTTGGGGAGCACCACGATCTTGAGATGATAATGCTCTTCCAGGTTGAGGATGTCTTTGCGTTTCTTGTTGAGCAGGAAATTGCTCACTTCCAGGGGCACCGCGGCCCGGACCTCCTGGATCTGGCCTTGGGCCACCTGGGTGGAGATTTGCCGCAGGAGGCTCAGGCTCAGGGTATCCACCCGTTTAATGCGGCCCCGGCCCTGGCAGGCCGGGCAAATCGTATAGGCGCTGACCTCGGCGGTGGGGCGCAGACGCTGGCGGGAGAGTTCCAGCAATCCGAACTTCGACAAGGTCCCCACCGTGACCCGGGCCTTGTCCTTCTTCAGGCTTTGCTTGAGGGCCTGCTCCACCTCTTTCTGGTGCTTCCTGTCCTTCATGTCAATGAAATCGATGACCACCAGGCCGCCCAGGTCCCGGAGGCGAAGCTGCCGGGCGACCTCATCGGCGGCCTCCATGTTGGTCTTCAAGGCCGTGTCTTCAATTTCCTTCTGGCTGGTGCAGCGCCCGGAGTTGACGTCGATGGAGACCAGGGCCTCGGTGGGGTTGATGACGATGGTGCCGCCGGATTTCAGGGGCACACGCTCCGAGTAGATGCGGTCGATCTGGTCTTCCAGCTGGAAGCGGGTGA
>JALNYP010000180.1 GCA_023229795.1 Syntrophobacterales bacterium
AGGAAGGGTTCACGGTGGCCAGGATCGGCAATCACGTCGATTTCGGCGCGGCCAAGACCATAATTTATTATCGGCCCGGGGCGGAAAGAATTGCCCAGGCCCTAAGCCGCACGGTTTTTCCACCAGCCGGACTGGAACCAAGCTTGAAGCTTGACAAGGGTATGGATATCAGGGTGCTTTTAGGCCACGATCTCCTGGAAAGCCCACAGTTCATGGCCCGCCTAAACGACGGCGCGCCGCCAACCGCACCTTTCTCCAAGACCCCTCCCGCCACCGATAAAATCATGGCCGCCAAGACCGAGGCGGAACGGCCCGTCGCCAGCCACCAGGAACCTCCGATAGAGAGCCGGGCCACGGCCGGGGCGGGGCAGCAGCCTTTAGCGCCCGCGTCCAAGGAAGTTGCGGCGCCCCTCCCTTCACCGGCGCTAACGCCCCTGACCGTCGCCGAACGAGTGGACACGGCCATTGAGGTCAGGAACGGCACCTGGACCAAAGATCTGGCCCGTCAGACCCGCTCTCTGCTCTGCCAGGAAGGGTTCACCGTGGCCATGATCGGCAATCACGTGGATTTCGGCGCCGCCAAAACCATAATTTATTATCGCCCCGAGGCGGAAAGAGTCGCCCGGGCTTTAGGCCGCACGGTTTTCCCGTCAGCCGGACTGGAACCAAGCCTGAAGCTTAAGGAGGGTATGGATATCAAGATCCTCTTAGGCACCGATCTCCTGCAACGCCCGCAACTGATGGCGCGCTTGGTTGCCGGGGACATTTGATGGCGGCATTATCTCCTCTCCGGAGGCTGGTCACCGCGGTTTTGGTATTGACCTTGCCTCTGTTGACGAGCCAGTGTTCCAAGAAATCACCCCAAGCTCCTGCGGTGCAGGGCCTGACCCCGGATCAGGCGGAAAAATTCCAGGCCCTCCACGACCCCTGGCCTGACCAGAAGCCCAAGCCGCCGGAACAGTTACCCGAAGACCGCCTGGAAGCCCTGGGCGATATAGCCCTGAAAAACCGAAACTTCGAAAACTCGTTAATCAATTATCTGCAAATCCTGCAGGAGCACCCGGAGCGCTATGATCTGCACTATAAAGTGGGGGTCATTTTTCTCCTGTCCGGGAAGTTGGAGGCGGCCCAGAAAGAACTGGCCCTGGTCCTGGTGCATCAGCCGGAGATGCTCAAGGCCCACGAAGCCATGGGACTGGTGCACCTCCAAGGCAAACAATATCCGTTGGCCATCAAAGAGTTTCAGTACGTTTTGGCCCAGGACCCCAAGCGGGCCAAGACCCACCATCTTCTGGGGGGCTCCTTCCTGGAGTCCGGCCGGCCCGATCGCGCCATTCTGGCGCTGAAAACGGCTACCGGGCTGGACCCTCGCCAGTTATCCTCGCACATCGCCCTGGCCCAGGCCTACCTGCAGCAGAAAGATTATCCGCATGCCGTGGCCAGCCTCAAGCAGGCCCAAACCCTGGCCCCGAAGGACCAAAAGATCAACCAACTGCTGGGACGGGCGCTGGGGGCCCAAAAGCAGTATCCCCAGGCCCTGGAGGCCTTCATGCGGGCGGGGGACGAAGCTCAGGCCTATAACAATATCGGGGTGTTCTTCTTCATGGATGGGCAATACGAGGAGGCCGCCAAATGTTTCCAGCGGGCCCTGGAGCTCAGGCCCACCTTCTACCAGGAAGCCAAAACCAACCTGCAGCGAGCCCTGGAAAAAATGCAGGAAACCCGGAAAAACGGCAGTTAGTTCATTGTCCTGCCTAAACCGGGCAGCGGCCAGGCACGGGGGCGGGGAAAACCCGCCTTTACTTTTTGGTCCCGTACTCCTACCGGCCTAACCGGGGAACGAGAAATCCCTGGCGGCGAGACGGCGCATTTCTCTGCTTTAATCCCTGGCAGGTTCTTGTTATGATGAAAAAAACGGAGGTGCGGCGGTTAATTTCCCTCTGACCCGGCCAGGTTATGCAAAAAGCTACCTTTAAGATTCGGCGCAAGATCATTCTGGCTTTCCTGTTCAGCCTGCTGTCGGTGTTGATTTTCTCGGCGTTCAGCTTCCAGGTCCACCGGGAAATCGGCTACCGCCTGCGGCTTCTGGAACTCACCGACGACATGTTTCACAACATCTTGGAGTTGCGCCGGGTGGAGAAAAATTTCTTCCTTTACCGGCAGGTGGCCAGCCTTAATGAGGCCGAAACTTATCTGCGGCGCGTGGAAGAAATTTTTCTGGGCCATGAAAACGAGATCCTGCGCTTAAAGAAAAACCCCCAGCAGCCGGAATTTGGTCGTATCCTGACCAGTTACCGGGAAATTCTGACCAAGATTAACCTGCAGATTGATCGAGTCGGCCCGGACCTGGCAAATCATAATTTTTCTCCCCTGGAAGAATCCTTGCGCCACCAGGGCCAGGAACTGCTCACCATCACGGAGAACTGGGAAAAGGCAGAACGGCTCCTGATTGACCAGTTGTTTCAACGAGCCATGATCCTCTTTATTATTTCCGTGGTGGTGTTCCTGGCCCTGGGGATCATCGTGGCCTTCTACCTCTCCCGCATGCTGGTGCAGCCGCTGTTGCAGATGCAGCAGGCCATGGACAAGATCGCCCACGGCGATTTCACTCCGCTCCCGGAGCCACCAACCTCGTCGGAGGAATTTTTCGCCCTGTTCCGGGCCTTCAACCGCATGATTCACGAGCTGGAGGTGCATCAGGAGCAACTGGTGCAATCCCGGAAAATTGCCGCGGTGGGCACCCTGACCTCGGGGATCGCCCATGAGTTGAACAACCCCATCAATAACATCGTGCTCACGGCGGAGTCCCTGAAGGAGGATTTTCGGAGCCTGTCCCAGGAGGAGGCCATGGGGTTGATCCAGGATATCCTGATCCAGTCCGACCGGGCCTCGGAGATCGTCAAAGGTCTCCTGGATTTCTCTCGCGCCGAGCACCCGGAATTCGGCGCCCTGTCCATCGGCACGGTCATCCAGGATACCTTGAAGCTGGTGCGCAACCAGCTGGCCCTCTCGGGCATCAATGTGGAACAGGATGTGCCTGCGGACCTGCCGCCCATCCG
>JALNYP010000181.1 GCA_023229795.1 Syntrophobacterales bacterium
TGGGAGGGGAGTTTGAGGGGAGGGCGGGGGACTCGCGTCCCCCGGCCCTCCCCTCATGGTATTAAATCAGCGCCGGGGCTTCGTATTCGCCGAACACGCCCCGCAGGGTGTCGCAGACCTCTCCCAGGGTGGCCAGGGCCTTGACGGCCTTCAGGATGGGCGGCATAAGGTTATCGGTGCCTTCGGCCGCGGCCTTGAGTTCCGCCAGGGTTTTTTGTACGGCGGCGTTATCCCGGGTGTTCTTGAGTTCCTGCAAGCGGGCCACCTGTTTGGCCCCCACCTCCGGGTCAACCTTGAGCAGGCCCGTGAGCTTGTCCTCGTGCGTCTGAAAACGGTTCAGGCCCACGATGATGCGCTCGCCTTTTTCGATCTCCCGTTGGAACTGGTAGGCGCTGGCGCCGATCTCTTTCTGGATGAAGCCCTTTTCAATGGCAGCCACGGCGCCGCCCATGCGGTCGATCTGGTCGATGTACTCCTGGGCCCGGGCCTCCACTTCGTCGGTGAGCTTTTCAATATAGTAGGAACCCGCCAGGGGGTCGACGGTATCGCAGACGTTGGTCTCGAAGGCCACCACCTGCTGGGAGCGCAGCGCCACCTGGACCGCCAGTTCGGAGGGCAGGGCCAGGGCCTCGTCGTAGGAGTTGGTATGCAGCGACTGGGTCCCGCCCAGCACGGCGCTCATGGCCTGGAAGGCCACCCGCATGATGTTGTTGAGGGGTTGCTGGGCCGTCAACGAGCAGCCGGCGGTCTGGGTGTGGAAGCGGAGCATCAAGGACCGGGGGTCCTGGGCGTTGAAGCGCTCCTTCATGATCTTGGCCCACAGACGCCGGGCCGCCCGGAACTTGGCCACTTCCTCCAGAAAATCGGAGTGGGAATTGAAGAAAAACGACAGCCGGGGGCCGAACTCATCCACCTTCATGCCTGCGGCGATGGCCGCCTCGACGTAGGCAATGCCGTTGGCCAGGGTGAAGGCGACTTCCTGCACCGCGGTGGAACCGGCTTCCCGGATGTGGTAGCCGCTGATGCTGATGGTGTTCCACTGGGGCACTTCCTTGGTGCAGTAGGCAAAGATGTCGGTGATCAGGCGCATGGAAGGACGGGGCGCAAAGATATAGGTGCCCCGGGCCGGGTATTCCTTCAGGATGTCGTTTTGCACGGTGCCGCGCAACTTATCGAAGGGCACCCCTTGCTTCTCCGCCACCGCCAGGTACATGGCCATGAGGATGGCGCAGGGCGAATTGATGGTCATGGAGGTGGACACCTGGTCCAGGGGGATGCCCTGGAACAGTCTTTCCATGTCCCATAAGGAGTCGATGCACACCCCGACCTTGCCCACTTCCCCCTGGGCCAGGGGGTGGTCGGAATCATAGCCGATCTGGGTGGGGAGGTCGAAGGCCACGCTCAGCCCGGTCTGGCCGGATTTCAGGAGGAAATGGTAGCGTTCATTGGTCTCGTCGGCGCTGGCGAAACCGGCATACTGCCGCATGGTCCAAAAGCGGCCGCGATAGGCGGTGGGCTGCACCGCCCGGGTGTAGGGATACTGTCCCGGCATACCCAGGGGAGTATAAACCCGATTGACGGGGATACCCGAAGTGTTGGCAAAATCCGCTTTGCGCTCCGGCATCTTCTGCAACACCTTGGCCACCCGCTCATCATACTTGGCCTTGGCCTCTTTCATCCGTTCCATCTGGTCTTTGTCAGACATGCACTATCCTCCCTCTCCGTTTGATGCGCGGGGCGCTCATCGCAAAAATCACCTTAGAGAAAAATCGAAAACGGCTGAACTTTACCTTATCGTGAAATATTGCACAAGGAAAAATTTGTTTCAATCGGTCACGCCAACATTTATCCTTATACACCCCTTAAATCTCCCCGTCTTCTTCCATTTTGGCCAGGGCCTCGAACCGGATGTCCATGCCGAGAATGCCCTGGATTTCATCGCTGTCATTGCGCACCGGCACGCTGACGGTGATGCACAGGGCGCCGGTGAACCGGGAGGTATAGAAGTCCGAGACAAACACCTTGCCCGTCTTGATGGGCTCGATAAACCAGCTGCGGTTGGACAGGTCCTCATCCAGTTTCATTTCGGCGTACTTGGCCCGGTCCACGATGTGAGTGATGTTCCGGGTGATCTTGCGTCCGTCCAGGTTGACGACATACATGAACTGGGTGAAGGGGAAGTTGTCCAGGGCCCGCTGGAGAACCGGCTCCATAAGCACCGGATCCATGGAGCGGACCTCTGCCGACAAGGCCAGGTCGGCCGCCAGGTGGGCCGCCAGCCTGTAGGCCTTCTGCTTGAGCTGGTCGAATTCCGAGACAAAGAGCTCGGAGAGGTACCGGCGGGCCATGTTTTCCATCTCTTCGTCGGAGATGGTGGTGCAGCGTCCGGACTCGTACATTTCCATGATGCGCTTGAAGATCTTGGCCACCCCGGGGTGGTTCTTGTCCACCGCCCGTTCCCCTTCCAGTTGCAGCCGGGAATTGAGCCAATGGACGATGCCGGCCTTGCCGGATTTGTCGGTGATGGTGATCCGGATGGGCCGGTTCAGGATCTTGCCCGTATCGAAGGCATTGTAGATCTCTTCGTTCTTGAGGAGCCCGTCGGCGTGGATGCCGGCGCTGGTGTTGTTGAAGTTCTTCCCCACAAAGGGGTAATTGGGCGGAATGTGATAGCGCAGCTCCCGCTCGAAATACTCGCCAATCTCGCTGATCACCGTGGTGTCGATGCCGTCGGTGGTGCCCCTGAGCGAGATGTACTCAATCAGCATGCCCTCGATGGGGGCGTTGCCGGTGCGCTCCCCGAAACCCAGAAGCGCCCCGTTCACCGCGCCGCAGCCGTAGAGCCAGGCCGTGACGCTGTTGACCAGAACCTTGTGGAAGTCATTGTGGCCATGCCATTCCAGGAGATGGCCCGGCACCCCGGCATCGTCGATCATGGCCCGCACCAGCTTGGGCACGCTCCGGGGCAGGGCGGCGCCGGGATAAGGCACGCCGTAGCCCATGGTGTCGCACAGCCGCATCTTGATGTCGACGCCGCTTTGTTCCCGCAG
>JALNYP010000182.1 GCA_023229795.1 Syntrophobacterales bacterium
CCCTAAACAACCGATTTCCGGGGATAGGGTGCAAGACCTTTTTGACTTCATGGCATCGGGCCGGGTTGACCATGAGGCGCGGCAGGAGGCCGTGTAAAAAGGGAAGCCCCTGGCAGGGCGGCCAGGCGCGGCAGGAGGCCGTGTAAAAAGGGAAGCCCCTGGCAGGGCGGCCAGGGGCGGCGGTGAAATACGACAAGCGGGGTTTTGATATGAAATTTTTACCACTTCTCTCCCGGAAGCTCAACCTTTTTCTGCTATTGAGGTATCTGAGCAGCTTCACCGTCGGGCCTTTTTCCCGAGCCTTAAGCCTGGACCTTGACCGGGTGCTGGTAGCTTTGGAGGCCCGGTGATGGAAGCTCAAGAGCTAACGAGGGCTGGAATCAAAATTAAAGTAGGTCGTGCCGATGAACACCTTTTGCTGGACATCCGCGGCCCTGTGCTGGACATCCGGGGAAAGTCGGGGGATCAACTATTTTTTCATGCGATTGTAACTCCGGGATTCTTCCCCAGGCTGAAAACGTCCATTGCCCTGGCAGAAAAAATGCTGTTCAAGGGCAGATTTGAACGTGGTTCTATCCTTCAACTGGTAAAAAGCGAGTAATCCTGTGGCCCAGCTTAAGATCAATCCTGCACCGGCCCGTGAATTCCTGAAAGCCCTCTATGGCCCGTTCTTCTCTCAAGCCCAGGGCACGGCCTACCTGGAAGTCCGCGGCAAGCGAGAGGGTGAAGGTATGACCTTTAGGAGGTTCTACCCGAACCCCGAAGCTTTGCTCAATGACATGGCCTCATGGAAGCCGGGCCTCAATTATTGGGTAGGCGTGGCCCTCAGGAATGACAGCAAGGGCGGGGCGAAAATCAATCTGTTGGCCCTGACTGCCGCCTTTGCTGACGTGGACGTAGGGACGGCGGGGCATAAGAACGCGTCCACGTATGAAACCAAGGCTGAGGCCCTGGCCGCCATAGAAGCCTTTCCTCTGAGGCCCACCACCTTGATTGACTCGGGCGGGGGGTATCAATGTTATTGGCTGTTCCGGGAGCCGGTGAGCCTGCTTAAAGATGAAATCCCCATGGTGGAGGGGATCACCCGGGGCCTTTCCCTTGCCCTGGGGGGGGACGTGGCGGCCTCTGACGCGGCCCGGATACTGAGGTTGCCGGGAACCTGGAATATGAAGCTGCAAGGGCAGCCCCGGCCCGTGGAGGTCGTCTGGTGCGAGTCGGAGCGGGTGTATGAACTGGCAGCCCTGGCTAAATATGAGGACAAGGCCCGGAGGCAGAAGCAGGAGCCCCGGCATGATCCCCAAGGCGGCACGGCGGCGGGCCCTGGCGGCGATTTTTCGGCTTATGCTCAAAGGGCCTTTGCCGATGAACTGGCGAAGCTGGCCCGGACCCCTGAGGGCGGGAGAAACGCCCAATTGAATCAAAGCGCCTTTGCCCTGGGGCAACTGGTGGGGGCGGGGGTACTGGAACGGGGAAGCGTGGAGGCGGGGTTATCCGGCGCGGCGGCGGTTATCGGCCTGGGGGAAGCGGAAACCCGAGCCACCATTAAGAGCGGCCT
The DNA here is from genome assembly GCA_023229795.1 of Syntrophobacterales bacterium. GTDB lineage: Bacteria > Desulfobacterota > Desulfobaccia > Desulfobaccales > 0-14-0-80-60-11 > 0-14-0-80-60-11. The sequence continues at coordinate 1,556 of JALNYP010000182.1, forward strand.
TGATCGTGGCATTTCAGAACCGCGCACGTTGCCCGAGAAGGCCCCACCAGGCGGGGGCGTACCCAAGCAAGGGGCTTCTCAGGGCGGGGGCCACCAGGCGGGGCAGGGTGAGCCTGGGGTGAAAGAAATATGGTGGGTAGGACATACCTACTTTGTGCACCGGGGGCGGCTGTCCCTGAAGACATTTGATCGAAAGGGGGAACCCGCTACACCGGCGGCGCTGGCAAACTTCCAGGCGCGGATAACTGAGGAAATCTTTCGTGACGACGGCCTGAGAAGATCTAAAGAATTTCAGATAACCGGGAGCCTCGAGACCGGGCAGGCCCTATCCCCGGCCCTGGTACCGGCTGAAAAATACGACTCCCTGACATGGATCAAGCGGGAATGGGGGGCGGCGGCCTCAGTTGCGCCGGGCCGGTCCCTGGGGCCGCACCTGGGGGCTGCAATCCAGGCGCACAGCCGGGGATTTAAGCGACGCACGGTTTACGCTCATTCAGGTTGGCGCAAGATCGGCGGGGCCTGGCGATTCCTGCATGGTGCCGGAGGGATCGGCACGGGGGAGCTGGTAGAGGTTGACCTGGGGGAAAACCTGGGGAACTACCGCTTGTCCGAACCTGGGGGCATAGAGGCGGCCCAGGCGAGCTTGAGATTTCTGGAGGTTGCCCCGTGGGAAATCACCGCGCCTTTGCTCGCCTGTGCTTACCTGGCCCCGTTTGCTGACCTTCTGAAAATCGACTTTTCCCTTTGGCTCTATGGCCCCACGGGGAGTATGAAAAGTACCTTGGCGGCCCTGGCCCTGTGTCATTTCGGCAATTTTGACCGGCTCACCCTGCCGGGTTCCTGGTTTTCTACGGTCAACAGCCTGGAAAGGCTCTGTCATGCCCTGAAGGATCACCTCATTGTGATTGATGATTTTGTGCCGGCGGCCTCTGCCAAAGATTTTCACGGCATGAGCGAGAAGGCCGGGCGGTTGCTCTATCAGGTTGGGAACCGCTCCAGTCGGGGGCGGCTGGCTCCTGACCTGAGCGCCAGGCCGAACTACTACCCCCGGGGGCTAATTATCTCCACCGGGGAGGTGCTTCTCCCTGGGCAGCGCCAGAGCGCCACGGCCCGCTATATGGGGGTAGAACTGGATCCCAAGAAGACACCCGTTGACAAGGCCCGGCTGACCGCGGCGCAAGGGGAAGCGCCCCTTTACGCCGGGGCGATGGCGGCTTATCTGGCAGACCTGGCCCCCCGGTTGGATGAAGTTCAAGGGAACCTTAGGGCGGTTTTTGAGGAATATCGGGGGGACTTCCAGTACAGCGGAGATTCCCGAAACGGCGGTCATGCCCGAATCCCCGAGGTTCTAAGCTGGCTTGCTGTGGGGTTCAAATTCTTTCTGAATTTTCAGGTGAGTATGGGGGCTATTTCCCAGGATGAGGACTATCAGATGTTCAACAAGGCGTGGAATGTCTTTGAGGCCCTGGGGAAAGCGCACAGTCG
>JALNYP010000003.1 GCA_023229795.1 Syntrophobacterales bacterium
CTGAGACCGTAGCCAAAGTGCAAATTTCCCTTCAAATCCTGTTGCCATACTCAATTCTCCTTTTCTGGGGTGTTTTCCCCCTAATTCAGTTAGTTTCTAAATCCGTAAAATCCCAAATCCAGGCTACCCCACAGGGTACAGAATTGACCCCGCCACCAGCCTCAGGACAGCCCCAGAGCATCCCTCTCGACTTGGGCCAGGGCTGTCCTGGTTATCCCAAAGACTTGCCGGATTTGTCTCTTAGCCACCCCGACAAGAAGCATACGTCTGACAAGTTCCGCCCGGTCCTTTGTCAGCAACAACGGCGTGAATATGTCCTGGTCTCCGATTTGCCCCTTCCGGCCCTGCCTCTGTACTTCCGCCTTTGTGGTCAGAAAAAGGTGGTCAGGATTCACGCACCGCCCGTTTCCGCATTTCGGAGAGACATAGAGACCTTCTGAGACCGGGCCGTTGTGTTGCTCCCAAGCCACCCGGTTCAGTAATCGCCGTTTTCCTCTCCGGGTGATTCTCACCAGGCCGGTGCCGGTGCTGGGCTGGTGCGAGACCACCAGGTGACAACCGCCCTCTGCCACCTGATACAAGACCACTCCGATTGACCTTAGCTTTTTAAGGGTCCGCTCTTCTAAGAGCGCCGGGGTTGCCTCGACAAACACGACATCCCCGGTAGAAGTCGAGGGCTTAGTTGCCATTGCCGCCCCTGGCCCTTACGGTGCCCCTCTCCACCATCTTCTCTAAAGTAGAGAGCTTGATTAGGACCTTGCCCCCAACTTTGTGGTATTCCAGGCCCCGCATGTTGATCTTGTTATAGATGGTCTGAGTACTCATGCGCAGATACTCAGACGCCTCCTTGACCGTCATAAGCCGGTCATCCCTCTCCCCCTTTCCAGTGTTCTCTTTCCCCATCTCCATACCTCTGACTCCTCTTGTCTGGTCTCAGGCACGCTCCCTTAAGACGCAGGAAGCCCCAGGCCGCTTGTGCCTGAGGCTTCCCCTGCTTTTTTGGGTATGCCCAATAAAAATTATTGCTATTTTATATAACCTATTGCGAGTAAAATGTCAAGTCGAAATCCTGTGGCCTTGCACCATTTCTTAAATGAAATTAAAATCAGACACTTGTGCGGGCGGGGCAAGGTGCTTGCTTATTAGAATAGCTGATATGCGGTTGTACAGATACAGTGTCCAAAAAATGTCCAGAATGCCAGTAATTGCAGGGAAATCACTGGAAACGGCCTCAAGAGTATCTGCCTATTATCACTAAATAAAAAAGCCCCCAATCTGAGATTGAGGGCTGGGAAATCACTGTTTATCAGGCCCCGGATAGCATTAGGAATCCATTGCTCTATCCATTACTGAGCTACGGGGGCGTAATTAATTGCTGGGTTTCAGGTCCGGCGGTATTCGCATATATTAAGCCAACTCATCCCGGGACGCAAGAGGGGCTGCGTATCCACGCCGCGCCGCTCGTCTCAGGTTTTGCCGAAATCGGCTAGAAATGATAAAAGGCCGGGGATTTCCGGGAAGTTCACCGCGCCGGCTTCCTTGAAAGAGGTGGTGGCCTATGGTATGATGCAACGATTTTGGGGAAGACTTGGGGGAGTCGGCTCTGGTGCGCAATTTGATCATCATCATAGGCTGTCTGATCGTCCTCCTCGGTGCGCAGAACGCCGGCGCAGCCATGGAGATGGATCTCTTCAAGACCGAGCGCTTCCAGGGAGGTCCCTGGCGCATCCAGGCCGAGACGGTCGCCTATGATGCCAACCAGCATATCTATACCGCCGAAGGCGAGGTGGTCATCCGCCAGGGAGAGCGCCGCATCCGTGCGGACCGGGTGGAGGTCAATGAAACCACGAAAATTGCCCGGGTCAAGGGCAACGTCGTCATGGTGTTGGGAGAGGATATCTTTACCGGCCAGGAGGGCGAATTCAACCTGGCGACGCGCTGCGGCGAGATGCAGGGGGCCAAGCTCTTCCTGAAGAAAAACCACTTTCACGTGGAAAGCCCCTTGTTGCGCAAAACCGGCGACACCACGTATTTCGCGGAAGAGGCCAAGGTCACCACCTGTGATGCGGACACTCCGGTGTGGAGCTTTTCGGCCCGCAAGCTCTCGGTCGTCATGGAGGGCTACGCCACGGGCCGGGACAGCGTCCTCCGTCTGGGGGGAATTCCGGTGCTTTACCTGCCGGCGGCGGTCCTGCCGGTGATGACCAGCAGGCAGAGCGGCTTTTTGATCCCCTCCTACGGGCAGCATCGGGCGGGGGGCTCGGTAGTGGAAGCCCCCTTCTTTTGGGCCATCTCCAATTTTTCCGACCTGACCTTATACCAGTCCGTGCTTTCCAACCGGGGTTATATGCAGGGCGGAGAATATCGCCGCCGGGGACATGATGAGGCCGCACTGAATTTGCGGTTTTTCTATCTGAATGACAGCTGGGCTCCCGCCAACGAAGGCGTGACCAACCGCCGCTACTGGGCCGCAGGGATGATCAACCAGCCCGTGGGCGACTGGCAAATCCGGGGCACCTTGGACCGGGTCAGCGATGATGCCTATCTCAAAGACTTCAATTTCGGCTACATGGGCCTCAATCGCTATTCCCGGGACCTGCTCATGGAGTTTGGGCGGAACCTGGAACAGGAAGACGTGAATACCCGGGTATCCAGCTTCGTGGTGGCCCGCAATTTCTCCATGGCCAATATCACGACCTACACCCGTTATTATGAAAAGCTGGTCCCGAATGATCCCAACCTGTTTAACCGGGTGCCGGGGTTCTCTTTCACCACGGTGCCTTTGGCTTTGGGCCCCTTGCCTTTATCCCTGGGGATTGACTCCTCCTATAACTACTTTTATCAGAACCACGGCATGACCGGCGACCGCATGGATTTGCATCCCCAGCTCTGGTTCCAAACTCAGCCGCTGCCCGGCATTGCCCTCACTTCCCGGGCGGGGTACCGGGAGACGGTCTTCCGGGTGGACCACACCGTCCCCGATGGCCCGCCGGAGCGGTATCTCGGACGCCAGTTGTTCGATACCAAGGCGGGGCTGGCCGGGGCCTGGGCCCGGGACTATGGGCGCGGGACCGGGTCCTCTTATTTTTTCAGACACATTATCCGCCCCGAGGTGACCTATTGGAATCTTCCCCGCTACGATCCCAACCGCTATCCCGACTTTGACCCATTTGATAAAGGCTGGGTGGCCCGGGCTAACCGCAACCTGCCGATACAAGAGGGGGATGACCCCCTGGGCGGCGTCAACGCCCTCACCTACGGGATCTCCAACAACATTCTGTGGCGCAGTCAGAACGAGCAGGGACAGGTCACGGTCCGGGATCTGCTGTGGTTCCGCCTGAGCCAGAGCAACTTTTTCAACAGCTCCAGCATGGGGTTGGACGGCACTCCCCAACACCATCATCCCTTCTCGGATTTTTGGGGGGAAATGCAGTTTTTTCCAATAAAGCAGGTGGCCTTGGGCAGCAATGTGGGGATCTCTCCTTATAAAGAAGCGTTTGACCGGGCCGATTTCAAGGTCACCTTCCTGGATCAGCAGTTGCAAAACTATCTGAGCGTGAACTATATTTTTATCAAAGATTTTGCTAAACAGATTAACGTTGAGACTTATCTAAATATTTTTCGCTCGGTGAAAACCTGGCTCACCTATGGCCATACCTTTCAGACCAATAATCAACTGGAGCAGAGGTATGGCATCGTATTCCAGCGCCAGTGCTGGGGTGTGGTCCTATCTTACATCGAACGGCCGGATGACAAGCGCATCGGGTTTACCGTGTTCATTCCGGGATTGGGAGAGAAAATGAAACGCTCTCCGGTGCGTTTCCCGGATGAAAGCAAGAATAAAGAAGGTCCTGATCTGTTTTAGGCGGATGACCATGGGCCGGAAGCCCATTTGAACGGAGTAAACTTTTCGCTGCCGCGGGCCTCCGGCCCGCCTAAGGAAATGAACCTGAGGAGGTTGGGTAAGTCATGAAACTCGCAATTATCGGAGCCGGTTACGTGGGACTGGTCACCGCGGCCTGCTTTGCTGAAATGGGCAACGAAGTTATCTGTGTGGATGCGGACGCAGCCAAAGTGGCAGCCCTGGAGCAAGGGCGCATTCCTATCTATGAACCGGGGCTCGAGGATTACGTCAAGCGCAATTTCCAGGAGCACCGTCTCGGGTTCACCACCGACCTGGGGCCGGCGATTCAAAAGAGCCTGGTGTGCTTCATCGCGGTGGGCACCCCCCAGGACCGGGACGGCTCCGCCGATCTGTCCATGGTGCTGCAAGTGGCCAAAGACATCGGCCGGCATATGAACGGCTACAAGGTGATCGTGGAAAAATCCACCGTGCCGGTAGGCACCGCCAAACAGGTGCGCCAGGTCATCTTGGAGGAACTGCAGGCCCGGGGCGAAAGCTTCGAATTCGACGTGGTCTCCAACCCGGAGTTCCTTAAGGAAGGCACCGCGATCGACGATTTCATGAAGCCGGACCGCATCGTGGCGGGCTGCGACGAGGTGCGGGTGGCGGAATTGATGAAAGAGCTGTACGCCCCCTTTGTCCGTACCAACCACCCCATCATTATCATGGACGTGGTCTCCTCGGAACTGACCAAGTACGCGGCTAACGCCTTTCTAGCCACCAAGATTTCTTTCATCAACGAGATGGCCAATATCTGCAGCAAGACCGGCGCCAACATCGCTATGGTGCGCCAGGGGATCGGCTCCGACCGCCGCATCGGACCCCTCTTCCTGTTCCCGGGGCTGGGGTACGGCGGCTCCTGCTTTCCCAAGGATATGCAGGCCTTGATTCATACTGCCAGGGCGCACCGGTACACCCCTCGCCTCCTGGAAGCTGCGGAAGCCGTCAACCAGGATCAGCGCCGCATCTTCTCTGATCTTATTGCCACCTACTTTGGGAATGACCTCAAGGGGAAAGTCTTCGCCGTCTGGGGACTGTCTTTCAAGCCCCAAACCGATGACATCCGGGACGCTCCGGCCCTGACCATCATCTCCCGGTTGGTGGAGGCGGGCGCCCGGGTCCAGGCCTATGACCCTGAGGCCATGAACGCGAGCCGCCAGCACTTCGGGGATCAGCCGGGCGTGAGCTTTGCCGCTTCCGGCTACGCGGCTCTGGAAGGCGCCGACGCCCTGATTATCTGCACCGAATGGACCAAGTTCCGGGAGCCCGATTTCGACCGGATGCGGTCCTTGCTGAAGGCCCCGGTAATCTTTGACGGCCGCAATCTCTACAATCCCGTCAAGCTGGCCAACCTGGGATTCACCTATTTCCACATTGGCCAAAAGGTCGACTAGCCATCAGCGGTGGGGCGGGCCTCTGCGCCCGCTTTCACCAAAACCGGGCATTTAACGCGGCGGCCGGAGAGGGCCGCCCCGCCGGAAGGGCTGCCAAGGAAACTGAGCCATGTCTCCCGAGTCACAGACGAGGGCCGAAATCCAGGCCGCGCCGCTTCGCCAGGTCGATCTGGCCGGTTTTTCCCGCCTCCGGGTCCTGGTGGCCGGGGACTTCATGCTGGACGAGTATCTTTGGGGGAAGGTAGAGCGCATCTCCCCGGAGGCGCCGGTGGCGGTGGTCGAAGTGGAGCGGGAGACCCGCACCCTGGGCGGCGCCGGCAACGTGGTCAACAACCTGGTGGCCCTGGGGGCCCGGGTGGAAGTCCTGGGTCTGGTGGGCGCAGATAATCCCGGCCGCCTGCTGCGCCGGGAGATGGTCCGGCTGGGGGTGGCGGTGGGGGGCCTCTTCACCGACCGCGGGCGTCCCACTTCCCGGAAGACCCGGGTCTTCGGCAACCAGCAGCAGGTGGTGCGCATCGACCGGGAGACCAAAAATCCCGCCGGCCCGGACTTTATTGAGGCCGCGCTGGCCTTTCTTGAAGCGCGCCTGCCCGCGGTGGACGCCATCGTCCTGTCCGATTACGCCAAAGGGGTACTCACCCCCGAGTTACTGAAACAGCTCATCGCTCTGGGGCGGGGCCGGGGCCTGCCCGTAGTGGTGGACCCCAAAGGCGCGGACTACTCCGCCTATGCCGGGGCCACCGTCATTACTCCCAATCGCAAGGAACTGGAATTGGTGGCGGGGTTTCCCCTGGAGAACTGGGATGACCTGGCCCGAGCCGGGCGTAGTCTGCGGGAGAGCTTGAATCTCGAGGCGGTGCTGGTGACCCAGGGGGCTGAGGGCTATACCTTGATCCTGGAGGCCGAGTCGATCCGGCAGCCGGCCCGCACCCCCCGGGAAGTCTTCGACGTCTCCGGGGCCGGGGATACCGTGGCCGCGGTCATGGCCCTGGGCCTGGCCGGCGGCTGGGACCTCGCTCTGGCCGCGGCTCTGGCCAACCTGGCCGCCGGGGTGGTGGTTACCAAAAAGGGCACTGCGCCCATCCTGCTTTCCGAGATGCAGGCGGAAGTGCACGGGCACGTCCATCTTCAGGAAAAGATGACCACCTTGGCCGAACTGCGGCTATTGGTGCCGCATCTCCAGGCCCAGGGCCAAAAGGTGGTGTTCACCAACGGCTGTTTCGATCTCCTGCACCGCGGCCACATCCGGTTCCTGGAAGCGGCGCGGCAACTGGGCGACGTCCTGGTAGTGGCGGTGGATTCGGACGAGTCCGTCCGGCAGGTGAAAGGGGAGGGGAGGCCGGTCATCGGGGAGGAGGACCGCCGGCGTATCCTGGCGGCCCTGAGCGCAGTGGATTACGTCACGGTCTTCGAGAGCGGCCAGTTGCCGGAACTCCTGGCCGCCATCCGCCCCGACATCCTGGCCAAAGGCAGCAACTACCCGGAAGAGCAGGTGGCCGGCCGGGAGATCGTCACCGCCTACGGCGGCCGGGTGGCCCTGGTGCCCGTCACCGACCCGGTGTCGGTGTCGGAGATGATTCAGCGGATTCGGGGAGGGGAAAGATAGAGATTGGGGGAGAAGCCCAGGACAAGAGCCCTAACCACCCACGTCATCTTGTTCCACAGCAACACCAAATAGCTTATACACTTCCGACCTCAGCGAGTCATCGCAGGCATTGTACTCGTCCAATATCTCAATTATACGGTCGACCTGTTCCTTTAAATCTTGGGTAGAAAACACATATTCAATCTCATGTGGGAATAAATATTCATTAAGGCGTTTGAAGGGATCTATTTTAGCGCCTCTAGCAGTTTGAATAAGAATTTGGTAGGAGGTTCGCCAGCCGATGCCTTTTATTACGCGTTGATACTCCCTATACTCCCTTAGCACCCAGTCGCCAGCTATCTCAATTGCACCTCGATACCAAGTATGAAAAGCCAATACGCGACTACGGTATGCTAGAAAAAGTTCTTCTATATCAACTCCATAATCCAGACTTCGGATGTATTCGCTAACCGAGCGTGACCATTTCTTTGAAGATAAAAGAACAGTTTTTCTAATATAGAATCTTGTTTCCTTTCCTTCCCCATATTTAATCGTTGTTTGCCAATCAGCTGGTAGTAAGCGTGAATGTAATACATAATCTCTTAGTTCTTGAATTAGACGGTGATCAACATGATTCTTAAATTCTTGATCAACATGCTCCTGGTAGTCTGGGATCATTAATTTCTTTTGTACAACGCGCGAGTGCTCAACAAGTGCGAGCGCCGCGGCCACGACACTGAATAAATTTCGGCGCACAGTAAGTTGATAATGTTCTTCTTCTGAGCGGCGTATCCTTGAGCCGAATTTCGGTTCTATCGATTTCTGACGATATGTCTCAATTGAATCAAAGAGGGATTCAACCGCGTTATTGAATAAAGCGACTGATAAATCTAACGCGTCAATAGCATTCGAATACTTTGCTCCTGGCCGAGATGTTACCCTGAGCATTGTCTGCGCCGCGTTTCTAAAATACGCTTGAGTAAGCTCTTCTTTGGACCAAGGCGGCTGTCCTAATCTGATTTTTTTAGGTGCAGTGGCTTTACGGAGAATTTCGAGAGCTCGCTTATCCATTACTCACTTTAATACCTTTAAGAGCCCGGAACTTTGTAGTTGTTAAAAGAAGAACTTGGAATCGAAAAGAAAATGACTACCCGCTCTGACAACATATCGACGTCACCAGGAATTCATCAACCGACACCACTCGAGCATACCGCATCCCCAACGCGGCCATGAAGGCGCCGTGGACCTGGGCCGCGGGGATGGTCTGGCCGTCAAAGACCACGTCCCGGCTGGCGCAGGCGTCGTGGATGACGGTGCAGGTAAAGCCGTAGTCGAATGCGGCCCGGGTGGTGGCGTCGATGCACATGTGGCTCATGGCCCCGCAGATGACCACCTCTTTCACCCCGGCGGCGGTCAACGCCTCTTTCAAGCCGGTGTCCCGGAAGCTGTTGGGATAGTGTTTCTGAATCAGGACCTCGCCGGGGGCCGGCCGGACGCTCTCGTGAATCTCCGCCCCCGGGGTGTCCGGCCGGAAAAACGCGGCCCCCGGCCCCAGGGCCAGGTGCTGCACGTGGAAGATGGGCCGTCCGGCCTGCCTGAAGGCGGCGAGCACCTGCCCGGCGTTGGCCGCGGCCCGGGTCATGCCCGCCAATTCCATGGCGCCGCTGGGAAAATAATCGTTCTGGATATCGATGAGGAGCAGGGCTGAGGTCATGGGGTGATTCCTTATGGAAATGGTTATCTAGCCGTCTAGCCGGCGAGGGTGTTGGCTTGACCGTGAAAACCAAAATCCCCCTAAATCCCCCTTTGCCAAAGGGGGACTTCAAAACCCCTCTTTGAATAAAAGTGGGGAGGGAGAATCTTTCATCCCCGATGGGTGAGACACTTTTGGGTTGCCTGGCCGTCTCGCCGGCGAGGGCGCGTGCTTTCGCCTGCGGCTACACGTTTCAAGTCCTTCTGTCTCGAAAGTGTAGGGTGGGCATGGCCCACCATTTTTCTTGCTTGAGCCAGCGCCTGCACAGGCTGGAAAGCCTGTGCTACCATTAGAAATGATCTCCAAGAGCCTTGGCTGATAGCTGATAGCTGAGCGCTTCTTACCCCGCCGGTTTGGCCAGGATTTCCCCTTCGGTGTGAGGTTTCAGGCGGCCGTGGCGCTCCACCCGGTCGATGATAAAATCCTGCCACTCCTGCCAACGGGCGATGGGGCTTAAAGGGGTGCGGTCGATGGGGACTTCGGCCCGGGCGCTGGCCGCATGCCCCCCGGCGGAGCCCAGCTTGCCGAAGGCCCGCAAAGCCAGGCGGCCGGCGTTCTTGCGCAGGCTGTCGTTCCTGAAAATGACCACCAGTTTGTCCTGGTAAATCCCCCCCACGATGGTCCAGGTAATTTCCCCGGCCCGCATGAAGAAATCCGCCAGGATCACCAGAATGTCCGGGGTGTTCACCGGGCCCAGGAAGGCATAGAGGCGGGTTTGGCGGATGCGGAAGCGGTTCAGAGCCTGCTGAAAGTAGCCCAGCATGGGGATATTGAATTCGGCGAACTCCAGCCGCCGCACCAGGGGTTTCCGGGTGAAGCCGAACAGGTAATGGAAGGCCCGGACATCGGCTTCAACCGCGGCCCGCTCGAAATTGGCGGTGTCGGTCTTGATGCCGTAATACAGGGCGGTGGCCAGCTTCAGGGAAGGTTTGATCCGGGCTTCCCGCAGGTACTCGGTCATGATGGTGGCGGTAGCGCCGTATTCGGGACGGATATCCATCAGCCGGGCTTTGGTTTCCGGCTCCAGGGGATGATGGTCGATGACCAGGTCATAGTTGAAGGCCGCCAAGGATTTATGATGGGGCGGCTGGTTGTCTACCACGGCCTTACGGTTGTAATCCCCGGGGTTGAGTTCGGCGAGGGGGGTGAGGGAAATCCCCAAGAGCTGCACCAGGCGTTCGTTTTGGGGGCGGGTGATGGGCCGGATAGGGGCGATAATGCTGCTGGTCACGTGGTGCCAGAGAAGGCGTTTCAAGGCCAGGGCGCTGGCAATGGAGTCAGGATCGGGATCGATCAGGATCAGCAGCCGGTCCTCGTGGGAAAAAAGCTGGTGGAGTCGTGGTATGACATTGTGCATAACTGGCGCATCCCCTGATCGCATTCTACCCAAGAAGTGGTTCGGAAGCAAATTGGTAACGGGTTTTCCCGGAAAAAACCGAATACCGCTGCTTCCGGCCGCGCCTATCCCTGATGCCAGCGCTTTTCCTTTGCCTTGCCGGGGTCTTAAATTATACAGTAAGAAGTCATTGGCAGGAGGCAGGGGCGCCGGCCGAGGTCGGACTCATGGCATCCTTGCGGCCGCGGCCATTATGAGAAGACTCAAGGGAAGCATCGGCCCGCCTTAAGGCGCCCGATTTCACTGGACTGGAGGCATAATGAACCATACCCAGGAGGTGGTTTCGCTCATCCTGGCGGGTGACGTGCGGACTGCCGCCCGTCTCATGCGGGATCTGGATGACGGAGCAGCGGGGGCGAGGGAGATTCTTAAAGAGATTTACCGCCATAGCGGCCGGGCCCACATCATCGGCATCACCGGCTCACCCGGGGTGGGCAAGAGCACCCTCACCGACCGCCTTATCCAATATCTCCGCCAGGAGGGCAAGACCGTGGGGGTGGTGTGCGTGGATCCCACCAGTCCCTTTTCCGGGGGGGCCATCCTGGGGGACCGCATCCGCATGCAGCGCCATGCCCTGGATGAGGGCGTCTTCATCCGCTCCCTGGCCACCCGGGGCCATTTCGGCGGCCTCACGGCCTCGGCCCGGGCGGTGATCACCGTCCTCGACGCCATGGGCAAGGATTATATCCTGGTGGAGACCGTGGGGGTGGGCCAGGACGAAGTGGAGATCGCCGCCACCGCCTATACCACCCTGGTGGTAACGGTTCCCGGCATGGGTGACGACATCCAGGCCATCAAGGCCGGCATTCTGGAGGTGGCCGACATCCTGGTGGTCAACAAGGCCGACCGGGACGGGGCCTCCCGCACCTATCAGGAACTGATGCAGATGCTGGAATTGCGGACCTTGCGGAAGGACAGGTCCTGGAAGCCGCCGGTGCTCATGACCCAGGCCAAGGATCACCTGGGCATCGAGGAGTTGATGGCCGCGGTCAAGGAGCACCGGGAGTTTCTGGCGCAGGATGGGGGGCAGGCCTTGCAGAGGGCCCGCGCCTCCCGGGTGCGTCAGGAGTTTCTGGAACTCCTCAAGGAGGGGATCTTCCGGCACCTGCTGGCCCAAATGGCCGCAGACGGCCGCCTGGAGCGGATCATCGATGATATCCTGGCCAAGCGCAGCGACCCCTATTCGGCCAGCGAGGACCTGGTGCTGTCAATACTGGGCCCGGTGGAGCCCAGCGCCTAACTTTTTTTATGGGTTGTCTTCGCAAAAGACCCCAACATCACCCCAGAGATCCTGGCGGAGCGGTGAGCAGCCAGGATCTCCGGGCTGATTAAGCCCCCATGTTAACCTCAGGCTCAATACCCTTAGCGGGGCAAGTCATTAGGGCAAGAGCAATTCCCAGTAAATCCCCAGGATAGCCGGCGATAGCACCAGCAAGCCCAGGACAAAAGCCAGGATCAGTTTCGCCTTGGGAGACCATTGCGTCTTTTCTCCCTTCATCCATGCCGTGCCCTCAAGGTACTTGCTGTGAGACATGGTATCCTCCCTGAAAATCTTTGGCATAACCGTTTCAGTGTGGTTTTTGGCCCCGAAAGCCCAGGGCTTTGGCGAGAAGCCGGGATACCGCGTGTGGGCCGGGTAAGAAGGGAGCAGCGACTCTGCAGGGGAGGCAAGTGAAATCAACTACTGAGGAGGCGATATAGAACTGCCCAGCTTCAAACTTCGGACCCGATTAACTAAGGACCGGGATATAAAAATTTAATTCCACCCCCTCTTTAATGTATTTAACCAATATATATAGTTTTAATATAATATAAAAAAATAGGAAAGCAAGGGAAATTAAAAAAAATATTAGGCCCTGACGAGGGCCGGGGCCACCACAGGCTTCGATTGGATTATTAATTGTCTATAGACTGCAGCTCGGTATGAAAGGTTCCGGGCAACAGGCTTTTCCCAGCAGAAAGGGGACCCCCGGCTGGACCGGGAGTCCCCTCAGTTGTTTCTCAACCGGCCAGTAATTACATGGCCCTGGGTTGGCTCGGGGTTTTAGGGGTTTCCTGCTGCGGTGCGCTCTTTTTGTGATGCGAGGGCGCCGAACGCGGATAGCTTACCGGGAAGGATTCCAGATAGCGGCCGTAAGCCCAGCCGATGGTGTTGGTGCGCATATCCCGGACTTGCAGCCAGCCGCCGCTACCGGAGCCCAACACCTCCACCTGCTGGTTGAGACTCAGGGTGGTCAGGATGCGGTTGCTGGTGCTGGGACCCGACCGCAGGGCCAGGCTGCTGACGTTCACATAATTATATGGCGGTCCCGGGCGGGTGGATAAGGCCGCGGCGGGAATCCAGCCCGAGGTGCCGGTCCGGAAAGACCTGACCCGCCACCAGCCGCGATAATCCTGGTCGATTTTATCCACCCGGTCGCCCCGGTGGAGCAGCTCGACGGCCCGGCAGTTGTAGTCGGCGCAATCGCGCATATACACGCTGGTCAAAGCTACGTAGAAACTCGCCGGCACCGGCGTATAGCTCAGCAGATCATTGGAGATCCAGCCGATGGCGCCGGTGCGGTCCAACTGCACCCGGGCCCAGCCGTAATCGTTGCGGTCCAGGACGACCACCCGGTCGCCGCTATAGACTGCGGTGACTATGCCGCATTCGTATCCCGGGCAATCCCGCAGATAGGTGGTGGTGGGCATCACGTAATTATACGTGGGCGTCACCGGGTACGTGCTGGGCTGCTGACAGGCCGAAAGCAGCGGCAGCAGCAACAGCACCAGAAGAAGACCTTTCGCGTAATGCCGTAATGCCATGAAACCTCCTATTGTTGAACCTCTTCCAGAGACAGGATGCGCCATTTGCCCAGTTCTTGGATAAAGCGGACCTGGAAGGTTTGGGTACTGCTGGTCAGTTCCTGGGTTTTTCGATTCCGGGTGTCAATGTACCAGGTGACCCAGGCAATGGCGTTATTGGGGTCAAGGCTCTGAATTTTGTCCACGGTAAAGACCAGATTAGTAAAGTCAAACTCTTCCCAGGCCTTCAAGGTATTGGCGCGCTTTTCGGTCAGATCCGGAAAAGTAAGGGAATAGACGCTCATGAATTGTACGATGTCCTTGTGCAACTGGGCTTCCCGCAACGTGGACAGGACGCTCTGCAACTGCTCTTTGAGCTCCGCCGGGGCGGCCGGAGCCGGGGCTGCGGGAGGACTGGGAGCCGGAGCAATGGCGGGAGCGGGCGCCGGGGCCGGGGGCGCCGGAGCCGGGGCCTCGGCTTTGGGGGTCGGCGTGGGCGCCGGCGGCGTCTCGGTGCCGCGGCTGAAGAGTAGGATCAGCAGGACGATAATGACGATCCCCGAACCCACCAGCAGGGCCACGAGCCAGGTCGGCATCCCGCGTGGGGAAGCCGGCCCGGGGCCGGGCGCGGACTCAGGAGGAAGCACTTCAGACTCCGGCTCGGGTCCCAACACCTCCACCGCGGCTTTGGCCCCTTTCAGGGGAGCATCGCATTCGTGACAAAATTCCTGGCGGGGCGAGACGCGCACGCCGCATTGGGGGCAAAAGGTGTCTCCCTGTTCCGGGTGCAGCAGAAAACTGCCGCACTGGGGGCAATAGCGCTGGCCACTTTCATACGGGGTCTGGCAGTGGGGACATTGAGGCATAGTGAACCTCCGGTGCGGCGAATTAAAGTGGTTGCCATGATGTATAAAATTAGCCCATGAAACCGCAAAACCATGAATATGTCAATTGATTTTTTATTCAACCACTGGGATTGAGAGCACCGGAGTTCGGGTCTTGTTGCCCCGTGAAAAGGCAAAATCCGACTAAGCTAGAGATAAAGTTGCCTTTCACCCCGAGGGTGGGTTTGCAGGATCATTTCAATGATAAGAATTAGGCAGAATTCAGCCTTGGTCCAGGGGAGTGCCGGTCTATAAACCTGCAACGGATGATGAATCCTGACAATTTTTAAAATGATCCATACACCCGGGATGACAGAAAAAGCAGATGCGAAATAGCTTAAAGATCAATTTGCGGCCCCGGCCGGATGCATTTGACAGTTGAGGATATAGCCGGTTTAATTTATAATCATGGTGCAAATATGGCGTCTTAAAGGGAAAATCTGGTGACCGCGGCCCTCGGCAAGCTCAAGAGATGGTTCACGCGCAAGCGTCCGTCCCCTGTTTCCCTGGGTCCGCCTCCCGCCCTGCTGGAACGCTACCTGCAGTACAAGCGCCTCCTGGCCGCCAACAGCGCCATCCTTACCACCGTGGCCGACCTCCAAATCAAGATGGATGAAGGGTTCCTGTTTGACATGCACTATGTCCGGCAGGCCTGTGAGCGTTTGGGTCAGGAAGTCGAAGCCCTGGTGTCAGCCTTGAATGGCATGTCGAAGGACCGCTACGCCGCCCTGGACCGCGCCCGCGGCCGGGTAGCCGGCCTGGTGGCGGAGGAATTGTCCGGCATCAAGTTGACGCCCGCGCCCCTGGCCCTGCCTTTGGCCGACATCAAAGAAGGCCTCTTTTACGGCGGCAAGGCCGAGAAGTTGGGCGAACTCACCCGCCTGGGGCTGTCCGTGCCCGCAGGTTTCGGCATCAGCGCCTATGCCCAGAAACTTTTCTTTGAGAGCGCGGGCCTGGAAAAGTTCATTCGCCAGGCCATCGCCCATTCGCATATCCGCGATCTGGAGAGCCTGCGGGAGGCAGGAGAAGACATCCGGGAGAAAATTTTGGGCGAGCCCCTGCCCCCGGAGCTTTCCCAGGCCATCGCCCTGCACCTGGCCGCTTTGAGTTCGGACCGGGTGGCGGTGCGCAGCTCCGGCCTCCATGAGGATGCCTTTTTCAGCTTCGCCGGCCAATTCGAAACCGTGCTCAACGTGCCCCGGGACCAGGTGGAGCAGCGCTACAAGGAGGTCATCGCTTCCCAGTTCACGCCCCGGTCCCTGTACTATTGCCACACCAGCGGCTTTTCTTACCAGGAACTGGCCATGGGGGTCCTGGTCATGGAAATGGTGCCGGCTAAAACCGCGGGGGTGCTCTATACCGACGATCCCCGGGGCGGGGAGGGCGCCATCATCAATGCGGTAAGCGGTCTGGGTTCCCTGGCGGTGGGCGGCGTGGTGGAGCCGGATATTTACCGCGTCGAAGCCGGCCGGGTAGCGGCTCAGCACGTCGGGGAAAAGACCCACATGCACGTGG
Organism: Syntrophobacterales bacterium; assembly: GCA_023229795.1. Lineage (GTDB taxonomy): Bacteria > Desulfobacterota > Desulfobaccia > Desulfobaccales > 0-14-0-80-60-11 > 0-14-0-80-60-11. The sequence goes on from JALNYP010000003.1 coordinate 15,216, forward strand.
CCGCGCCGGAAGGCGGGGTCCTGGACGTGGCTACGCCCTCAGACCTCCAGGGACCCTGCCTGGGGCCGGAGCAGGTCCTGGCCCTGGTGGAACTGGGCCACCGGGTCAAGGAACACTTCGGCCCGCCCCAGGATATTGAGTGGGCCTTGACCGCCGCCGGCACGTTCTACTTGCTCCAGGCCCGGCCCTTAAGGGTGAGCCGGCAGCTCAAGGCCGACTATTTACCGCCACGGATCAAAGAGGCCGAGATCCTTCTGGGAAACAGCATCATCGCCTCCCGGGGCGCGGCCGCGGGGCCGGTTTATATTTTAGAGAATGATAACCTGGACGACATCCCCCAGGGCGCGGTGCTGGTGACTCCCCGGGCCTTGCCCGAATACGGCGTGGTGGTCGGACGGGTGGCCGCGGTGGTCTCAGAGGCCGGCAGCGCCACCAGCCATCTGGCCACCGTGCTGCGGGAGGCCAGAGTCCCGGCCCTGTTCGGGGCCAAGGGGGCCGGCAGCCGGCTCACGCCGGGCCAGGAGGTCACCGTGGACGCCTTCTACGGCAATATCTACGCCGGGCGGCTTTCGGCCTTGCTCAAAATCCCCCGGGGGGGTGACGAGGCGGTGCGCCAGACCCGGGCCTTTAAAATGCTGGAGCGGGCCCTGAAACACATCACCCCTCTGCATCTCCTGGACCCCCGGGCCGACAACTTCCGCCCCGACGCCTGTCTCACCTATCATGATATCACCCGGTTCGCCCATGAAAAGGCCATGGAAGAGCTCTTCCAGGTGTCCTCCGGGCGGTTGTCCGAAGACGGGGCCCGGCGCCTGGTGAGCCCCATCCCCCTGGACCTGCACATCATCGACCTGGGTGGGGGCTTGAGCCCCGAGGCCGCGGACCTGGCTTTGGTGCGGCCCGAACATCTCACCTCCCGGCCCATGCTGGCCTACTGGCGGGGCGTCAGCGCGGTGGGCTGGCAGGGACCCAAGCCCGTGGACCTGGCCGGTTTCATGTCCGTGGTCATGAGCACCGCCACCGATACCAACGTCCGGGAGCGGCTCTACGAGAAGAATTTTGCCATCATTAGCCATGATTATATGAACCTGTCCAACCGCCTGGGTTTCCATTTCGCCACCATTGAGGCCTTCCTGGGGGCCCCGGAGGAAAGCTACGTCAGCTTCAACTTTTATGGCGGCGGGGCCGAGTTGCCCCGGCGCATGCGCCGGGTCCGCTTTCTCACCAGGGTCCTGGAAGACTTGGATTTCCGGGTGGAGCCCAAAGAGGATGCTATTACCGCCCGCATCGACGGTTATGACGCCGAGGCCCTGGAAGGCAAGCTGGAAGTCCTGGGCCGATTGATGATGGTTGCCAAACAACTGGATATGGTCATGCTGTCGGAAGATGCGGTGGAGCAGTATTACCAGGAATTTTCCGAAAGCCACGTCCGGGGGCGCTAAAGAGAAGGCCCCGAGAGACCGCGGCGCTAATCGAGGAGGATAGACATGGGACGGATACTGGCCGTCGATGACGAACTGGATATGCTGGCCCTGCTCAAAATGATCATCGAGGGCTATTCCGACCATCAGGTCACGGTCACCAACAATCCCCTGGAGGCCTCCGAACTGCTGGAAAAGGAAACCTTCGATCTGATTCTGACGGACCTCAAGATGCCGGGCATGGACGGCCTCGAGGTGCTGGCCCGGGCCAAGCAGCGGGACCCGGACGCCCTGGTGATGGTGATTACCGCCTATGGCTCCCTGGAGTCGGCCGAAGAGGCCACGGCCAAAGGCGCCTTTGATTTCATCACCAAACCCTTCCGCAAGGAGCAGATCCTGCTGTCCATTGACAAGGCCATGCGCTGGCGGGAGATGGTGCGGCAAAACCGAGAGATGAAACAACGCCTGGAGGGCAAATAGCCCCGGGCAAGGGAGATTTTTATGGAATGGGCGATATTGGTGGTAGTCATTGTGGTGTTCATGACTTTTTTCCGCGGCGGCTGCTGAGGGAAATAAGGCAGGCGGCTGGTCAAGCCGCAATCATTTAAGACAAATCGAGGGCAGTTCGCACGCTGCCTTTAAACGACAACCAACCGCTTGACCGAGAAAGGCAGGGAGAGGATGACGACGCATTCGGAACCGGGACTGACCGGCAGGCAGGTGTGGCAGAAGTTGATGGATGGGAACATGAGGTTTGTGCAGGGGTATTTTCGCGGCAGGGATTTGCTGGACTTGCGGCGCTCCCTGGCCCAGGGGCAGAAGCCGGAAGCCGCAATTCTCTGCTGCTCGGATTCCCGCGTGCCCGCGGAGATCATTTTTGACCAGAGTCTGGGAGATCTCTTCGTGGTCAGGACCGCGGGCCTGGTGCTGGACCCCACCAGCATCGGCAGCCTGGAATACGCCGTAGCGCACCTCCACGTTCCCCTGCTGGTAATTAAGGGCCATGAAGGCTGCGGCGCGGTGACCGCCGCGGTGGAACACCCGGAGGCGGCGCACGACCATATCTGCGCCATCGTGGACCAGATCGTCCCGGCCGCGGTCCAGGCCCGCCAGACCGGAAAAAACGGCCACGACCTGATCGAAGCCACCACGGATATTCATCTGAAGTCTCTCGAGGAGACTCTGTTCCGGGTCAGCCCTATCATCCGGGCCGCGGTGGACCGCGGACGCCTGGAGATCATTGTGGCCAAGTACTATTTAGACGCCGGCCAGGTTCAGCCCCTGGCCTCGACGTTCTGATCCGGTTGCCCCTGTAGGCCCAATGCGGTTCACTGAAGTGGTGTGAATTTCGCTGATGTAGGTGCGGGGTTCCCCCGCCCGATGAATCGCCCCTCTTATCCCAGGGTGGGGAAACCCCACCCCTTGTATATTGGCAAAGCTCGGGCCGGAACCCCTTTCTGCCCCGGCGGGAGCGCGGGCTGACCCCTCCTTACCTTGTCTTAAAAAATCCGCATAGTTTAAATTAGATAATAAGAATATTAAATTTCTCTATAATTGTATTTTGTTAAGAATGGGTTGTGGTATGGTGAATCGTGATTAAATTTTTGCTAATGGATCCTCGAAATTAAGCTGTGGATATACCTGCCCCGGCAGGAAAGAGAGCCCTATGGCCGAAAAGACCAAGCCGCCAGTTGACGATTCCGTGCCGGTTTCGGAAACGCCGCCAGCCGCACCGGAGACGGAATCGGCTCTCTTACCGGCTGCCGACTCTCCCCCAGCTCCGGCCGGCCCCAAAGCTCCTTCCCGCCTCAAGGCCGCACCCAAGGCCAAAGCCAAACCCCGCCGCCAACCCGAGAAAGTGGAGCCTCTGCCGACTCCGCCCCCCCTGGTGGTGGGAGTGGGAGCCTCCGCCGGCGGCCTGGAGGCCTTTACTGATCTCTTGCGCCACCTGTCCCCGGATACGGGCATGGCCTTCGTCCTCCTCCAGCACCTGCCGCCCAAGCAGCACAGCATGCTGGCCCAGATCCTCGGCAAGGCCACCGTATTGCCGGTGGAAGAAGCCCGGGAAGGCGTAGAGCCGCGGCCCGATCACGTCTATATTCTGCCCCCCGGAGAGGTGATGGAAATTCGGCAGGGGGCCCTGCGCCTGACCCGCCGGACCATCTCCGAAGGGCGCTACTTGCCGGTGGACATCTTCCTGACCTCCCTGGCGGTGGAGCGGGGCGGGCAGGCCATCGGGGTCATCCTCTCGGGCACCGCCTCGGACGGGGTTCAGGGTATGAAGGCCATCAAAGAGGCCGGCGGCATTACCTTCGCCCAGGACGAACAAACCGCCAAGTACCCCGGCATGCCCCAGAGTTCCGTGGCCGCGGGTTGCGTCGACTTTGTGCTCACCCCGGAAGGCATCGCCAGGGAGTTGGCCCGTATCGCCCGGCATCCCTATGTCAGTCCCATCCCCGGAGATGTCATGAAGCCGGGGGAAGAGGGCGTCTTTAGTCAGATTTTCAACCTCCTGAAGCGCCATACCGGGGTGGACTTCACCTTCTACAAGCATAGCACCATCAAGCGCCGTACCTTGCGGCGCCTGGCCCTCCTCAAGATCGAAGCCCTGCGCGACTATCTGGCCTATCTCCAAGAGCACCCCGATGAGGTCTCGGCCCTGTACACCGACATCCTGATCAATGTCACTTCCTTCTTCCGGGACCCGGACATCTTCGACGAATTGAAGCACTCGGTCTTCCCGGCCCTGCTTCAGGACCGGCCTCTGGAGGCGCCCATCCGCATCTGGGTGCCCGGCTGCTCCACCGGGGAAGAGGTGTACTCCCTGGCCATCGCCCTCCTGGAGTTTTTTGCCGAGAGCGGACGGGAGGCGCCGTGGCAGATTTTCGGCACCGACATCGACAATGCCGCCATTGATCTGGCCCGGGCGGGCAAGTTCGGCGAGCACGTCCTGGAAAACGTTTCGCCTCAGCGTCTGGGTCGCCATTTTGTCCGGGTTGATTCGGGCTACCAGATTCACAAGTCCATCCGGGACCGCTGTACCTTTGCCCGGCAGAACCTCATCAAAGACCCGCCCTTTTCCCACCTGGACCTCATCTCCTGCCGCAACGTCCTGATTTATCTGGGCCCGGTGCTGCAAAAGAAGATCATTCCCATCTTCCACTTCGCCCTCAAATCCAACGGGTTTTTAATCCTGGGCAAGTCCGAAGCCATCGGCGCCTTCCAGGAGATGTTCACTCTGGTGGACAAGAAGCACAAATTCTATAGCAAGAAGGACCTCCCGGGGCGGGCGCCGCTGAAGTTTTCCCTGGAGGCCTATCCCGAGCGCGAAGACCTCTCGGTTCCCAGCCTGGCGCCGGAAGCCATGCCCAGCGGTTCGGACCTGATGAGAGAGGCCGACCGCATCATCCTGGCCCGCTTCGCGCCCGCGGGGGTCGTGGTGGACGAGGATCTGAGGATCTTGCAGTTCCGGGGCCGCACCGGCCCCTTTCTGGAGCCCATGCCCGGAGAGGCCAGTCTGAACCTGCTGCGCATGGTCCGGGAGGGCTTGCGGGCCGAAGTGGGGGCCGCCCTGCACCAGGCCATTAAAGGCGGCACCCCGGTGCGTAAAGAGGGGCTGAAAGCCAGATACAACGGCAAGGGACTCGAGGTTAACGTCGAGGTCTTCCCCGTCAGCCCCGGCACCTTCAGGGAGCGGTACTATCTGGTGGTTTTTGAAGACGTCACCCCTTTGGCCCGCCGCGAGGCGGGGCAACCCGCCGCGGGACCCCGCAAGGGCAAAAGGACTCAACAGGACGAGCGCCTCAGCGACCTGGAACGCGAGCTCGCTGCCGCCAAGGAGTACCTCCAGGCCACCATCGAGGAGCAGGAAGCCACCCTGGAGGAACTCAAGAGCACCAATGAAGAGATCATGTCCTCCAATGAGGAGTTGCAAAGCCTCAACGAGGAGCTGGAAGCCTCCCGGGAAGAGCTGCAGTCGGCCAACGAAGAATTGGTCACGATGAACGAGGAACTGGAAAATCGCAACACCGAGTTGAGTCAGCTCAACGACGACCTCACGAACCTGTTGGGCAGCGTCAACCTCCCCATCCTTTTCCTGGACCGAAACCTGCGCATCCGGCGTTTTAATAGCATGGCCAAAGAGGTCTTGCGCCTCATTCCCACGGACGTGGGCCGGCCCCTCGGGGATATTAAAACCGGCCTGGACCTCGACGACCTTGAAAAGCTCCTCCGGGAGTCCGTCGACAACCTGAAGATCGAGACCCGGGAGGTGCAGGATACGCGGGGGCACTGGTATCAGTTGCAGATCCGCCCCTATAAAACCACGGAAAACAAGATCGAGGGGCTGGTCCTGACCCTGGCGGACATCGACGCCCTGAAGGGCAGTTTGAAAGAGGTGGAAGAGGCCCGGAATTATGCCCAAGCCATCATCGAGACCCTGCGGGAACCCCTGCTGGTGCTCGACCGCGACCTCCGGGTGGTCTCCGCCAATCAGTCATTTTACGACTTCTTTAAGGTCTTGCCCCAGGAAATTGAGAAGCGGCGCATCTATGAACTGGGCGGCCGCCAATGGAATATCCCGGCCCTCCGGAACCTGTTGGAGGAGGTCCTGCCCCAAAAAAGCGTGCTCCAGGACCTCGAGGTGGACGCCGAGTTTCCCCCGATCGGCCATCGCACCATGCTGCTGAACGCTCGCCAGATCAAGGGGGATTCGCCTTCTCCCCCGCTCATCCTCCTGGTCATGGCAGACATCACCGCACGTCGGGAAATAGAAGCTGCCTTGCAGGAGTCGGAACGGAAACTCCAGGCCCTGAACGCCGAACTCATGAGCACCCAGGAGTCCGAGCGCCAGGCCTTGTCCCTGGCCCTCCACGAGGAACTGGCCCAGAACCTCGTGGCCTTGAAACTCAAGCTCCGGGGCATTGCCACGGGGTTGCCGGCCAACCGGGATAGGCTCAAGGCAGAGTTGGAAGAGGCGCTGCACAGCATCGACCTCCTGGTGGACGGGGCCCGGGAGCTTTCCTGGGGTTTGCGGCCCCAGGTCCTGGACCTGGGCCTGACCCCCGCGATCCAGCACCTGGTCGGGCAGTTCACTCCACATCTGCGCATTGACACGAAACTCGCGGCTCCGAACCTCGATGAGTTGTTCTCTCCCCAGACCCAGATAATGATCTACCGGGTCTTGCAGGAGGCTTTGGTCAATGTGGTCAGGCATGCCCAGGCCGACCGGGTCGAATTGAGTGTCGAGCGGTTGGACAGCGAAGTCCGGTTCCGGGTGGCCGATAATGGCATCGGCTTTCAGGTGGGGAAATACGTCGGGGTGGACCTGGGCCGGAAGATCAAACCCTCGCCGGAGAAGGCCTGGCTGGTGGGCGGGGTGCCGTTTTTGGTAACCGATAACGGCAAGAGTTATAAGGCGCTGCCCGAGACTCTGGGAGTGGAATCCGGCACGCACATGGGCCTGCCCCTGCTGGAGGGGCGCATCCGGCTGCTGGGGGGCACCTTAACCATCGCCAGCGAGACCGGCCAGGGCACCACCATCGCCTTCACCATCCCGGTGGATAAGGACCGGGCGGCAGTCTGAGTCTGTGCCGTAGCCCGCTGTAGGGGCGGACCTGGGTGTCCGCCCGGTTGAGGGCGCACACGCAGGTGCGCCCCTACAAAGACTTATGATCTGTGCCGCGCAGCAATTGTTTTGCCCTAATTTCTTCATAGAAACATTAGCCTTCCGGCCTCAAAACCCATTATAATCATACCCATGAAAATCACCCTGGCCCAACTCAATCCCGTGGTGGGGGATGTGAGCGGCAACCTGAAAAAGGTCGTCGAGACCTTTGAGCAGGTGCGGCGCGACTCCGACCTGGTGGTCTTCTCCGAACTCTTCCTGACGGGCTATCCGCCCCGGGACCTGCTGGAGAAGCCGGCCCTCCTCGCCCGGGTTCAGGAGGCCCTGGCCGAGCTGGTCAGCCTCTCGGCCCGGTATCCCGACACCGGCCTCCTGGTGGGGGCCCCCCAGCCCACCGGCCAAAACACCGGCAAAGGCCTGTGCAACTGCGCGGTCTTGATTCACCAGGGACGGGTGCGGCTGCGCCAGGGCAAATCGCTCCTGCCCACCTACGACGTCTTCGATGAGACCCGGCACTTCGATCCCGCCGAGACGGTGGAGGTCGCCGCGTTCAAGGACGAAGTCCTGGGGATCAGCATCTGCGAGGACGCCTGGTACGACCCGGAGCTCTGGTTCAGGCGGCTCTATCCCCTGGACCCCATCCGGGTCGAGGCCCACAAGGGCGCCACGGTGCTCATCAATATCTCCGCCTCGCCCTTCCAGGTGGGCAAGGAGGAAGTGCGCCACCACCTGCTCCAGCCCCACGCCCGGAAATACCAGGTGCCCCTGGTCTATGTCAACCAGGTGGGGGGCAATGACGAACTCATCTTTGACGGCCACAGCCTGGCCCTGGACCCGGCGGGCGAGGCCATCGCGGTGCTGCCGGGCTTTCGGGAGGCGGTGGTCACGGTGGACCTGGCCCAGCCCGGCACTCCGGGCCTCTATGCGCCCGCGGAGCCCATCGCCGCGGTGTATGAGGCCCTGGTCCTGGGGTTGAGGGATTACCTGCACAAGTGCGGCTTTGCCAAAGCCGTGGTGGGCTTGTCCGGCGGGGTGGACTCCGCGGTCACCTGCTGCCTGGCCGCGGCCGCGCTGGGGCCGGAGAACGTCCTGGGGGTATTGATGCCGTCGCCCTACACCTCCCGGGCCAGCATCGCCGACTCCGAGATTTTGGCCCGCAACCTGGGGGTGCCGGTCAGACTCATCCCCATTACCTCGATTTACCAGAGCTACCGGGAAGCCCTGGCCGGGCCGCTGCAACTGGGGGAGATCGAGGTCACCCTGGAGAATATCCAGGCCCGCATCCGGGGCAATATTCTCATGGCCATCTCCAACAAAGAAGGCCACATGGTCCTGTCCACCGGCAACAAGAGCGAAATCGCGGTGGGCTACTGCACCCTCTACGGCGACATGAGCGGCGGGCTCAGCGTCCTGGCCGACGTGCCCAAAACCATGGTCTATGAACTAGCCGCGTTCATCAACCGGCACCGGGAACTCATCCCCGGCCAGATCATCCGCAAGGCGCCCTCTGCGGAGCTGCGCCCGGACCAGAAAGACCAGGACACCCTGCCGCCCTATGACCTCCTAGATCAGATCATGAATCACTACCTGGTGGAGGGTTTGAGCTACGGGGATATCGTCAAGCTGGGGTTTGACCCGGAGACCGTCAGGTGGATCATCCGCACCATCGACCGCAGTGAATACAAGCGCCGCCAGGCCGCGCCGGGCCTGAAGATCACCTCCAAGGCCTTCGGCATGGGCCGGCGCATCCCCATCGCCGCCCGGTTCGAGCTGTAATCAAGTTTGGCCCTCAGGACTCATAAGGAATGGGGTCGGGGACGCCCGCGGCGGCAAAGCCTTTGAGGCGCAGGCGGCAGGAAGAGCACTTGCCGCAGGCCCGGTTATGGTCCTGGTAGCAGGACCAGGTAAGGTGCAGGGGCGCGTCCAACTCCAGGCCCAGGCGCACGATGCCGGCCTTGTCCAGGTTGATCAGCGGGGCGTGGATGCGGATGTGGGTCTCGGGCCGGGTGCCCAACTCAATGACCCGCTCATAAGCCTGGAAGTATTCCGGGCGGCAATCGGGATAGCCGGGGTTATCCAGGATGTTGGCGCCGATGAACACCGCGGTCGCGCCCAGAACTTCGGCCCAGGCCACCGCGGCGGCCAAGATATTGGAGTTGCGGAACGGCACGTAAGTGGAAGGGATGCCCGGGGGTTCCACCTCGCCGGTGGGCACGGCCTGGGAGAGGTCCGTGAGACTGGAGCCGCCGATCACCCCCAGATAATTGAGATCGACCTCGAGGGTGGCGGCCGCCCGGAAAAAAGCGGCCTGGGCCCGGAAGGCCTCCAACTCCCGTTCGAGAGTCCGCTGGCCGTAGTTGGCGTGCAGCAAGGCCAGGTCAAACTCCCGGCGGGCCGCGGCCGCGGTAACGCAACTGTCCAGCCCGCCGCTGGCCAGAACGACGGCCTTTTGGCGTTTCTGGTGTTTCGTTTTCGATGAACTGGAAAGGGACATGGTGGAATTTCCTAATTCTTTCAATTGTATAAATCGCCCTACTGAGCACTCATGAACAGGAGTGTCTTTCTCCCAGGGATGAAAAATCCCCCCTGCCCCCCTTTTCCAAAGGGGGGTTTTAAAAGTCCCCCTTTGGAAAAGGGGGATTTAGGGGGATTTGGGTTTTCACGCTAAACTGCCAGAACCCAGAACCCGCTCCTAAACTCCCCGCGCCGCCGGGCCCCAGATATATTTATGGAGTTGCGGGTTCAACCGCAGGGGCAGGCCGCTCTCGACAATCCAGGCCGCGGCCTCGGTCAGCGGGACCTCGCCGAACACCGGCGAGATCAGCACCGGCAGGCGCGCCGCCAGGCGGTGGTCCCGGATGACGGTCAGGGCCCAGGCGAAATCGGCCCGGCCGGTCACCACGAACTTGACTTCGTCCCGGGGGGTTAACAGGTCCATATTGGCCCAATGGTGCTGATCGGCCATGCCGCTCCCCGGACATTTCACGTCCACAATGCGGCATACACGGGCATCCACACCAGCGATGGACCGGGTGCCGTTGGTTTCGAGGCAGACGGTGAAGCCCGCCTCGGCCAGGGCCGTGAGCAGGGCCGGGGTCTCGGCCTGGAGCAAGGGCTCGCCGCCGGTGACCAGGGCCAGCCGGTGGGGTTGGGCCAGCGCAGCCTCGATCAGCGCCGCTACGGTCATCTCCGCGCCGCCCTCGTAGGCATAAATCGTGTCGCAATAGCGGCAGCGTAAATTGCAGCCCGTCAGGCGGATGAAGTAGGCCGGCAGCCCTATCCGGGTGGATTCTCCCATAAGGCTAACAAAGGTTTCACAGACCGTGAGCGGCATAAGACACCGTTTTTCCTGGCAGAATGGGGCTAAGGCGGCATTTGCTGCTTGTTATCATTATCGGTCGGAGCCGGCTCGAAAGCAACCCTTCTCCCTGGTACCGGTGGCACAGGCTTTCCAGCCTGTGCGAACAGCCTGGAAAGGCTGTGCCACCGGGCAGACGATGAATGGGTCATGAAGCGAGCCTTAGGTAAGGGCTGCGGCTTGCCGCCGGTTAAAATAATCTTAACCTAACCTCTCGCCAGCCTTAAGCTTTTTCGAGACCCTTTCCCGAGTTTCTTCTATACGGGCTCTAGTCCGTAATTGCGCTAAATTTCACATAATTTTTCCGTTGCGTTTAGGGCGGCCCTGCCTTAAAATGATCTGCGTCTCGAGGAAAGGAAGAACATGAGCAGGCCGGGCCCGCCAACGCCAGTCAAGCCCGTGGTCAGTATGCTGTTGGCCCGGGAAGATTTGGGTCCGCCTGTCATTACACGACTATCGGGGTATTTCGGACCGCCCGACCTGGTGGGTCCCTGGTGGCCCTTTGACGCCACCTCCTATTACGCCCCGGAAATGGGCCCCAACCTGGGCCGCCGCCTGGTTTCCTTCCTCCACCTGGCCGATCCGGCCCGCCTGGCGGACTGGAAGGTCTTTACCAATGAAGTGGAGAAAGCCTTTAGCCTGGGGGAGCGCCGGCTGGCGAACCTGGACCCGGGTTACGTGACCAGAGAGCGACTGGTGCTGGCCACGGGCAAAAATTTCACTCACCGCATTTATCTGGATCACGGCATTTACGGGGATTTAACCCTGATTTACAGCCAGGGGCGCTTTCGGCCATTGCCCTGGAGCTACCCGGATTATGTCCGGGGGGAGCTTCCGGCGCTACTGGGGTCGGTGCGCCGCAAATACCTCTGGCAACTCAAGGCGGTAACGGATTGATCAAAAGCATGACCGCGTACGGGCGGGGGGAGGTGGAGACTGCCACCCAGAAGTGGGTAGTGGAACTAAGAAGCCTCAACCACCGCTTTTTGGAACTGTCGCTGAACCTCCCCAAGCGTCTCTGGGCCTTGGAGGACCGCTTCCGGAAGCTCATCAAGAGCCGGGTGGCCCGGGGCCGGGTGGAGATGCAGCTCTCCTGGGAATCCCAGGCCGAAAAGTCATTGACGTTGAGGATGGATGAGGGCGTGGTGGCCGAGGTCAAAGCGGTGTTGGAAGGCATCCGGCTCGCCGGCAACACCCCCGAGTCCCTGAAGTTGGAGCATTTTCTCCACTTTGCGGACCTGCTCGTGGTCAAGGAGCAGGCGAACCAGGATATGGAGATGGAGGAGACCTGGGAGACGGTATCCCAGGCGGTGACCCTGGCCCTGGATGTCCTGGAGGAGATGCGCCTTACCGAGGGTGCGGCCCTGGCGGCCGACCTGGCCGGCCATCTGGCGGACATCCGCCGCGAGGTCGGCCTGATTGCCGAGCAGGCCCCGAAGTTGCCCCAACTCTGGCGGGAGCGGGTTACGGCCCGGCTGGCGGAACTCTTTCCCGAGGGGGCTCCGGTGGATGAGACCCGCCTGGCCCAGGAAGTGGCCCTGATGGCCGAACGCCGGGACCTGGCCGAGGAATTGGCCCGCCTGGACAGCCATCTGACCCAGTTCCAGCAAACCCTGGAGAGTCAGGCGCCGGTGGGGCGCAAGCAGGAGTTCCTGCTCCAGGAAATGCTGCGGGAAGCCAACACCATCGGCTCCAAGGCCAATGATCTGGCCATTTCCCAGGCGGTGCTCGAAATCAAGGGCTCCCTGGAGCGGCTCCGGGAGCAGGTGCAAAATATCGAGTAGGATTAAGGGGGGGAATCAACCTATGGATGGGCGCTTAATCAATATCGGTTTCGGCAATACCGTGATCTCCCACCGGGTAGTGGCCGTGGTCATGCCGGGCTCGGCCCCCATGAAACGCTTACGGGAGCGGGCTACGCAGGCCGACCGCCTCATTGACGCCACTCATGGCCGCAAGACCCGGTCCATTATCGTGACGGACAGCAATCACATCATCTTATCGGCGGTGCACGCGGAGACCATCTCCCAGCGCATGAACGGCAACCATAGCGGCGGCTTGCGGCCGGACCCGGAGGAGAAGGACGACTAAGTGCCCGGGGAAATTTTCGTCATCACCGCGCCTTCCGGGACGGGCAAGACCACTCTGCTGAAATCCTTGATGGCCGCGGACCCCAGGCTCCGGTTCTCCATCTCTTATACCACCCGGTCGCCGCGGCCGGGCGAGGTGGACGGCCGGGACTATTTCTTTGTCAGCCCGGCGGAGTTCCGCCGCCTGGCCGATACCGGCGCCCTGGCCGAATGGGTGGAGCAGTTCGGCTATGGGTACGGCACCTCCCGGCAATGGGTCCAGGAGAGGGTGGACTCCGGCGCGGACCTGGTCTTCGACCTGGATTCCCGGGGCGGCCGGGCCCTCAAGCAGGAATTTCCCCAGGCCATCCTGATCTTTATCCTGCCTCCCAGCCTCGAGGAACTGGAGCGGCGCCTGCACGGCCGGGGCCGCCTGGACCCCGAGGAACTGGCCCGCCGCCTGGCCAACGGCCGGGCGGAACTCCAGGAAGTCTCCTGGTATGATTACCTGGTGGTCAACGACGACCTCCCCACCGCCCTGGCCGACCTCCAGGCCATCGTCCGGGCCGCCCGCTGCCGCACCGCGCAGCTCTGGCCCCAACTCGCCAGGCGGTTTCTCCTGGAAAATCCCTAAGATCTTCCTATCTTTGCGCCCTTTCTTCTTGCCGGTCCGAGCTACATAATTTTTGACGCTTATGGCCTTAGCTCCGAGAATGTAATGCTCGAGGAATTCAAGGAAGCATGAAGCATACGGTTAAACATTTGCGGTTCCCAAAAGCGCCGGTTGAAGCGGTAACAGAATTCCGCCAGGTAACGAGGCAGATGCTTTGGGCTGACGCCGTGATGGACACCACGAATATTGCCTTTGATGTTAGCGATCAAGGTATGGACCCAAGGGAGGACCTTCGGCGCCTCTTTCCCCGAACCGGGAACGAGCCACTCATGACGGTAGGGCAAAGCATCCAGGAAGCTATACCCTTGCCAACCGTCGGTTTTGACCACCACTTCTGCCACCAGACGCGCCCATACCAGGGCCTGAATCTCCTGGCCGCTGACTCTGGGAACCATGTGCATGGCAGCAAATCTGGGCTTATTTCCCGGGGTTTCCACCGCCACCGCCACCACCACTTTGGCCTTGCCGGCGGCCCCCCGGCCGCGTTTCCCGGGCTTGGGAGCCCCGAAGTAAGTGTCGTCCTTCTCGATCAAGCCGGCGAGTCTATAATGAGCATCCCGGTCGCCCAGGGCTTTGCGAATCTTGTGGCCCATGGTCCAAACGGTTTTGTAGGTCTTGATCTCCAACATCCGTTGCATCGACAGCATGGAGATGCCGCTTTTCTGGCGTCCCATCAGCCAGATCAGCCAAAACCATTTGGTTAAGGGGGTTCTGGTCTTGTGAAACACGGTGCCTGCGGTCAATGAAGCTTGGTAACCGCAGGATTTGCACTGATATAAGTGGCGCTTACTGTGAAAATAGGCTTCAGCATGACCACAGCGAGGGCATTTGAAGCCTTCGGGCCAACGCAACCGAAACAGCTGTTTTTGACAGGCTTGCTCGGTACCAAACTTCTTTTGAAACTGCAGCAGACTGAGAGTTTTCTGTTGCATGCTTTTACTCCAATTTGCTATTTAATCTAACTAATTATAGCATATAGACCGGAGCAAAAGCAATAAGCGTTTAATTTTTTTTATGACTTCCTCATTTCCTGGGGATGAGCGGCTGGTGCAATGCCGACAGGGGGATCGCGGGGGCCCCCACCCCGTTGCCTTGGGCTCCGGGGCTAAAGTTGTCTCGCCCCTGATTGGAATTGGGGTACTGCGGTTCTCCTAAGAAGGTGGTGCCCGAGCGCTGCAACGCGGTCATCACCGCGGCCGGTGGCGGTCCGGGGGAGGTCACTGCCGTAGGAGTAAAAATCTGTGCCACCTGGTAATGTCTTAAGATTTGCTGCCGCATTCGGGGAGTGACAGTACCGGTGCGCATCGGTTGCCCAGGAGTCGCGATGACGAAATTGTTCTGAGTCAGGGAGATGGTCTGGCCTGTAGTCAGATTGCGGATAATGATGACGTTATTCCCGCTTAAGAAGGTGATCTGGTCCGGGCTGCGGGATTCATAGACTCCGTCCGTGCCGCGGATGCCCATGATTGCGGTTTGGCCCTGGATCTCGAAGTTGGCTGGGGCCCCGGCCGTGACCTTTTGGACAATGAAGCGCAGGGAGCCGTGCAGCATCTTTATCAAGGATGATTCACGCTGGCCCTGGGAGTTCATCTGGAATTTGGAGATATCCAACGTGGTATCTTCGCTGAGAATCAGGATGGACTCATCCTGGAAAAAGAGCTTAGCCCGGGAGTCTGCCAGGGTACGGACCTGATCCTGGGGATATAATTTATCCTGCAAATTCGCCGGACGAAATTTGGTTTCCCCGGAGGATTTGATCTCGGCTTTGCCCGTCAAGGCAATGAGTTCGGCTGCGGGTTTGCGCTCCTGGGCCGGGGCAGTTCGACTTGCCGCCAGAAAGCTCACCAAGCAACAACCCAGGGTCAGCCACCACCAGAGACTTTTGTGACTCGTAACCATGATTTTTATCCTCTCTTCAAGGTTGCCCCGATTATTAATAATAGAACATCACCAGGACCTGATAGATGTTCCGGTCATACTGGTAATCCTGGATATTGGAAGGATTGCTGATATGGTTATAGCCGGCAATCACGTTCATCCATGAGGTCACCGGCCGGCGCAATTGGAAGATGGCCTGGTAGTAATTATCTCTCCGAAATATGCCCGCGACGCTATCCCGGTTGCTGCACACGGTTCTGGCATACTCAAAGTAGCTGTAGGCGAGGATCTTCCAGGGGAGGTTTAGATAACCTTCTATGGTGGCCCGGTACCAGTTAGCGGTCCAGTTAATGCCATCAGTCAACTCCCGCTGCCAGAATAAACCGAGTCGTAGGGAGCCGAGCCGACCCGCCAAGGTTTGGAACAGGCCCACCTGGTTCATGTAGCCGGTGCGGTTGAAAGCATTGCTGCCAGGAGCGTTGGAGGTTTGTGACCCAAAGTACTTAAAGTCGCGGTTCTGATACAAATAAACCAGGTCCCCGGTCAAATTGGCGGTTTCAGCCAGGGTGAAACGCATGCCGACACTGTTGAACATGGAGAAGGGAACGCCTCCCTGCCAGGTATAATCGAAACTGTAAAAGGGGTTGATGGTGAGACGGTTGAGCTGGTATTTGACATAGAGCTCACCAAACTGATCGACGATGTTAAAAGCGCTGAGGCGGTAATTGAGCCCGGTATAGCCGTAATAACGAACCCCCGCGGTCCACTGGTCGGTGCGCAGCGGTTCATAATTGGCATTGAGAATCACGGGAGTGCGCCAGTCCGCCTTATGCCCCTTATATTGTCCCAGGGACATCCCGTTGGGACTTCTGCCGGAAACCGTAGTATTATCGGGCAGCACTTTGACGTTATCGTCATATTCAAAACCGGTGGTGAGGGCGAAGGAATACGGCCGGATCTCAGGTTTGGTGGATTTGACGGCCTCCTGGTACCCTTTGAAGCCTAAGGCGAATTGGGGGGAGAGGTTCATGCCGGATTCCAGGTTGGTCAAGGCATCTTTATGATGCCCCATAGCCGCATTTGCCAGACCTAGATAATAATGCGCCAGGCCATCGTTCGGGGCCTGGGCTTTCGCCTCTTTGAGCAAGGGCTCGGCTTCGGCGTAATTACCCAGGAAGTAGTTCGCCACCCCCAGATAGAGTTTCCCCCGGGGATAGTCAGGGTCCAGGGCTACGGTTTTGGTAAACGCCTCTTTGGCGGCCTGGTAATCCTTCAGGGCCAGGTCGGTAGTCCCAAGCAATGACCAGATTTCAGGATTGTTGGGGTCCAGTTCGGCTGCCTTGGCCAACTGGTCCCTGGCTTCGGCATATTTGCCGTCCAGGTAAAGCTTATCGCCCCGGGCCAGGTAGAGTTCACTTTCCTCTGAGGCGAAGGCAAGGCCTGAGAATATCAGTCCCCCCAATAAATAGGCACAAATCACTAACAAAACAATCCTGAGCTTTCCTCCAGGCCGGACGCTTTTTGTTACCCCCATAAAAGGCCCCTCCTTAGTGAAAACTAATATAAAAAGCTGACTTACGTTAGCACAAACTTTATCAGTGTGTATACGATATTTTTAAAATGTTTAGATAGAGTTTTGCTTAGGTAATTTAGTGATCGTTCTCTGGCTCCAGAGAGCTGGGCGGGGCTTCCCTTCTTTGCATGGGCCAATTCTGGTATGATGGAAATCAAGAATAGTTTCCTGGAACTCTGGCAGGTGTCCGTCCTTACCGCGAGCCGAGGTCCAGACACGATTTGGGGATTGATGAATATTTGCAAAAAGTTACGTAAATTAGCGTAGTTACTCGCAACAAGGCAGCTATCCAAGGAGACCCCAGGCATGGCGGAACAAGCAGGCGCGGACGCCCTGGAGGCGCCGGAGCAGCAGGAACCGGGGGAAAAGGAACACCACCGGGAACTCCACCTGTTTAATCAAATCGCCACCATCACCGCGCATACCCTGGATATCCAGGAGATCATCGACGAGGTCCTGTCCGCGGTCGTGGATTTTTTCCATATTGACGCCGGCCTGCTGCTGCTCTGGGACCGAGTGCGCCAACGCCTGACCTATACCGCGTCCCGGGGATTTCCCCAGGAGTACCTGAGTAAAATGTCCAGCCGGGTGCGGGATACCCTCATCCGGGCTGATCTGTCCCGGGCCGGGGAACCCTTGATCATCAAAGATATCAGTGAAGATTCCCGCCTGTTGTCGTCCACCTTTACCGACCTGATCCGGCACGATCCCCGGTTCCGGTCGGTGGTCAGTATCCCCTTAAAGTACCGGGAGAACATTACCGGATTTCTCAATCTGGCCGCGGAAAACGCCCGGCCCTTCCGGTCCTCCCGGCGCCGGAAATATTTCTTCAGCATCCTGGGCAACCAGATCGGCCTGGCCATCGAGAACGCCCGGCTTTACCATGAGCTACGGCGCTCGGAGCGGCGCTACCGCCGCATCTTTGAAGGCTCCAAGGACATGATCTTCGTCACCGATCTCGAAGGCCGCCTCCTGGACCTCAATCCCGCGGGCGTGGAGCTCTTGAAGTTTGCCTCCAAGGCCGAGGCCTTAAGCCTGCCGCATCTGCGGGAAATCTTCCAGAACCCCCGGGATTGGGAGCGCTTTCAGCTCAAGGTGGAAGTGGAGGATTACATCCGGGATTTGGAGTTGACGCTGAAACCGCAGGACGGCGGCCAGGTTTATGCCCTGCTCACCGGCATCGTGCGCCGGAACAAAGAAGGCCGCATTACCGGTTATGAGGGCATTTTAAAGAACATCAACGAACGCAAACACAAAGAATGGGAACTTTTGCGGGAGAAACAGACCACCGAAGGCATTCTGGAGGGCCTGCCGGTGCCCACCTTCGTCATCGACCGCACTCACCGGATCATTTACTGGAACCGGGCCTGCGAGGAATTGACCGGGTTTTCCCGGCATGAAATGGTGGGGACCTACCGCTACTGGCTACCGTTCTACACCCATGAGCGGCCGTCCATGGCCTCCCTGGTGGTGGAGCAAAACATCAAAGCCCTGGAAAAATTTTTCGGGGATAAGAACCTGAAACCCTCTCCCAACCTGCCGGGCGCCTATGAGGCCTACGAATATTTCCCCAATTTTCGGGGCCGGGAGCGCTATCTCTATCATACCGCGTCCCCTGTTTATGATGAGGAAGGCCGCATCCAGGGGGCGGTGCAGGTCATCCTGGATGTGACCAAACGGGAGCAGTTGGCCCGGGAACTCCAGGATTCCGAAGAAAAGTTCCGCCGCCTGGTGGAGACCTCCCTGGACGGCATCGTGCTCCACCGCGACATGAAGCTGTTGTATGTGAACCGGGCCTGTCTCGAAATGTTCAAGTACCGGGACCCTGACGAAATGCTGGGGCGCTCGCTGCTGCAGTTCGTGGACCCCCAGTACCGCCAGGTGGTGGCCCGGTGGCAGACCCAGCAGCAGCGCGGGGGCACCACCCCTCGGATCTTCGAGATGAAAGGGGTCAGGAAGGACGACAGCAGGTTCGACCTGGAGGGCGTCTCCTTCCCCACCACGTACGACGGCCAGCCCGCCATCCAGACCCATATCCGGGACATCACCCACAAAAAGCATCTGGAAGAACATCTGAGCCGTACCGAAAAGCTGGCGGCTTTAGGACAACTGGCCGCCGGGGTGGCCCATGAAATCAACAATCCCCTGGGGGGCATCCTGGTTTACAGTTATCTCCTGCTGGAAGACCTGGACCCGGCCGCGCCGGAGCGCACCCAGGTCGAGAAGATCGTCCGGGAAGCTACCCGCTGCAAGGAAATCGTCCAGGGGCTGCTGGAATTCTCCCGGCACATGCCCTCCAAAATGGTGCCCCTGAATATCAACGCGGTGTGGGAAGAGGTAATTTCCCTGGTGGAAGACCATCTCCTGTTCCAGAGCATCGAGTTGGTCCGGGAACTCGACCACAATCTGCCGCCGGTTTTAGGGGATAAAAGCAAACTGGAGCAGGTGTTCATCAACCTGCTGATGAACAGCGGGGAATCCATGCAAGGAGAGGGCCGGCTCACGGTCAACACCGCGGTGGGCCAGGGCGGCGAGCTCATCGTGATCACCGTCAGCGACACCGGTCCCGGCATCCCGGAGCACTATCTCAGCCGCCTCTTCGATCCCTTCTTCACCACCAAGGAGGTGGGCAAAGGCGTGGGCCTGGGCCTGTCCATCAGTTACGGGATCATCCAGAAACATATGGGGCGGATTTACGTGGAACGGACCGGCAAGGAGGGGACGGTCTTTGTCATCGAGCTTCCGGTACACCGGGAACCCGCGAGCCAGGCGGAGCCCCAAACTTAGAGAAAAAAAGCACAAAGCGCCGTTTTGTTCCCGGCGCCGGAGAGAAGCGGGCAGCGCCGACTCAAATATAACTACTGCATATCTCTGAGTAATTTTCATGGCTTTTTTCCCCGTACCTTTTTGCCAAAAATTATTGACTATGGGGCGGGGGTATGATAGGTAGGCACATGTGAAAAGAATCATTTTCTCGCGGTACTGATTCGACCGGGAGCGCCTTGAGAGAAGACACCAAAAAATTTTTAAAAGAGCTTTTTTCCGGGGGCTATCGGGCCAGTTCCATCGGCATGGCCCTGGTGTTCGCCATTTTCATCGGCGCCTTTCTCGGCTATTTGCTTGACAACTATTTCGACACCGGCTATCTGTTCAAGATCATCGGGTTGATTGTCGGCATCATCGCCGGTTTTCGAAATGTCTATGTCATGGGCAAAAAAATCCAGGACCAGAAGTGAGAGTTAGATGGATGCGTTGTCTCCCCGCCACTTGAAAATTGCCAACTGGGTGGTCCTGGCGGTCCTGGTTCTGGCCGGCTTTATCTGGCGCGGCCGGGAATTTGCCCTGGGCATCCTGGTGGGCGGCCTGCTGGTGGTGGTCAATTTCCATCTTTTGCATCAGGCCTTGAGAGGCATGTTGGAGCCGCTGGCTTCTAATCCGCGAGAAGGTTCGAGCCGGGCCAAGGCCTGGTTCGCCGGCCGGCAAATGCTGCGCTTCTTTGCACTGCTGGTAATTATTTTTCTGTTAGTCAGTCACGGTTGGGTCAACATCTTCGGGCTGCTGGTGGGACTGTCCACGGTGGTCCTGACCTTGATGCTGGCCGCGCTTAACGAAATGATCAAGCTCAAGAATAAGGAGGCAAACCCGTCCCATGGAACACCCCATTCTATTTCTTGATTTACTTTTTGGGAAATTCGGCCTGCATATTCCGCCGCATGTCACGTATGCCGTGTTGGTCTCTCTCATTTTGCTGGGGTTGGGCTGGCTGGCCGGCCGCCAGATAACCGTAGTGCCCAAGGGTGCCCAGAATGTCTTTGAGCTGATAGTGGGCGGCCTGGAAGAGTTCATGGTGGATGTCACCGGCGAAGAAGGCCGGGCTTTCTTCCCGTTCATCGCCACTTTTTTCCTGTTCATTATGTTTTGCAACCTGATCGGCTTGGTCCCGGGTTTTCTGTCTCCCACGTCCAATATCAATATCACTCTGTCACTAGCCTTGTGCACCTTCGTGTATACGCACTACTTAGGGGTCAAGTACCACGGGGCTAAATATATCAAGCACTTTTTGGGACCCATCCCGGCCCTGGCGCCGCTGTTCTTCATCATTGAGATCATCGGCCACTTCGCCCGGGTGCTCTCCCTGACTTTGCGTCTATTCGGCAATATCATGGGGGAAGATCTGGTTCTGGCCATCCTCTTGTTCCTGGCCGGGAACTTCCTGGCCCCCTTGCCCATGATGTTCCTGGCGGTCTTCACCAGCGTCGTGCAGGCCTTTGTCTTCACGCTGCTGTCCATGATGTACTTTGCCGGGTCCATGGAGCACGCCCATTAATAGGTAGCCGCAGGCTTTAGCCTGCGCCCGCACAGGTTGAAAGCCTGCGCCACCAAAATTTGGAAGAAGGCCACACCATATATCTCAACATCATTTAAGGAGGTTTTAGTAATGAGAAAATCCATGGTTCTTGGACTGAGCATGCTGGTAACCTTGCTTTGGGCTTCCCTGGCTCTGGCGGCTGAGCCCGGCGCGGCTGGCGCCTCCGCCGGCTTGGGCACCTTTTTCAGCTATGCGGTTATGGCCGCCGGCTTCGGCATCGGCATCGCCGCTTTTGGTACCGGCATCGGCCAGGGCATGGCCGTGAAGAGCTCGGTGGAAGGCATCGCCCGTAACCCCGAGGCTTCCGGAAAAATCACCGTCACCATGCTGATCGGTCTGGCTATGATCGAGTCTCTTTGTATTTATGCTCTGGTCGTAGCGCTGATCATCCTGTACGCGTATCCGATGGCCAAACCCATTGCTACGGCTCTCGGCTTCAAGATGTAGTTAGCTGAACGTCAGAAGGGGGGCCCTGCGCCCCCCTTTTTCAGCCACGGATTTGTGCAAAATTCCACAAGGATTGTCGGAAATTATAGCAGCCAACGAATGCGCTCAGTGATGAAATTCTCCAAAATACCTACCGCCACCATTACCCGTCTGTCCATTTACTCCCGGTACCTTGAGGCCCTGTCTCAGGAAGGGGTGAAGATCATCGCCTCGGACAAGCTGGCCCAGAAGTGCGGCATCAATCCGGCCCAGATCCGCAAGGACCTGGCTTACTTCGGGGAGTTCGGCATCCGGGGGGTGGGGTACTTCGTCAAGGAACTCTTGTTTGAGATCAAGCGCATCCTGGGTCTCAACAAGACCTGGAAGATGGCCCTGGTGGGAATCGGCAACCTGGGTTCGGCGCTGCTGGCCCATCAGAATTTCATTCGCCAGGGCTACGAGTTCGTGGCGGTCTTCGACATCGACCCGGCCAAGGTCGGCCGCCGGGTGCCCAGCGGCCAGATCATCCACTCCATGGACGAATTGGAGGTGGTGGTTAAGGACAAGGGCGTCGAGATCGGGGTCATCGCCACGCCTGCGGCCAAGGCCCAAATGTCGGCCCTGCGCCTCATCGCCTCAGGCGTCAAAGCCATCCTCAACTTCGCCCCCATCCAACTCCAGGTGCCAGAAGGCATGGCGGTGGAAAACGTTGACTTTACCGTCAAGCTGGACAACCTGGCCTATAATCTCACCATGGCCGAGGGGTGAGATCGCGGTCAGCTTGCCGCGATCAGATCAAAGCTCTCACTACATCCCTGCCTCCTGAAATTACCGATAACTAAAATCCGGTAGCATCGGCGTCACGCCTGTGTTCTACTGAGGTGCATCGTACGCGCGAGATGGGGCGGGCCAGGCCCGCCGGAAATTCTCGGCACCTTGAAAGGAGAACGCCATGAAGATTCTCAATCTCTATTTTTCTTCCACGGGCAATACCGACAAAGTGGCCAGCCGGATCACGGCGACGGTGGAAAAATTGGGACACCGGATCGATACGGTAAAAATCACCGGGGACCAGGAGATCGACCTACTCAGCTATGATTTTATCTTTGTGGGTTCCGGGGTTTACCAGTGGCTGCCCGGCAAGGGGTTGCAGGAGTTCATTGCCGCCAGACTGGCCCATTATGCCGCGGCCGGCGAGATCAAGTACGCCTCGCCCCGGCGCTCCGGGAAAAAGGTGGTGGTGTATTGCACCTATGGCGGGGCTCATACCGGCAGCAACGAGGCCGTCCCCGCGGTGAAATTCATGGGCCAGCTCTTCGATCACCTGGGATTCGAAATCGTGGCGGAGTGGTACTACCTCGGCGCCTACCCGGGGCAGGGCCGGATGAAAGATTTCTCCACCCTGGGGCGTCTGGGGAACATCACGGGCCGGCCCCACGAAGCCGACCTTCTGGACCTGGAAGAAAGGGTAACCGGGGTGCTGCGGGTGTAAAAACCAGCTGAGACTCACCCCTATAACCCCATTGCCACAATTTCAGGTCGAAGCTCTTGCCGCGTTCGCCTCGAAAAATCAACTCCGCCTAAAAAAACAGAGGCAGACCCTCGGGTCTGCCTCTGGTGGCCGCGGACCATTCCGCCGGTTCAATCATCTTTTTCCGGTTTTTTCACCATGACCGCCATAGAGACGCTCACTACCATCAGTATCAGACCGTATAAGGAGCAGAACCAGGGATTGATCTGGCCGAAGGTGCCATACTGAGCCAGAATTTCCATCGTCTTGTCCATCCTGTTTTGTAGAAATAACCACGTTAATATGAGTATAACTTGCAAATATGAAAATGCAAAGATATTTTAGCTTTTCATAAATTACCAAAATGTATAATGGATTCTGACAGGCTCTAGTCCGATTTAGTGCAGAATTTCCCGCAGAAACCTGGCCGTGTGCGACTCTGGGTGCTGCGCCACTTCTTCCGGAGAGCCCGCGGCCACAAGTTTGCCGCCGCCGTCGCCGCCTTCCGGGCCCAGGTCGATGAGATAATCCGCGGTCTTGATGACCTCGAGATTGTGTTCGATGACGACCACCGTGTTGCCTTCATCCACCAGGCGGTTGAGCACCAGCAGCAGCTTTTCGATGTCGGCCAGATGGAGCCCGGTGGTGGGCTCGTCCAGGATGTAGAGGGTGCGGCCGGTAGCCCGCTTGCTCAACTCCCGGGAGAGCTTGAGGCGTTGGGCCTCCCCGCCCGACAGGGTGGTGGCCGACTGCCCCAGTTGCACGTACCCCAGGCCCACGTCCGCCAGGGTTTGCAGGCGGTCCCGCAAAGCCGGCACCGGCCCGAAAAACTCCAGGGCCTGGTCCACGGTCATGTCCAGGACCTCGGCGATGTTTGTGCCCTTGTAGCGGATCTCCAGGCTGGAGGCGTTGTAGCGCAGGCCCCGGCAGACCTCGCAACGCACGTACACGTCCGGCAGAAAGTGCATCTCGATCTTGTTGATGCCCTCGCCCCGGCAAGCCTCGCAGCGCCCCCCCTTGACATTGAAGCTGAAGCGCCCGGGCTTATAGCCCCTGAGACGCGCCTCAGGCACCTGGGAGAAGAGCTCCCGGACGATGGTGAAGAGCCCGGAGTAGGTGGCGGGGTTGGAACGCGGGGTCCGGCCGATGGGGCTCTGGTCGATGTTGATGACCTTGTCCAGGGCCTCCAGGCCGGTGAGGCGGTCATAAGGGGCCGCGGCGATCTTGGCCTGGAAGAGCTTCTGGCGCAGGGCCAGGTAGAGGGTATCCATGATCAGGGTGCTTTTCCCCGAGCCCGAGACCCCGGTGACGCAACTCAGCACTCCCAGGGGGAGGTCCACTTCCAGGTCCTTGAGGTTGTGACCCCGGGCCCCGGACAGGCGCAGGAACCCCTGGGGGTGGCGGCGCCCCCGGGGCAGGTGGATGGAGCGCTTGCCGGACAGAAAGAGCCCGGTGAGGGAATGGGCGTGGTGCATCAATTCCTGCGGGGTGCCGTCGAAGACCACCCGGCCGCCCTCCCGGCCCGCGCCCGGACCCATATCCACCACAAAGTCTGCCTGGCGGATGGTCTCGGGATCGTGCTCCACCACGATAACGGTGTTGCCCAGGTCCCGGAGGGCCTTCAGGGTGTGCAGGAGTTTCTGGGTGTCCCGGGGGTGGAGGCCGATGCTGGGCTCGTCCAGGATATAGAGGACGCCGGAAAGCTTGGAGCCGATCTGGGTGGCCAGGCGGATGCGTTGGGCTTCGCCGCCGGCCAGGGTGCCGGTGGCCCGGTCCAGGCTGAGGTACTCCAGCCCGACTTCTTCGAGAAAGCCCAGGCGTTCCATGATTTCTTTCAGGATGCGCCGGGCGATCTCCGCCTGGCGGGGGCTCAGATTGAGGCCGGCGAACCAGCCGAGGGCCCGGGCCACGGTCAAGCCGGTGACCTCGCTGATGTTGGCCCCGTCGATCTTCACCGCCAGGGCCTCCCGGCGCAGGCGGGCGCCGCCGCAGTCGGGGCAGGGCCGGACGCTCATGTACTGTTCGATCTCTTCCCGGACCAGGGCCGAATCCGTCTCGTCGTAGCGCTCTTTGAGGAGGGGAATCACGCCGGGAAAGGGCCGGGGGCTATAGAGGCGGCGGCCGCCCTGCTCATAGAAAAAATTGATGGCTTGGCCATTGGTCCCGAAGAGCAGGATTTCCTGGACCTCCCGGGACAGATCCTTAAACCGGGTGTGGATGGAGAAGTGATAGTGCTGCTCCAGGGCTTCCATCATCTGCTGGTGCCGCAGGGAATGGCGGTGGGCCCAGGGCCGGATCGCGCCCTCCCGCAGGGTTAAAGCTGGATTCGGGACCACCAGATCGGGGTCGATGATCAGCCGGGTGCCCAGGCCGCTGCACGCCGGGCAGGCCCCCTGGGGGCTGTTGAAAGAAAACAGCCGGGGCGTCAGCTCGGGCAGGGAGACGCCGCAGTGGTCGCAGGCGAAGCGCTCGGAGAAGAGCAGTTCTTCACCGCCCGCCACCGCGATGCGAACTACCCCGTCGGCCAGCTTCAGGGCCAACTCCAGGGAGTCGGTGAGCCGGGCGCCCAGATCGGGTTTGATGACCAGCCGGTCCACCACCGCCTCGATGGTGTTCCGCTTATTCTTGTCGAGGACCGGCAGCTCCTCCAGTTCCAGCACCTCGCCGTTGAGGCGGATGCGGCTATAGCCTTCGCTGCGCAGCCGTTCCAGCAGCTTCTGGTGCTCGCCTTTGCGGTTTACCACCACCGGGGCCAGGATGGTGATACGGCTGCCCGGGGCCAGCCCCATGACCTGGTCCGCCATCTGGGGCACGCTTAACGAGGAAATGGGCCGCCCGCACTGGTAACAGAAAGGAGTTCCCACCCGGGCGAACAGGACCCGGAGGTAATCGTAGATTTCGGTGGAGGTGGCCACGGTGGACCGGGGATTCCTGGAGGCCGTGCGCTGCTCGATGGCGATGGAGGGGGACAGGCCTTCGATATATTCGACGTCCGGCTTGTCCATGAGTTCCAGGAATTGCCGGGCGTAGGCCGACAAGGATTCCACGTAGCGGCGCTGGCCTTCGGCATAGAGGATGTCGAAGGCGAGGGTGGATTTCCCCGAGCCGCTCACCCCGGTAATGACGATGAACTTATTCCGGGGAAGCTCCAGGTCGATATTCTTGAGGTTGTGTTCCCGGGCGCCCCGGATGATGATCTGGTTTACGGGCATCTGCTTCGCTGCGGCAAGGTGATGATGACTAATCAGGTCGTGGTCTTGACGGCCGAGTCAGGTTCAGGGGTCCGGACCGCGGCTTCTTTCGGCTTGGGTTTGCGGCCCCGCTTTTTCTTGATCTCATAGGGCACAAATTTAATCCCCTGGGCGCGGCCGGCCCCTCCGGGCCAGAGCAGCGGGCCGTTCCCCAAATGGCGGGCGATCTCGGCCAGGGTCCAATCCAGGTATTTGGCGGGAATTACCGTGACTTCTACTTTCAGCCCGCGCTCGGGGCGTTCTTTGACTCTGGACATGTAGCTTTCCTTGCTGGAATAAGGTGCT
This sequence comes from Syntrophobacterales bacterium, assembly GCA_023229795.1. GTDB lineage: Bacteria > Desulfobacterota > Desulfobaccia > Desulfobaccales > 0-14-0-80-60-11 > 0-14-0-80-60-11. Next base: position 41,655 of record JALNYP010000003.1, read on the forward strand.
CCAAGACGTGGGGTCGCCGATGGGTGCGAGGCCTGCGAAAATGGGGTCTTGAACCACAAATATTAATTTTACCCATATTTTTCCCTGATCGCCATAATTATTATAGATTAGGGTACCATTGGGTATTACTTATTGGCGGGCCGGTTTGCTCAATGGCCTTCAGGGTCAAGGGCTCGCCCCGGGGCTTTGGACGCCTGGCGGGTGCCGCCGCGCCGCCGCGTCTGCGTCCAGAAGATTTGCTTTCTTCCTTGACATGGAGAACAATTAACGCAAACATGTAATGGAATAAAAAGACAACCGTCTTTAAGAAAATTATTCTGATAAATCAAATGGTTAACTGGATAGCACTAAGAAAGAAGCTCTTAATAAATCGGGATAGGCCATTTTACCGGTCCATGACGTGATACCCCGGACGGCCCCATGCTTTCTTCTTTAGATATTGCCAAGCAAAAACTCATAGAAATCAGTATCGCCCTCTCCAGCGAAACCGATCTATCTGAGTTATTGAAAAAGATTATCTTTGAACTTCGGGTCCTGACCAATGCCGATGGCGGCAGTCTCTTCCTGGTCAGCAATGGCAACCTGCGCTTTGAAGTAGCCCAAAATAATACCCTGATTCTGGCGAAGGGCGAAGACTTTCAATTTTTTAAGCAGTTCGAGATTCCCATCAGTGAACAGAGTATCGCCGGTTATGTGGCCCTCACCGGCAAGATTCTCAATATCCCGGATGTCTATAACTTAGCGGCTCATTTGCCCTACCGCTTCGACCCCTCCTTTGATCTGCGCAATAATTATCGCACCCAATCCATCCTGGCGGTCCCCCTTAAAGATCATACGGGCACGGTCATCGGCGTCCTGGAACTGATCAACGCCATGGATGGACAGGATAAGGTGCCCTTCCGCGAGGCTTATGAAAATGTAGTCCTGTCCCTGGCTTCCCTGGCCGCGGTGGCCATCAACAAAGCCCGGTTGATTCAAACTATTCAGGACCTGCTCGAAGCCGAAAAAGAGCAATACCGGAGAAATCTCGAAGCCATTTTCCGGAGCGTCAACGACGCCATCATCACGGTTGACAAAAATATGCGCATTATTGCCGCCAATGATGCGGTGCGGGGCATTTGTTCGATAGATCCCCAGGCGATTATCAATCATCAATTTCATGATGTGACTCGATACTGTTCGCAGTCCTGTGTGAGGGCCTTGAAAGAAATTCTGGAAAAGGGCCGGACCATCAAAGAATACCGCCTGGAATGCGGCAATCAATATCGGCCCCACCAATTGGTATCCGTGAGCAGCTCGCCCTTAAGAGACAAAGCCGATAAAAATATCGGCACGGTTTTGGTGATCCGGGATTTGACCCGGGTGGCCGAAATGGAAGGAGAACTGCGGGAGCGCTACAACCTCCACAATATTGTGGGCAAAAGCCACGAGATGCAGAAAATCTTCCACCTGCTCGACGAATTGATGAATACCGACACCACCGTGCTGATTACGGGCGAAACCGGCACCGGCAAGGAACTGGTGGCCAAGGCCCTCCATTATGGCGGGCCCCGGGCCGCCAAGCCGCTGATCACCGTGAATTGTTCGGCCCTGGCCGAAAACCTGCTGGAGAGCGAACTGTTCGGCCATGTGAAAGGGGCGTTTACCGGCGCCCAGAAGGACCGGATAGGCCGCTTTCAAGCCGCCCACGGGGGCACCATCTTCCTGGATGAAGTGGGGGACATTCCGCCCAGGCTGCAATTGAAGCTGCTCAGGGTCCTCCAGGAAAAGACCATTGAGCGGGTCGGCGACTCCACCACTTGCCGCGTGGACGTGCGCGTCATTGCCGCCACGAATCGCCACTTGAAGCAGAGGATCAGCCAGGGCGAATTTCGGGAGGACCTCTATTATCGGCTGAAGGTGTTGGAGATCGCCTTACCCGGGTTGCGGGAACGGCGCGAAGATATCCCCTTGTTGATTCAGCATTTTCTCACGTTATTTAATAAGAGTTACCATAAGAACATCGAAGAAATCTCCCAAGAAGCCCTGAAAACCTTCATGATCTACCCCTGGCCCGGCAATGTCCGAGAACTGCAGCATGCCATCGAACATGCCTATGTCCTGTGTAACGGCCCCACCATTGCCCTGGAGCATATTCCGGCCGAGATCCGGGATTTCCAGTTCCGGGAAACCCCGGCCACCGGGGGCCGCCTGAAAAGTTCCGCGCTGCAGACCGCGGAGATTCTCCAGGCCCTGACCGAAACCGGCTGGAACAAGGCCAAGGCCGCCCGGCGGCTGGGCATCTCCCGGCCCACCCTCTACCAACTCATCAATCTCCACCATTTAGAGCCCTCCGACCATCTGTAAATTTACACAACTGTAAAGTACAAGGGGTGTAAATTTTACACTTCCCCCTCCGGGAAGACCGGCTGAGGTAGCATTGACCGCAAGAATAACTACCTTAATTTACAGGTTTTTCATGATATGGCTTCCCATTGGGCGGCTGGCACGTTTGTTGTATTATGAGTGGGTAAATCCCTCATTCAGGGCAGGCTATGTTGAGTCTTACCGCTCAAAAAGCCATCGGGTCGTCTCAAGAAAAGGGGGCGATACGGGTGGACCATAAATTAACCGGTCCTTTGGACCGGTTACCGGATACGTTTACTTATCCGGGGCGGCTCTATCGAGACAATCCTGAGGATGTTCTATCCGAAGTAAAGAAGACCATATTATTAATCTTTAGCCAATTCGACTTTCATCAACTTGAACGGGTATTTGGGGATATTTTAAGACTATTCGACGGGACATATCCCGGATACCGCCGCTGCAATACTCTCTATCACGACTTAGACCACACGCTGGACTGCCTCCACGCCACCGCCAGGCTTATCCATGGCGCTGCGGTAAATGGCCTGAGGTTCGAGCCCGGGGATGTCAACCTCGGCCTCATCTCGGCGCTCATGCATGATACGGGCTATATCCAGACGCAGGAAGATTATACCGGTACCGGCGCTAAATATACGCTGGGCCATGTCCAGCGCAGTATTGACTTCATGGCGAAATATTTTCAGGATCACCGGTTTCCGCCGGAATATCTGCCGGTTTGCAGTGCCTTTTTAAGATGTACGGGCCTGGATGTCAAAATTACTGAAATCAAATTCCAGTCTCGCGAGCATGAAATTCTCGGGAAGATTTTGGGAACGGCCGACCTGGTCGGGCAAATGGCCCAGGAGAATTACTTGGAAAAACTGGCCTTCCTCTACAATGAATTCAAGGAAGGCGGCGTCCCGGGATATATTGATGCCTTGGATTTATTGAAGAAAACCCCGGGCTTCTGGGATATGGTGCAGGAGAGAATGGCGGTCGAATTGGGCCGGGTGGATCTCTATCTAAGGGATCATTTCCGGGTGAGCCGGGGCATCGACCATGACCTGTACCGCAAAGCCATCGAACGGAACGTGGAACACGTGATCTTTATTAAGAACAATCTTGAAGCCAATGGTGCCAGGTATCGCGGGGAGGAAGACCAGGGGGGAATGACGGTCAGGTCGCCGGTCTGAAGCATCCGGATTTGGCGACAGGCAGGGTCTCGGTTCGGGGCCCTGCCTTTTTTATGGCCTGCGGCCTTAATCCCCCGGGGGACCGGAAGGCCTGGTCCCGAAGGGGGCGGCCAGGGCGTAGCGCACCCGGTTGGCCTTCTCGCCGTTGTGGATCAGGATGCCTTCCTGGAGCAAGAGGTTTAAATAACCCCAGGCGGTCTTTTTGTTCACCAGAAAACGGGCCTCGAAGTCCAGCAGGCGGAACCACTGGCCGGCGGTCTCCCGGAGAAATTCGCACAGGGTCTCAGGGGTGAGCTTGCGCCGTCCTTTCAGAGGCAGGGCAATCTTGGCCAGGGCCTGGCGCAGCGCTTCGAGATTCACCGCTTCCGGCAACGGCGGCGGCAGGTTAATTTCCCGGGTTTCCCGGGGCGCCGGCCTGCCCCCCAACCAATCCGGACGGGCGAAATAATGGCCCACCTCTTCCTCGATGAGGTTCAGCAAGCGGTAGAACTGCGACATGGTGATCTGTCCGGCCAGTTGCGTGACCAGATAATCCTTGGCCCTTTTGCGGACAAAAGAAACCCGCTCCTGGACGCCGGCGGGCAGGCGGGGGGCCTCCATCATCACCTGGAAAAACATCCCGGCCACCAGAGTGGTATCGAGGCCGCGGCCGGCAGAACTCAGGGCGGCGGATCTTTCCGAAACCCCGAGGGCCCCGGCGCTCAGGGTCCAGGCGGCAAAATCGTCGTCGAAATCATCCGCCTGCGCCGGGCAAAACAACTCCACCACCGGCCGCGTCAAGGTGCGCACCGAGGTCAGGATGGCGTCGCGTTCCATGTATCAGCCCTCCCTGGCAATGGCCCGATTATAGGACACAAATCATTTGCGATCAACACACTCTAGGACCTAGCGGCCAAAAGCCGGGTAATTTTCAGAGATGAGCCCGATTCCACGCCGGAACCCCGGGCGCAGAAGCAAATATTCAATCCCTTAAGGGGGATGCCAGCCCTTTCAGGCAAAGAAATAGTAAACATTTTGAAATATCCTTAGCACTTTTCCCATACAAATTTCAGGGTTTTCGCACCTCGAGATTAAGGGATTGCCTAATTCCATTCTAATAGATAAATGGCAGATTATAGGCACGGTCCCAAAAATTAGCTTTGAGGGGATGGAAATCCATGAGTCAGACCAAATTTTACGAGGGAGAGCTGGCCGCCAGCGTTCCTGCCAAGCCAGCCGACGCAAACGAAGGTAAGGTCAACACATGGACGACCAGGTTGATTCTGGTGACCCTCCAGGTCATCATTGCCATCTCCATTTTTCAGGTAATACGGGACGTTATCCTGCCTCGCGGGGGGGCCGCCAGCTTCAACATCTACCTGGCAATTATGGGCTGCACCCTGGCCACGATCTGCGCTTACCTGATATTGATGAAGTATCAGACCCTTATTCAGAAGTTCAGCCAGGAAAACGTCCAGTTGGGCGAACGGCTCGGGGCCCGGACGGCCGAATTGGAAAAAGCCAACGCCGAGATGCGCCTGGAAATATCCGAACGCCGGCGGGTGGAGCAGGCCCTGCTCGAGAGCGAAGCCAGGTTCCGCAATGTCATTCGGGAGGCTGCTATCGGCATAGCCCTCATCGATAAGACCGGACGGGTGATTGAATGTAATCCGGCCCTCCAGGCCATGCTGGGATATGCCAACGAAGAGTTGCGGGGGATGGAGTTCAATCGCATCCACCATCCGGACAACGTCGGATTAAGCCGGGAAATCTTCCAGCAATTGCTCGATGGCCAACAAGAGGTTTACCGGGTGGAAACCCGTTACATCCGCAAAGACGGCTGGGTGGGCTGGGGCCGGCAATCCATTTCCCTGGTACGGGAGGCGGGTGGCGAAGCTCAATTTGTCATCGCCATGTTCGAGGATATTACGGAGCGCCGGGAAAACGAAGAGAAGATCCGCACTTATCAGGAACAGTTGCAATCCCTGGCCTCGGAATTGTCCTTGACCGAAGAACGGGAAAGGCGCCGGCTGGCCACGGTGCTCCACGACCATATCGCCCAACTGCTGGTATTGGCCAAGGCCAAGTTCGAAAAAATGCAGGAATCCAACCTGTTCCGTACCCTCGTCAAACCCGTGGAGGATGTCCGGAAACTGATTGAGGAATCAATCCGGTACACCCGGTCATTGATCTTTGAGCTCAGTCCTCCCATTCTTTACGATCTGGGCTTCGAGGCCACCATGGAATGGCTGGCGGAGCATATGGAGGAACAGTACGGCCTCAAGGTCGAAGTGGTGGACGATGACCAGCCTAAGCCTCTGGACAATGAAGGCCGGGTGCTCCTCTTCCGGGCCGTGCGGGAGCTGCTGTTCAACGTGCTCAAGCACGCCGAGGCCGCAAGCGCCCGGGTCTCCATGCGCCGGGACGGCGATCAACTCAAGGTCGTGGTCCAGGATAACGGCGTGGGCTTTGCCCCCAACAAGCTTTCTCCGGCCTCCGGCAAGGTGGAAGGCTTCGGTCTCTTCAGCATCCGGGAACGCCTGAATTATTTCGGCGGCAGCCTGGAGATCGACTCGACCCCCGGGCTGGGCGCCAGGGTCATATTGGTCATGCCTTTACAGTCCGGGACGAAAACTAAGAAAAGCCACATGAATACCCCGGCCGCCATCGAGGCGGCTGCCCCGCCGAGGCCTGCGGGGCTGTCCCCCCTGCGGCCCTCTAAAACCGAGACCACTCCCCCGATTGTTATGAACTAAGAGTGTGTCTCGGAAGTATCTTCTCTCTGCCGGCTCCCATTCCCGAAGGCCGTCCTCGGAGTGGGGGCGCGCCCTGACGAAAACCCTCCCGTCCCCGCAGCCTGACGCCGTCCCGGTGAGACTGACGCGACTTTCTGCTCCCGCACCCCAAAATTCATTGTCGCCACCTTAAAAAATGTAGTATCATGGGCACAAGGCAGAAGTGCTGCTGTCAGGGGTCAGGTATATTTTCTGAAAAATTACCTGTAAAAACTCCTGGTCAAACCGCGCCGACCATTTTATCATGCACTTGTGAGGTCCACAGGAAGATAGGATGAGTATCAGGGTCTTGCTTGCCGACGATCACCAGATTATGCGGGAGGGGCTCCGTTCCATGCTGGAAAAGGAGCCGGATATCACCGTAGTCGGAGAAACTGAGGACGGGCGGTCCACGGAGCGGCTGGCTCGGGAATTAACCCCGGACGTGATCATCATGGATGTGGCGATGCCTGATTTAAACGGCATCGAAGCCACCCGGCAGATTGTCAATGAGATACCCGGCATCAAGATCATCGCCCTGTCCATGCATAACGATCGGCGTTTTGTGTTAAACATGCTGAAGGCCGGAGCCGCAGGTTACATGCTCAAGGATTGCGCCTTCAAGGACCTGGCCAAGGCCATCCGGGTGGTGATGTCCCATAAGACGTACCTGAGCCACGAGATTGCCGACATTGTGGTCAAAGATTATCTGGCCTCCTCCGCCCCCATAGAATCCTCCGCTTTTCACCTGCTGTCCCCCCGGGAACGCGAGGTCCTCCAACTCATCGCCGAAGGCAAGACTTCCAACCAGATCGCCGAAAATCTCCACGTCAGCGTCAAGACCGTGGAAACCCACCGCCAACAGATTATGGTGAAATTGAAGATCAAGACCATTGCGGAGCTGACCAAGTACGCTATCCGTGAGGGCTTGACCTCGGCCTAGGTCTTTTTATCAACCGCCCTGGGGTTGGCAATCAATCCGCCCGGGATCGGGCTAACCGCCTGGCCTCCCGGGGCCTGGGCTCTTCCGCCAGACCGCTCTCTTCTGATCATCTCCCCACCGATGGGCCCGAGGAAAAAGCTATTTTTTCCCTTCCTTAAGGGAAATTCAGTAAAATCGAACCTGCTAATCAGGGGATACCCCCATTGTAAGAAATCCCGATAGTCTTAAACTCCGTATAGTGCTTCACCGGAAAGCCCGGGGCCGGATCAAAGGATGATCAGCCAACCTCAAATTCTTCTTCTGAGCCGAGGAACCGCATGGGTGCTAATGACAGGAGTGTCAGGGTTTACCAGGAGGAAGTTGAACGGCTCTTAAATTTGAAGTCCGAAGTCGATTATCGGGGAGAACTGGCGGATTTTGCAGAAAATTATCGAACCTTAGGCTGGGTTTTGATGGCCTTGGACGCTACAGACGGTCATGATCTCGAGGTGGATTTCAGTCAGAAGGCGGAGACCTGGAGTGAGCAGTGGTGGGAACAGAGCCTGGCGGGACCCCGGATCAACCTGGGGGTCTGCACCGGCCGGCCCTCCCGGTTGATGGTCCTGGAAGTTGCCAAGGGGCAAGGCGAAGCCCTCCTGGACTACTATGGAGAATGGCGGGCCCCCTGTGTGGCGGCCTTGGGGTCCGGCCGCGAGCAACACTTTTATGCCTGGCACCAAGCATCCCGCTTTGACGCCGTTTCTTGTTGGAAGACCCCGGATTTTGCCTGGTACGGCGAAGGCCAGGTGGTGTTGATACCGCCCTCCACAGACCCGGAAGGCCTGGAATCCTGGCGCTGGCTGACCCCGCCGTGGGAGAACCGGCCCCAGCCCCCCAGTTCGTCTTTGGGAAATTTTTTGCAGGAACACATCACGCGGCAGCCGCAGGCCAGACCGGGCGCCAACCTCTCCTGGCAGGAGGTCTATTGCCTGGTGTCACCGTATGAATCCCTCCTCCAGGCTATGATCTCGTCCCCGGCCACGATGGAACTCTATTATCAAGGGATTCTCCAGGCTGCCCGGGAGGTCGGGATCAGGCAACCCGAGATCCTCTTGCCGCTGCTGTGGCATGCCCCCCACGGCGATGCCCGTGAAAATTCCTGCCGCTGGGAATCCTTGATGAACCTGGTAGCCACGACCGCCGATCAATCGGCAGCCGCATCGCCTCCTGAAGAAGTTCCTTTTGACTTGATCCTGGACAATGCTATACATATTTTACAGGGAACTTCGGGCGACTGTGGGGCGGTTACGCCTGGCTCCGGTCCGCCCTGTTCCCCCAAGCGGGGCTCCTTGAAGCCGCTGGAGCCCGGGCCGACCCCCCGGCGGTCTTTTTCCAGCCGCGTACCTAAGAAAGAGTCAAGAAAATTTTAGACAGACCCGATATATGGGAAGGTTCCAGAGGGCGGTCGAAATGGATTTCGCGAACCCGGGAGAAACGCTAAGCATGTGGTGGACTCCGAAGGAAAAGGGCCGCAGGCCATTAGGGATTGTTAAGCAGTCTCGACAGGCGGAATCAACCACGGATGAGGATATGGATTTAACCAATCTTCTCAGAAAATCCCCTGAGTTACCGGAGGACGAGAGCCCCGCGTCCTTGGAGGCTCCTGCCGCCGCGCCGGATTTTCCCGGCGCCGCCGGCGGTCCGGACTCGGCTCCCACCGCGTCGGATGATGGCTTTTTGCCCGAACCGCCCCCTCCTCTGGATAAGATGGTGGAGGGCATTTCCACCTCGCTGCAGGACCTGAAAGCCGCCATGAGAGAGGTTCAGGTTCAGCCGAAGGCGGATTTGCCGCCGGAGATCAATCCTCCGGATGGCCGGGACCGCCAGTATCGGGACCTCTTTGATGAGGCCCCCGAAGGCTTTCTGGTGACCGACGGCCAGATGATCATCCAGGAGGGCAACCAGGCCGCCGCCAGCCTGCTCGAGGTGGGGCAGGATACCCTGCGGGGCCGGCCTTTGCTGCACTTCGTCGCCGAAGCCGACCGGGCCGCCTTCCAAGTCACTATGATCCAACTCCGGGAGGGCGGGGAGAAGCGGAATTGGCCCCTACGGCTGCAACTCGAAGGCGGCGAACCTTTTTCCGTCTCGATCAGCGTTAGGGGCCAGCGGGACCGCCACGACCGGTTGCTGCGGCTGCTCTGGCTGCTCCGGGATGGCCGGGAGTCCAAAGCCGAAGAAGCGGCTCTGAAAACTCTTCTCAGCCAGATGAAGGCCAGCCTGTCCGGCGTCGTCAGGGCTTTCGCCGAAGCGGTGGAGATGAAGGATCCCCAGACCGCGGACCACCAGAAGCGGGTGGCTTATCTGGCCGTCGCCATCGGCCGGGAAATGGGCTTTTCTCTCCACCGGATGGAAGGCATCAAGATCATGGGGTGGCTCCATGATATCGGCAAAATTGCCGTTCCCACCGAGATCCTCAACAAGCCGGGGAAGATCAGCGACCCGGAATGTGAAATCATTAAAACCCATTGCCAGGTGGCCTATGAACTCTTGAGGGATATAGAATTCCCCTGGCCGGTACAGCAGGCCATTGTGCAGCATCACGAGAGGTTGGACGGCTCGGGCTATCCCGCCGGCCTGACGGATGCCGACATTATCCTGGAGGCCAGAATATTAGGAGTGGCGGACGTGGTGGAAGCCATGGTCTGTCCCCGGCCGTACGGCCCGGCCCAGGGAATCGACCGGGCTCTGGAAGAAATCTATCAACAATCGGGTATTCTTTATGATCCCGAAGTAGTGAATATATGCCTAAAATTATTCGTGGAGAAGGGTTTCAAGTTCAACGGCGAATGAAGATCATGATGCTAAGCCGGCAGCGCGGGAAAATTTGACATGTCCGACCACCCGGAGCCCAGAGACCTGGAAGCGGTACTGGCCAAATTAGAGACGGAGTGGCAGGAATTGGCCGCTCTCCTGAAAAGCCAGGCCCAGCCGCAGACGCGGGTCATTGAGGCCGAAAAAATTGTGCTCCGGGATGCCGCGGGCAAGAGTCGAGGCAGGATTAGCGTCAATACAGATGGTTCGGCCGACCTGATCCTGACCGACGGCGACGGCCAGGCCTGGGCCCGGCTGGGGATCAACCAGGACGGCGAAGCCTCTCTCCAACTGCACGATCGGCATGGCGAGGTCAGTTACCAGGTGCCGGCCGCTTCCGCCCTGCCGGGGTCCGAAACGGCCATACCGGCCTCGACCCCGGATGAACTCCCCGCGGCCCCGCCTCCTGCCACCGAGCCTGACCCGGTCCGGGTCCGCCTCGAGAAGTTGGAGCGCCGGTATCGGCGCCAGCGGGTTTTTGGCGGCCTCATGCTGGGGCTGGTGCTCGTGCTGCTGGCCACTCAGGCCCTCTTGCTGGACCGTTTTTTCTGGCGGCAGGGGCCGCTGGAGGTGGAAAGCCTGGAGGTGCGCGATCGTCTGGGCGGCCTCCGGGCCCGGCTGGGAGAGCAGAACGGCAAGGTGCTGCTCGATCTGTGGGATCGCCAGGGCCAGCGCCGCGCCGGGCTGGGCCTCGGGCCCGAGGGCTCTCCCGACTTGACTTTCTACGACCGGGGCCAGCCCCGAGCCGAGCTGAAACTCGGCCCCCAGGGGGAGCCGCAATTTAACCTCTACTCTAAGTTGCAGAATCCGGGCCGGACCGAGACCAACACGACCGGGGACTTGGCCAATCAGGAGGCCCAGATAGGGGTCACCGCCGGAACCGAAGATGATACTCTGGCCAGCGTCCCGGCCAATGAGGCCGAGGTCAAAGAGGCGGCAGTCGAACCGGAGGCCGTTTACGTGGGTTCCAAGACTTCCAACAAGTATCACTACCCCGCCTGCCGGTGGGTGAAACAGATCAGGCCGGAAAGTTTGATGAAGTTCAAGTCGGTGCAAGACGCCCGGGAACACCGCCACTATATTCCGTGTCCCGAGTGCCGGCCGCCCCGAGCCGATTAAGTGAGTTCACCCGGGGAGATCCGGCCGGAAAACCTGAACTGGGGGCGGTAGGCGCCGCCGGTGCGATGCCCCCGGCGCACGTGGAGGAAACCATGACTCAGACTCAGTTGACAGAAACCAAAGTCGATTTGGAGACGTTAGGCGTCTGGTTGGAATTAGAGGCCCCGGCTAGCCAAAAACTTCGGCGGCTGCCGGTGACGGTGCTGACCCTGGCGGGAGAAATTGTCACCCTGGAGATTAATCACCCTTGGCTCCGGCTCCCGGAAGACAGCTTGAAGGGCCTGAAAGGCAGGCTGCGCCTCGAAACCGGGGAGGCTAACGAATCCCGCCAGTTTGACGGGGTCGTCACCTCGGCTATGTTCTCTGCGGAGAGCCAGGCTAAACCCACCCTCGGGTTGAAATTGGCCAACCCCTCTCCGGACTGTCGCAAGGTCTTGGAGGACTTGATGTCCCATGCCACCGGGGACCTCCGCGACCTGTGGGACCGCTGGGACGAGGCGCACCTAAACCCTCGGAGCGGTCTTTCCCCAAATAAGCTTTACGGCTGGGTCCTGGCGGCGGTTCTGTCCGGTTGGTTTCTTTCTCTGGTAAGTGGGCCGTTCCTCCAAAGATTGGGCAACGGCATCGTGTGCCTCAGCAGCCTGGTCGGCGCGGCTTATTGTGTAAAATCCTTGTATCAGAAAAGGCAGCTGGCTCGGCAGGGTTGAGGCCCGGCCTGGATTTGATCCGGGCGCCCGCCCCCTGGCGGGCGCAACCCGCCCTGCTATCAAACTGCCGAAATAATCTCAGCCCGAAATTGTCATCTTGAACGAACCGGCTGAGAACACGAAATTATTAGCCGGGCTCAGAGTAAGCATTCTTCCCGGAAAAGCCTTCCCATTCCCTGTTAAGGCATACGTTTCCACCCCGTACCCTCCTGCGATCAACCGCGGGCTGCCGCAGCCGCGTGCCTGTGCGGCCTCGCCCTTTTTCCTTGCCAGATGCTGCATCCTTCGGATAACTTTATAAATTCGAGGACCGATCCGCGACTTGGAGCGCCATGGGCAGCCTGCACGACCTCATCCAGTTCATCTTTGCCGGGTTGACCGGCGGGGCCATCTACGCCCTGGTGGCCCTGGGTTTCGGGGTGGTGCACAACACCATGGGGATTGTCAATTTCACTCAGGTGGATTTCGTCACCCTGGGGGGTATGATCCTATACAGCGCCCTGGTGACCGCCGGCCTCCCCATGGCCCCGGCTTTGGCGGTCGCGGTGCTCGGGGTGACCCTGTTGGCCGCCCTGGTGGAGGTCATCGGCATCCGGCCGTCCCGCTCCGGCAGCCACCTAGTGCTGATCTTTCTGACCATCGGACTCTCCATCATCTTGAGGGGGGCCATGAAGGTCATCTGGGGCAAAAACCGCATGGCGGTGCCGCCCTTGTCCGGGGAGGCGCCGCTGCATCTGGCCGGGGCCGCCATCCTGCCCCAGACCCTGTGGATTCTGGCCCTCACCGCGCTGGCCATCATCGGGCTGGTGCTGTTTTTCCGCAAAACCAGCCTGGGACTGGCCATGCGGGGGGTGGCCGCCAACCCCGCCGCCGCGGCGGTGGTGGGGCTCAAGGTCTGGCGGGTCAAGGCCGCCAGTTTCGCCCTGGCCGGTGCCCTGGGGGGCCTGGCCGGCTGCCTGGTGACGCCCATCACCACGCTTTCCTACGATGTGGGCGTGCTCCTGGGTCTCAAGGGCTTTGCCGCGGCCATCCTCGGCGGCTTCGGCTCCTTTCCGGGGGCCATTCTGGGCGGCCTCATCCTGGGCTTGCTGGAAAGCCTGGGCGCAGCCTACATCAGCAGCGCCTACAAAGACGTCATCGCCTTCGTGGTGCTGCTCCTGGTCCTGTTCATCCGGCCCCGGGGGCTGTTGGGGGGAGAAGGGTAGGGGACGGTGCGCCTGGCGCTCCAACCTGCACTTGCTTAAAGGCAAAATCGATGCTACCCACCATAAAATTTGTTTTGATCATGTTAAGCTTTACCCTGTTGGCCGGCTTTTTTATTGTGCCGACCCGGACTATGCCCGATCATGGCGTCGTGCTGCTCGATGACCAAAACCATACTTACGTATCGCCAAGTTGCGCTGACCGGGAAAAGAAAGATTATCGTCCGGCCCGGGCGGCAGAGGCGCGTAAGTTGAGCTATGAGCCGGATAAGCAATGCCAGGCTAAAGGGGGATTCAACCAGGACGGCCGCTCCATTACCGGCAACTTCTTAGTGCGTCTGGGACTGCTGCCGCCCCTGCCCAGCCGCTGGAACCCCGACGGCACCTGGAATTGGTAAGGCGCAGCGCCTGGAAAGACATCATCGCCTTCGTGGTGCTGCTCCCGGTCCTGTTCATCCGGTCGCAGGGCTTTTTGGGCGGAAAGGGGTAAGAGAGAGGAGAAAGGCTTTAGGGGGAGGTGGCAAGAGCAATACTGAGACACAATGGTCGGCACTAATCCACTCCCTTGGATTTGACCTTCGCTAAGAGGATAATGAAGGAAAAATGCCTATTAGCTGCAGAGAGATAATATTCAGTGGACACGCGGTGCAGCGCATGTTCCAACGCGGCCTGACAGTCAAAGAAGTTCAAGAAGTCATTGAAGACGGTGATATTATAACTGACTATCCGGATGATGTGCCTTTCCCCAGTTATCTTATGCTGCATTGGATTAACGATCGTCCTATTCATGTGGTCTTGGCATTGGATGCGGAGAATCAAAGATGTCTGGTGGTGACCGCGTACGTGCCGCATCTGTCCCAATGGCACCCTGACTTTAGAACCCGGAGGAAGCCATGAAGTGCGCCATTTGCCGCCAGGGGGAAACCAGTCCAGGTTTGGTCACGGTCCTTCTTCAACGCGGTGAGACCAGCGTTATTTTTAAACAGGTGCCCGCCGAAGTTTGTGAGAATTGCGGAGAATATTATTTGACCCAGGCGGTCACCGAGCAGTTACTGGTTCGGGCGGAAGAAGCCGTCAAGAAGGGGGCCGAAGTGGAGATTCTCAGGTATGCCGCCTGAGACCGCTCGATTAGGCACTTAGAGATGAGGTAACCGAAAAAGTTGAGTAAAAACCAACAACGCATCCTCATGGGCAACGAGGCCATCGGGCGGGGGATTGTGGAGGCCGGCTGCACCGTGGCGACCTCGTACCCCGGCACCCCGGCCTCCGAGATTTTGCCCTCCGTGGTGGCCTTTGCCAAAGAGACCGGGGCCCCGGTCTATGCCGAGTGGTCGGTGAACGAAAAGGTGGCCTTCGAAGTGGCGCTGGCCAACTCCATGAGCGGCCGCCGTTCCGCGGTCTCCATGAAGCAGGTGGGGCTAAACGTCGCCTCCGACCCCTTTCTGCGGGCCGCCTACCTGGGGGTCAAGGGCGGGCTGGTGGTCATCAGCGCGGACGACCCCGGGCCCCACAGCTCCCAGACCGAACAGGACAGCCGCTTTTTCGCCATGTTCGCCAAGGTGCCGGTGCTGGACCCGGTCAGCCCCCGGGAGGCCAAGGCCATGGTGGGCCGGGCCCTGGAGCTGTCGGAACGCTATGAGATCCCGGTCATGGTGCGGCCCACCACCCGGGTCTGCCACGCCCGGCAAAACCTCGCCTGCGGGCCGCCACAGATCCTGGACCGCCCGGCCCACTTCGTCAAGGACCCCCGGCGCTGGTGCGCCACGCCTTTGTTCGTCCTGGAGTTGCACCGGCTCTTGAACGACAAGATCGGCCAGATCGCCGCGGCCCCGGAGTTCGCACCGCAGCTCACCAGGGGGGACGGCTCTTTCCCCGGCGCCTGTATCATCGCTGCCGGGGTGGCCTGGGCCCATACCGCGGACTGGCTGGCGGAGCTGGGCCTCCTGGGGCGGATCGATTTCTACCAGGTGGCCATGCCGTATCCCTTAAACCGCGATTTCATCAAGAAGATAAATTCCCAGTATAAACAAGCCTTGGTCCTCGAAGAGACCTATCCGGTCATCGAACTGCAACTGGGCGGCGCCCGGGTCCAGGGCCGCGCCTCGGGGACGGTCCCCCAGGCCGGTGAGCTCACCCCCGACGTTATCCTGCCGGTGTTGGAGGCCTTCCTGGAGCTGCCGCCCCGACCTGCGCTTCAGCCTCCCGCCGGCGGCGACCGGCCCACTCTATGTGCCGGCTGCGCCCACCGGGCGGCCTTCTATGCCATCCGGGAGACTTTCCCCGGGGGGATCTTCCCCAGCGATATCGGCTGCTACACCCTGGGCCTGAACCTGGGCGCGGTGGACACCTGCCACTGCATGGGCGCAGGGATCAGCCAGGCCGCAGGGTTCTACCGGGCTTACGCCGCCGGTGCGGGAAACCTTCCCACCATTGTGGCCACCATCGGGGATTCCACCTTTTTCCATGCGGGCATTCCGGCCTTGCTGAACGCGGTCTTTAGTCAGGCCCACTTCATCCTGGTGATCCTGGACAACGCCACTACGGCCATGACCGGCCATCAGCCCACTCCGCAGGTGGGCCTTACCGCCACCGGCGAGGCGGGCCACGCGGTACTCATCAGCGATCTGGTGCGGGCCTGCGGGGTCGGGTTCCTGCGGGAGGCCGACCCCTACGACCTGCCTGCCTTTATGGACCTGCTCAAGTCCGCCGACGTCTTCTGCCGCAGCCCCGAAGGCGGGGTGGCGGTGGTCATTGCCAAGCATCCGTGCCTGCTGGACAAAGAAGCCCGGAAGGCTCAGCCGGCTTACTCCATGTGCGTCACCGAGGATTGCACCGGCTGCCGCCACTGCCTGGACGACTTCGAGTGCCCGGCCCTGTCCCCGGACGAAGCGGACGGCCGGGTGACCATCGACGGGGTGCGCTGTGTGGGCTGTGGGGTCTGCGTCCACGTCTGCCCCGAGGGGGCGATTAAGGCCAGTTTAACAAAGGGATAACCGTGGAGAAATTTTTGATAAAGACGACGGACGAGGACGCCCGCCCCACCCGGCAGCAAATTATCGTCAGCGGCCTGGGCGGGCAGGGCGCCCTTACCCTGACCCGGCTCCTGGCAGAGGCCGGCGCGGCCGCGGGTCTCGAAATCATTACCTCCGAGACCCACGGCATGGCCCAGCGGGGCGGCACGGTCATCTCCATGATCAAGGCGGGGCCTTTTCAGGGCCCCCTGATTCCGGCGGGGGAGGCGGACACCGGCCTCTTCCTGCACCCCAGGAACCTGGCGGTGCACCGCTTTTATCTGAAACCGGGCGGGGCGGTGTTCGTCAATACCGGCGCGGCCGGGGACTATGCCAATGTGGATGGCCATGCCCTGGCCAAAGATCACGGCCTGCCGCCGGTGGCGGCCAACCTCATTCTGTTGGGATATGCCGCGGGGCGCGGCGGGTTGTTTATCGGGCCTGATTCCCTGGCCGAGGTGATCGCGGCCAAGACCCCGGAGCGCTTCCGGGAGGCCAGTCTCCGGGCCTTTAACGCCGGGCTGGCCGCAGCCGGGTGATGGCGGGAATCTTGTAGCCGCAGGCTTTACCGTGAAAAACTTCAAATCCCCCTAAATCCCCCTTTGCCAAAGGGGGACTTAAGACTCCCCTTTGAAAAAGGGGGGCAGGGGGGATTTTTCATCCCCGGGGGTGAGATAGACTCTTGGTTCATGGACGTTTAGCCTGCGCCGCGAGAAATAAGCGAAATTCTAGGGAGAAGAATAACGATGACAGAATGTCCCCGGCAGCAAGTGAATCTGGAACAATGCAATTGCACCTATGACCCCTGTCCGCGCAAGGGTATCTGCTGCGAATGCCTGCGCTACCACCGGGCCTCGGGGGAGTTGCCGGCCTGCTACTTCACCCCGGAGGTGGAGCGCACCTATGATCGCAGCATTTCTCGTTTCTTAAAATCGCATCAATAAGGCGACGGAAACCGCATGTCAGGTTGGGAGAAAGCCAGATTTTTTGCCCTCCGCCACCACACCGGGCTCCAGGTGTGGGGGCTGGCCGTGCTCCTGGCCCTTACGCCCCTGGTCATGCGCAATCCCTATAACCTGGGTATCCTCAACCTCATCGGCCTGTACGTCATCGTTGTCCTGGGACTTAACTTGTTTATCGGTTTCGCCGGCCAGATCTCCCTGGGACATGCCGCGTTTTTCGGCCTGGGGGCCTACGGCTCGGCCATCCTGACCACCACCTACCAGGTGCCGGCCTGGCCGGCCATGATCCTTACCGCCGCGGCCATGGCCGGGGTGGCCCTGATCATCGGGGTTCCCACCTTAAGGCTCACCGGCCATTACCTGGCCATGGCCACCCTCGGGTTCAACTATGTCGTGGACAGCATCTTCGTGGAGTGGGACGCGGTCACCGGCGGCCCCAGCGGCCTTTCCGGGATACCGCCCCTGTCCATCGGCGGCCTGACCTTCGACAGCGACCTCAAGTTTCACTATCTGGTTTGGACCTTTGCCCTGGTGGCCCTGGCTCTCTGCCTCAATTTGGTGCGGAGCGGGGTAGGCCGGGGTTTGGCCGCCCTGGCCGAAGACGAGGTAGCCGCCTCGGCCCTGGGAGTGGACGTGCGCCGGCAAAAAATCGCCGTATTTATCCTCTCGGCGGTCTTCGCGTCGGTGGCCGGCAGCCTCTACGCCCACTACTTCGGCTACGTTAATCCGGAGGCCTTCAGCATCTTCAAGTCCCTGGACCTGGTCATCATGGTGGTGGGCGGCATGGGTTCCATCTGGGGCACCCTGTTCGGCGCCGCGTTCATCACCATCCTGCCGCAGTTCCTGGGATTTTTACAAAACTATACGGACATCATCCACGGCCTGATTCTCGTGGTCATCCTCCTCTTTTTGCCCCAGGGGTTCGTGACCGGACTGGCAGACCTGGGGCGCGTCCGCTGGGCCCGGCGCCGCCTGGCCATGGGCGGACGCTGATCAGGAGGCCGGCGATAAATTACCTCAAGGCCTTCGGCGTATGGCTGGGATTTCTGGCGGTGGCTATCACCTGCGCCATTATCCGGGAAAAATTCCTGGTGCCGGCCTTAGAGCCCCTGGCCGGCAAAGCCCTCGGCACCTTACTGGCAGCCGCCGTCATTTTGGGGCTGATTTTTCTCTATGTGGGAAAATTGAAGGACCCCAGCCGGGTCTCGCTGTTCAAGTTGGGCGTATACTGGACAGTGCTGACCATCGCGTTCGAGTGTCTCTTCGGCCATTATGTGATGGGCCTCGCCTGGGAGTCCCTGGGGGCCGAATATAACGTGTTCCGGGGAAAACTCTGGCCCCTGGTCTTGCTGGTCACCTGGTTCGGGCCTCTGTTGGCCAAAAAGATAAGGGGTCATGATCGTGTCCGGCAGCCTGCTTGAAATATCCGGCCTCACCAAGCATTTCGGCGGCCTGCCGGCCCTGTCCCAGGTGTCGTTCCGGGCCGAGCCGGGCCAGGTTACCGCGCTCATCGGCCCGAACGGCGCGGGGAAGACTACCCTCATCAACTGCCTTACCGGGGTCATCCGGCCTGAGGCCGGGGAAATCTGGTTCGAGGGGCGCAATCTCGCCGGCCTGCCGGCCCACCGCATAGCCCGCCTGGGGATCAGCCGCACCTTCCAGAATCTGCGGATTTTTCCCCGTCTGTCGGTCCTGGACAACGTCCTCTGCGGGCTGACGGTCCGGGCCGGCGGCTCCATGCTGGAGGCGCTCTTACGTACCCCGGGTCTGCGTCACCGGGAACGGCGGCTCAAGCTCATGGCCCTGGAGGTCCTGGACAATTTCGGCCTGGCCGACAAAGCCGCCTGGCCCGCGGCAGTGTTGCCTTATGGGGATAAAAAACGGGTAGAGATGGCCCGGGCCTTCGTGTCCCAGCCTAGCCTAACCCTGCTGGATGAGCCGGTGGCGGGCCTGAACCCCGACGAAACCGCAGCGGTGGCGGGCCTCATCCGCCAGATGCGGCTGGCCGGGAAGACCATGATCCTGGTGGAACATGACATGGAACTGGTGATGGGCGTCTCGGACCACGTCGTGGTCCTGGACGGCGGCAGCCGGATCGCCCAGGGCACTCCCGACGAGGTGCGTCATAATCCCCTGGTGCTGGAAGCCTATCTGGGCCGCATGAGCGTCACCGCCTGAGATAAATTTTATCACCCGCCACCGGGATGCCCCGGTCTGAAGCCTTTGCAATGCCGGTTGAGATCATAGACCCCTCCGGGGACAATCGGCCACCCTTCCCTCTAAATTTCTCTTTCTCACCTATGCAGACCATTCGCATCTAGCGCGGCCCTAATCGGCTTCAGGTGCCGTTGGGGGCGATGGCGCCCCGCCTCAATAAGCCAAATAGGGTCCTACGTCAATAATTGTACGCCCAAACTGCCGGATGATTGCTGTGACAGGGTTTAAATCGCGATAATCGAGTGAGCCTTCCAGAGGATGAAATATTTAATTTATTTAAAGTTATAAATTACAGGGAATTTCCCAGAGGCATAGGTAATTTTACCTATCTAAAAATAGGATAATCTACCTATTGCCCAATGTTATTCAAATTCTAAAATTTCCAATAATTAGTAATACTGCAGTTAACAGTCCTGAAGTTATCTTTATGATTTCCTCTTGACTGCAGAAAATTCTGAATAAGGAGGTGAGGTTCAGAATCATCGGGAGTTTTGAAAGGCAAGGGGGCTTCCAAGCAAGGGTGCAGAATTTTGAGTAGTAATGAAGCCATCTTCGGCATTTGCCGAGGGACGCAGTTCGCCAAAGGGGTAATTATCATGAAGAGGAATAAATTATTAAGGCTTATGGTGGCGGCAGCCGCAGTGGTTGCCATCTCCTGGGGAATCGTCCCGGGCTATGCCGGCGACGGCGGCCAGGCCGGTGGAGCTCCCGGCACCACGTGGTATGCCAATAGCCCGGCGCCTGATCCGCTCAACCCTGACTTCACCGCGACTAACCCTTCCGGCAAGCCTATCCGGAAATTTGTTACCAAGCTGCCCGGTTTGGGGCCTAATAACAAAAATGAACTCGGCCAGTATATCCCTATCGCGGTGAAGGATACCACCACCTTCCCGGGCTCTGACTTTTACACCATCGGGATAACCGAATATGCCGAGCAGCTGCATCCGGACCTGGCCAAGGCCACCAAATTGCGGGGTTATGTCGACCTGAGTCCAACGATAACGACGCCCGCCCCCCATTATATGGGTCCCCTGATTATCGCCAGGCGTAACCGTCCGGTGCGGCTCCTGGTTAAAAACCAACTACCCACGGGCATCGCCGGAAGGCTCTTCATCCCGACGGACTACATACTCATGGGGGCGGGGATGGGTCCGGATGGGATCAATACTTACACGCAGAACCGCGCCTCCACCCATCTTCATGGCGGCTTTACTCCCTGGATCAGCGATGGGACGCCCCACCAATGGATTACCCCCGCGGGAGAAACGGGCCCCTACCTGAAAGGGGATAGTTTCCAGAACGTCCCCGACATGGTGGGCCCCGGAAAGCTGATTCCGGACCCGCAGCCGGGCGATGGGTTGGCCACGTTTTATTATACCAACCGGCAGAGCAACCGGCTCATGTTCTACCATGAGCATGCCGTCGGCATCACCCGCCTCGGGGTTTATGCCGGCCTAGCCGCGCCCTATTTGATCGTGGACCCGGTGGAGGAGGGATTGATTAGAAATGGAATACTTCCCAATCCCCTGAAAGGGTATTACTTTTATGGGGTTCCCCTGGTCATTCAGGATAGGACCTTCGTCCCCAAGAACATCGACACCCAAGATAATGCTTGGAATCCGTGGCGGACGGCCAACGGCATAACCGCCGGTGTGGAAGGCGATCTCTGGTTCCCCCACAAGTACGAGCCGAACCAGGACCCGACTTCAGACACCGGCGCCAGCCTGTTCGGCCGGTGGGATTATGGCCCCTGGTTCTGGCCGCCGACGCCCACGACAACCTCCAGCACCCCCGGCCCGGTCGGCACCAGCCACCTGATGCCGGGAATGGCGTCTGACTTTAGCAATCCCTGGGTTTACGACACCTGCCTCGTGCCTGAGAGCTTCATGGATACCATGCTGGTCAACGGCAACGCCTACCCCTACTTCAACGTGTCCCCCAAGGCCTACCGGTTCCGGCTGCTCAACGCTTGTAACGACCGCAACCTCAACCTGTCGTTCTTTGTGGCCGATACGGGTGGCGGCAAGTACGCCAGGGCCGTCGCACCAGTAGATGTCAAAGGGGGCCCGGTTAGCAGACTCGTGTTTACGAGCACCGGCCAAGGTTATACTTCTGCCCCCAATGTTTACATCTATGGCGGCGGCGGCACCGGCGCTGCTGCTACGGTATCCTTACCGGCTCAGGCCATTGACAGTATCAAGGTGACAAACGGCGGCACCGGCTATACCACTGCTCCCACGGTGAACATCACGGGCGGCGGGGGTACCGGCGCGACGGCCACTGTGACCATTAACGCCAGCGGTAATGTTACGGGCATCACGCTGACGAACGCCGGCGCGGGTTATACCACTGCCCCGCTGGTCACCCTCACGGGTGGCGGCGGCTACGGGGCTACTGCGGCTGCAGCCTTAGCCCCCAGCTCTCTTGCTGCAATCACGCTGACGAACGGCGGCACGGGTTACACCTCCCGTCCCACGGTGGTTATCGGTAGCGCCACGGAAGTCAAAATGGTTCCCGCGGTCGCCACTACGGGCTTCCCGGCGGACTGGCCGACGGATGGCCGGGATGGCGGGGTGCCGGATCCGGCCACGGTGGGTCCGAACATCATCCAGATCGGCACTGAAGGCGGCTTCCTGCCGGCGCCGGCAGTGATCCCCGCGCAGCCGGTCAACTATGACTACAACCGCAGAAACATCGTAGTCTTAAACGTGTTGCAAAAGGCCCTCTTTATGGGTCCGGCGGAACGGGCTGACTTTATTGTTGACTTCTCCGGCTATGCCGGTAAGACCGTCATTTTCTATAACGACGCGCCCGCGCCGGTGCCGGCGTTTGATCCCCGCTGCGACTACTACACGGGCGACCCGGATCAACTCGTCAACGGCGGCGCGGCCACGACTCTGCCCGGCTATGGGCCCAACACCCGGACTATCATGCAATTCCGGGTAGCGAATACCGCCCCGGATCCACCCTATGATCTGGCTGCCTTGCAGAATGCGACTACAGGTTTGCCGGCCGCTTACGCCCAGACTCAGCCAACGCCTATCGTGCCCCAGCCGGTTTATGGCCCCGCTTACGGGCAGACTTTCCCGGCGACGTATGCGAGAATCCAAAGCACCTCGTTGACCTACGCCGATTTCGGTAACACCGTGGCGACAGTGCATCCGATTCTGCCGAAGGCCCTTCATGAGCTGTTTGATGATTTCGGCCGGATGAATTCCATTCTGGCGCTCGAACTGCCCTTTACCAATATGCTGACCCAGACGACGCTGCCCTTCAAATACATTGATCCGCCCACGGAAGGCGGCGACCCGGTGCAATTTCCGGGGGCCCAGCCGATCAAAAACGGCGATACCCAGATCTGGAAAATCACGCATAACGGCGTGGACACCCATTCCGTCCACATCCACCTGGTCAACTGGCAGCTCATCAACCGGGTCGGCTGGGACGGCGCCATCCGGCCGCCCGACGACAACGAACAGGGTTGGAAGGAAACTATCCGGATGAACCCGTTGGAAGATATCATTGTGGCCGCGAAGTTCACGCTTCCCAAGGTTCCCTTTGCGGTTCCCAACAGCGTTCGCCTTCTGGATCCGAGCAACCCGGCGGGCTCCACCGGGCAGTTCTCGAACTTCGACGCCCTCGGCAACCCGATTACCGTCTATAACCAACTGTTCTACTTCGGCTGGGAGTATGTATGGCACTGCCACCTCCTGGGCCACGAAGAAAACGACATGATGCGGCCCATCGTGGTTAACCCATGATGGTAACTAACTGAAGAAATTAACCACCTATCGAGCAGCCGATCTCCGGGTCGGCTGCTCGATGTCCCTTCACCCGGAAACGCCGGATCAGGACGTTGGAACACTCACCGGCGGGGCGCCGGAAGCGAGAGGATGAGCCTTCGCCGCCAGTGCTGTCATTTAGCCCTCAGAGGCCCTAAGGAGGTTCAGTATGAAGAGATTGTTGATCTTGATAATCATCGCCCTCGGTATCGCGTTGGCGGGCCCGGTCCTGGCCCAACCCGCTCCGAATGCCGGCGGCATGGAACCAGGTGGGGTCCCAGCCCCCGGAATGAACCGGAGTCGGATGCGCAGTGCGACGTCGGGTACGGTGATGCTCATCCGCGCTTATAACCCCAAGACCGTGACCACGGTGAAGGGCGCCGTGCAAAGCCTCAGGACCATGCCCTTCAATTCTCAGGTGCCGGGAGCCATGCTCGCGGCCGTCCTCAAGACGGAGCAGGGCGAGATCACGGTTTACCTGGCTCCGGCCGAGTACCTGAGCCAGCTGAACATCTCGCTGAAGGCCGGCGATGAGGTGGAAGTGACCGGCTCCAAGGTCACTTTGGGCAAGCAACCGCCATCCATCATCGTCAAGGATCTTAAAGTGGGCGACAAGAGCGCCGCTCTCCGGAATGAGCGCGGAGTGCCGATCTGGATGGCGGGTCAACCCGGCAGCGGCTCATCGAAGTGATCGAGGGAGGGGTACCCCGAGGCGGGTTGAGCGCGGCTCTAAAGCCGGGAACCGGGGGTCCCAAGGCGCGGTTGGGAGGAGGGCGGGGTAGGGTGCTGTCTCACTGCCTTGCCTGATGAGCAAACCTAGCTTCATCGTTTTTCAGTTTGGAGGTCGATGGCATGATCAGGGTAAAATATCTTCCTGTCATTCTGTTGGTGGTTCTGGCGGCTGCTTGTTCGGATACCCGGTCAGCCAAATCAGTGCCCGACACCCCGGAGAATCGGACCGTGGTGGCGAAGCGGTATTTGGAAATCATGAAGCCCAAAGATATGCTGGATGGGGTAGCCAAGCGGGTGTCCCCGACCCTGCCACAAAATGACCTGAAAGTCTTTACGAAGGTGATGGAAAGCCCGGAGCTGGAGCAAACCACGCACCGTATTATGTTGACCGCCCTGGTGAAGGATTTTACCGTAGAAGAGTTGAACGCCATGGTGACTTTCTATGGATCCCCCGCCGGGCAATCCGCCTTTAAGAAATTCGTACCCTACATGGATGAAATTATGCCCCAGATTAAAACGGAGGTGAGGAAGATCGCGGCGGAGGAACGTAAGAAGGCGGAACCCAAGGCGGCGCCGGCGCCGCCGGCTCAAGCGGCGCCCCAGGCTCAACCTGCGCCCCCGGCCCCGAAGCAGCCCGAAGCCCCGCCCAGCAAGAAGTAAGAGCGGCTGGTAAGGTAAGAAAAGATAAGGATCATCTTTATCAAGGTTCTATGCCATGTTGCAAGGAGAACGCGGTTCCATGCTTACACTAAAATTCTGCATCGCGGTTTTGGGATTGTTGATTTGTACCTCTTCGGCCTCGGCGCAGAAAATTGAACGGTTTACGGATAGCAAAGGCACCGTGCATATCGGCACCCCGCCCGATGCCAAACCCAGGGATAATACCAAACCCGAAGCCAAACCTGAAGCCAAACCCGAAGCTGTTACCAAGCCGGAAGCCGCGAAACCCATTCAAAGGAAAATCCCGCCTAAGTCACAACGAGTCTCACGCCGGCCCATGGGTCAACATCCCCTCGGAGAATTTCCACCTCACAACTTGCCTTCTTCGTACCAGAGGTCTGTTGTCAAGCCTCAGCCTGGGCAGCCTGAGCCCCCCAAGGGAGCGCCGGGACCTGCAGCGGGCCAGAAGGCCGCTACCCCTTAAGCTAGCCTCTTCCCTCCCGCCCAACCAGCTTCTGATTTTCGCAGAAAATTGACCAAGCGGTGGCGCCCTCGCACCTTCTCGGTCAATTCTTTTTGCCGCTGTCCCCTTTCCATGCCCAGCATTTTTCCGTTGACATTAGCTTAGATAAGTATATAAACGTATATTAATATGATATAAACCTGCCAAGGTCGGAGCAAAAAATGAAGCAGAAAAGGAGAAGCGCCTTGCTCAAGATCAGGGTCTTTATGAACGATCCCTGCGGTCTGACCTGAAAGCGGCTCCACGAAATGCTGCCCAGGTTGGGCGAGAAATACGAACTTGACGTGGAGACCGTTACCAGGTCCAGGGAGGAATACCAGAGTGACGCGTACCAAGCCCTGGGTCTGCCCGCGGCCCCCGCGGTGCTGGTCGAAGACGAACTGGCCGGCCAGGGGCCGGAACTCTCGGAGGAAAAGGTGGAGGCCCTGATTCGGCGGCATCTGCTATTGCCGGCGTAAGCCGCAAAGGTTGAAAGGAGGAGAGAATGATGCTCCAGGTCAGATTCTTTATGAACGAGCCCAATGGCAAGCCCTGAAAGCACTTCCAGCAGATGATGCCCAGGTTGGGCCAAAAGTATGCCATTGAGATCGAGACCATTTCCAAGCCCATCGCCGACTACCAGACGGACGAGTATTTCGAACTGGACCTGCCGACGGCTCCCGCGGTGATGGTGGCCGAGGAGATCGTGGTGGAAGGCGCCGATGTGGCCGAGGACGCGTTGGAGGCCGTGATCTGCCGGCACCTGGGGCTGCCGTTGCCTGCGCCCGCCAAGAGGGGTTTTCTGCAGCGCCTATTCGGCCAATGATGTCTGGGTTAAGAGGTGGGGGCGGGTAGCTGCGCAGGTCGCTCGCCGCGGCAATCCCGCGGCCGATCCCCAGCGTACAGCATAATGCTCCACTATACCCCTGGCCTGTGGATGCCCCCCCGCAAAAAGAAGGGCCCCTGGAAGGGCCCTTCGACAATACTCAGTGAGTGCAGGCTGCGTCCTGCACACCTCTCTCCATGCTCCTTTCCCCCGCTGGGGAGAGGATTGATCTAAGGGGGCGGAAGCCCTATTTGCCTGCCGGCGGTCGAGTTGCACCGTTGATGGCGCCGGCCCGTCCCCGAATTACCTTTGGTCCCCCATCTTCCTCTTGATCATGGCGATGAAGTCGGGGTCCACCCCGTACCCCAGGGCCTTGGCCTTGGTAATATCCGCCAGGGCCTGGTCGTATTTTTCGGTATTCAGATAAATCATGCCCCGCTGGTAGTAGGCCCGGGCGAAGCTCGGGTTCAGTTTGAGGGCCTCTTCGAACAATTGCATGGCCTGGCTGTTATTCCCCTTGGCATAGTACACCACCCCTTTATACGTGATCAGGGCCGGGTCCTGGGGTTTGAGTTTTAAGGCCTGGTCGAAGTCCTTGATAGCCTGCTCGTAGCGCCCCGCCTGGCTGTTTTCAATGCCCTTATTGACATAACTTTGGACGTCCTGGGCACCGACCCAGGTTGGCAGCAGGACCAGCAAGAGTAAAGCTACGGTGAAGCCGTAAGCACGTTTCATGAGTTCAAAACCTCCTGTCCTTAAGATTATCAGGTTTTCCGAAATGATCCAGCCCCCTCGTCAGACTGAACAAAGGCGGCATTCTTCGGCAAATTCGTGAGACAGGGTCAGGGCCTCGTCGCCGGTGGGCAGGCTCAGGACCTGCCCGGGCTTGGACCCGTACCGGTAAACAGTGATGCCCTTCAGGCCCAGGCGGTGCGCCAGGTGGTAGGCCGCGGCCACGTCTTCCCGGGTGGCCTCCGGGGCCAGGTTGATGGTCTTGGATACCGCGTTTTCCACGTGGCGCTGAAACGCGGCCTGCATCTTCACCTGGTACTCCACGCTCACTTCGAAGGTGGTGGGAAAGAGACGCCGGAGCTTTTCCGGCAACGCCGTAAGCGGCCGCACCCGCCCAGTGGCCAGGACCCGGGGCACCCATTCCTCTGCCGACAGGCCCGCGTCAGCCAGTTTTTCCAGGAACAGGGGATGGACCTCGTCGAACTCTGCGCCTTCCAAAGCCCGGCGGCGGTAGGCCACCGCGAACAGGGGCTCGATGCCGCTGGAGGTCCCGGCGATGATGCTGATGGTGCCGGTGGGGGCGATGGTGGTGACTGTGGCGTTGCGCCGGGGCGGCTGGCCCTGGCGGTGCCAGCGGCTATGGTAGAAATTGGGAAAGGGGCCCCGCTGGCTCGCCAGCGCCTGGGATTGAGCCACGGCCCGGTCCTGGATGCGGGCCATAATCCGGTCGCCCAACTCCAGGGCCTCGGGAGAATCGTAGGCGATGCCCAGTTTGATGAACAGATCCGCCAGGCCCATGATCCCCAGGCCGATCTTGCGGTTGGCGTGGGTGATGGCGGTGATCTGGGGCAGGGGATACTGGCTCTGGTCAATGACGTCGTCCAGGAAAATCACCCCCAAAGCCACCAGGCGGTCCAGTTCCTCCCAGTCCAACTCGCCTCCCTTGACCAGCGAAGCCAGGTTGATGGAGCCCAGGTTGCAGGATTCATAGGCCAGCAGGGGCTGCTCGCCGCAAGGGTTAGTGGCCTCCAGGGGGCCGATCTCCGGGGTGGGGTTGGCCCGCTCGATGGCATCCGCGAAGACCAGGCCGGGGTCGCCGGTGGTCAGAGCTGCCTCACAGATGCGGTCGAACACCTCCCGGGCCTGGAGCCGGCGCACCTCAAGCCCCGTGCGGGGGTTGATCAGGGGATAGTCGCGGTTCGCGTCCACCCGCTGCATGAAGTCGTCGGTTACCGCCACCGACAGGTTGAAGTTGGGGAGCATCCCTTTGTCGGACTTGGTGGTGATAAATTCCAGGATGTCCGGATGATCCACCCGGAGGATGCCCATATTGGCGCCCCGGCGGCGGCCGCCCTGTTTCACCACTTCCGTGGTGGTGTCATAGATGCGCATGAAGCCCACGGGGCCCGAAGCTACCCGGCCCGTGCTGCGCACCTGGTCGCCCCGGGGCCGCAGGTGGCTGAAGTTGAAGCCGGTGCCGCCGCCGGTCTGGTGAATCAGGGCCATGTCCCGCACGCCCTCCAGGATGCTGCGCATGTCATCATGGACGGGGATGACGAAGCAGGCGGCCAACTGCCCCCGGGGCAGGCCGGCGTTCATCAGGGTCGGGGTGTTGGGGAGAAATTTCAGGCCGGCCAGGGCCTCATAAAAGGTCTCGGCTTGGCGGGCCGCGGCCTGGGAACCGCCGTAAGGCTCTTCCGCCGTGGCCACGCTTTCGGCCACCCGCCGGAACAACTCATCCGCGGTTTCCACCACTTTGCCGTCGGGATCGCGGCGCAGATAGCGTTCGCTCAACACCCGGACGGCGATAGGGCGGAATGATGGCGGTGGAACGGTCATGGCATATTCAACTTGTTCCCAAGTTTCACTTGGGAACATCAATGGATGCCAAGCTCAGCTTGGCTGGTTAATACGTTCCCAAGCACAGCTTGGGAACGAGCACCAAACTGAAAACTGAAAACTGAAAACCGTTTTACAGGATTCCCCACTTCTTGGCCCGCTCTTCATAGTTCGGCGGGAAGCTGGGGGAGAAGTTCTGGTAAACGGTGATGGGGTAGCGGGCCCCGATCTTCTTGGCCGCGTCCTTCAGTCCCACCAGGAGGCCATCCAGGAGCTTGCCGGGAAAGGCCATTACCATCTCGTCGTCCTGGGTCATGGAAAAGATGCGGTCGCCCATGCCGGGGATGGCCACTCTGATCTCACCGGTGCGGTACGGGGCGATGAGGTATTCGGTGCATTCCACCT
Source organism: Syntrophobacterales bacterium (assembly GCA_023229795.1). GTDB lineage: Bacteria > Desulfobacterota > Desulfobaccia > Desulfobaccales > 0-14-0-80-60-11 > 0-14-0-80-60-11. The sequence goes on from JALNYP010000003.1 coordinate 70,436, forward strand.
TGCCGCCGAATTCGCCGGTGACCCGCGCGCCCAGGCTGAAGGTGGCCGCCTGAATGAGGCGCATGAGCTGGGCCGGATTGCCGTAAACCACCACCACATCCGGGTTCTGGGCCAGGCGTTCCAGGGGGCAGAGATAGATGGCCTCGATCTCCTGCGGTTCGAACCGGGGCAGGGCTTCCACTTCTTTGAGGGACGGCCCCAGGTCCCGATGAAATCCCGCTTCGCAAAAGAGTTGCCCCAGTTCCATGATGGGGTCCGCGGCCGGCGTGAAGCCGAAGGCCAACATGCCGGGCACGCAGAGGAGGTCGTCCCGGGTCAGCCCCACCGGCCAGCCGTACACCCGGGTCATGGTGACCCCCTGGCAGATGGTCACTTTCTTGCCGAAGACTTTGGAAGGTTGCCGGGTCTTGGGCGGCAGCGCGGCGGCTTCTTTCAGGAAGGAAACTCCGAAGGGTTCGGTTCTCAAGCGCAAGTTTTCTTTCAACTGCACGGCTGCGGCTCTGTAATCCATGGTCTCTCCTGGGTAGGGTGGGGGACTGGTCTGACCTGCTATTCTGATGCTTCATAGTAAGAATTAGTTAAGCGAGATGCAAGCATGCTTAGGTTTTCCCTTGGCGCGGGGGCCGATCCCGGATAAAATAATCCCTTGAATCGCCGGTTATAAAGTCTATCCCTTTCCCGACTCATAAGGCTTCTCTAAGATGTCAACCGCACCAATCCCAATCCATACCCTCACGCCGGATGAGGCCCTGGCGGCCCTGGAAACCGGCCCCCAGGGGTTGAGCCAGGACGACGCCCAGGAACGCCTGGAGCGCTTCGGCCCCAACGCGCTATCCACGGGTAAGAAGATCTCGGCCCTGCGCATCCTGTTGCGCCAGTTCTTCAATATTCTGATCCTCATCCTGTTGGCGGCCACGGGGATCTCCTTTGGGTTGGGAGAGACCCTGGATGCCTGGGTCATTCTGGCCATTGTGCTGGCCTGCGTGGTAATGGGTTTTGTCCAGGAATACCGCGCGGAAAAGGCGGCCGCGGCGCTTGCCAAGCTGGCGGCGCCGGTGGCCACCGTCATCCGGGAGGGCAAAGAACGGGAAATCCCCGCCCGGGAAGTGGTGCCCGGCGACCTGCTGGTCTTGCATACCGGGGACCGGGTGGCCGCGGACGGCCGTTTGCTGCATGAGGTCAATCTGAAGGCGGACGAGGCGCTCCTCACCGGAGAGTCTCTGGCCGCGGGTAAGAATCTGGCGCCGGTACCGGACCCCGACAAGGCCGTGGCCGACCGCAAGTGCATGGTCTTCGGGGGTACGGTGATTACCTACGGCCGCGGCCAGGCGGTGGTCACCGCCACCGGCATGGACACGGAGTTCGGCAAGATTGCCCGGATGCTCGAGGATGTGGCCGAAGAACACACTCCCCTGGAAGCCCGGATGGCCACTATCGGCCGTATGTTGGGCCTGATTTGCCTGGTGGTGGCTGCCGGAGCCACCCTCTTGGGCGTGCTTCGGGGGCATGGCTGGCTGGAGATGCTGATCTGGGGGATCAGCCTGGCCGTGGCCGCGGTGCCTGAATCCCTGCCCGCGGTGGTCACCGGGGCCCTGGCCATCGGCACCACCCGCATGGCCCGCAAGAACGCCATTGTCAAGCGCCTGCCCGCGGTGGAGACCATGGGCTGCACTTCCGTCATCTGTACCGACAAGACCGGCACCCTGACCAAAAATGAAATGACGGCCCGACGGCTTTTCCTGGACGGGCAGGTTATCGACGTGAGCGGTTCCGGCTATAGGCCCGCGGGCTCGTTTCGAGCCGGGGGAGCTGCGGTGAGCCCCGCGCCTAATCCGGTATTGGCTATGGCCGCCCGCATCGCCATGTTGTGCAATGACGCCGCCCTGGAGGAGATCGATGGCGTCTGGACCGTCCGGGGCGACCCCACGGAAGGGGCGCTCCTGGTGTTGAGCCGCAAGGCAGGGATCAACCCCGAGGAGCTCCTCACGGAATTTCCCCGGGTTGCGGAGATTCCTTTTACCTCGGAAGCCAAGCGCATGAGCACCTTTCATCAGGAGGAAGACCGTATCCTGATGTGCGTCAAAGGGGCCCCGGAAAGCCTGCTGACCCAAGCTTGGCAAATGCTGACGGAGGCAGGCGAGCAGGCCATGACCCCGGAGGTCCGGGAGGCCGTGCGGAGCCAGGCTGCGGGCATGGCCCATGAGGCCCTCAGAGTCCTGGGGTTGGCCTACCGGCGTTTTCCGGAGGTCCCCAACCTCGAAGAGGAGGGCGTTAACCGGGAACTGGTCTGGGTGGGGCTGGTGGGGATGATTGACCCGGCCCGGCCGGAAGCCCGCCAGGCCGTGGCCCAGTGCCGCCAGGCGGGCATCCGGGTCATTATGGTCACCGGGGACCACCCTGACACCGCTGGAGCCATTGCCCGTGAGGTTGGGCTGATTGCCAAAAAAATGGAATCCCACGCGGTTCTGACTGGACCTGAACTCAACAAACTGAGCGACTCGGAGCTTAAAAAGGCCCTCCGCACGGTCCGAGTCTTCGCCCGGGTGGCCCCGGAGCACAAACTCCGCCTGGTGGATATTCTCAAGGCCCAGGGCGAAGTGGTGGCCATGACCGGAGACGGGGTCAACGACGCCCCGGCCTTAAAGCGCGCTGATATCGGCGTGGCCATGGGCATTACCGGCACCGAGGTCACCAAGGAGACCGCGGCCATGATTCTGGCGGACGACAACTTCGCCACCCTGGTGGCCGCAGTGGAGGAAGGCCGGGCCATCTTCGACAATATCAAAAAGTACCTCGTATTCCTGTTAAGCTGCAACATCGCCGAAATCCTGGTGCTCACCGGGGCCATTTTTTTGGGTCTGCCGCTCCCCCTCCTGGCCCTGCAAATTCTCTGGGTGAACCTTGATTCCGACGGCCTCCCCGCCTTTGCCTTAGGAGTGGACCCTAAGGCCCCGGACATCATGCGCCGCCCGCCCCGGCCAGCCGGAGAGGGGGTCTTCTCCCACTCAGTTAACGTGCTGCTGGTGGTAATCTCGGTCTACCTTACCTTAATTCTCCTCCCCCTCTTTGCCTTTTACGTGTTCTTTGATCCAAACGGGCTGGGGGAGCCGGACCAGATTCTCTCCCAGGCTCAGACCATGGTGTTCGCCACTCTGATCCTGGCTGAACAGGTGAACGCCTTCAATTGCCGTTCGGATATCCACTCCCTGTTCAGCGTGGGGTTCTTTACCAACCGTCTTCTGCTCATCAGCGTGACCCTCTCCACCATTATGCTGACGGCCGTCATCTACTGGCCCCCCCTGACGAGGCTCTTCCATACCTTCCCCCTCCACCTCAGAGACTGGCTCATTGCTGTCGGATTAGGCCTGAGCATTTTCCCGGTGGTGGAGGTGACCAAGTGGATCATTCGCCGTAAGGCCCGGCGGCGGCCGCTGAGGGCGTCCAGGGTTTGAGGAAGAAGCGGCCAGAAGCAAGGTATGTATGATATTCATCCCCGGAAGCGGCCTCGCCCGAAGGATGACAAAGCGCGTCTGGTGACAAAACTTAATCTCAATGATATATTAACAAGATGCTAAAGAGCACCTTTATCCATCTGCCCGGGGTGGGGACCCGGAGCGAGACCCAGTTCTGGCGGCAGGGGCTGGCCACCTGGGAGGATTTCCTGGCTGCCAGACGGATTCGGGGGCTGTCCCGGGAGCGTTTCGATTGGCTGAAAGCCGAGCTCCAGGGATCGTTCGGCCATCTGGAAGACCCCGCCTATTTCGCCGCCCGGCTCCAGGCCGGGGAGCACTGGCGCCTGTTCAGCCAGTTCCGCCCCCGGACCGCCTACCTCGACATCGAGACCACCGGCAGCGTCTGGCCGGGCTTGCTCGTGACGGTGGTGGGCCTGTACGACGGCCGGGATATGCACCAGTTCGTCCAGGGTTACAACTTGCAGAAATTTCCCCAGATGCTGGCCGATTTCGACCTGTTGGTCACCTTCAACGGCACCCAATTCGACCTGCCGGTCCTCAAGGCCTACTTTCCCGAGTTGCGCCTGCCTGCGGCCCACGTGGACCTGCGCTTTCTCATGGCCCGCCTGGGATACAAGGGGGGGCTGAAGAAGATCGAGCCCCGCTTCGGCATTCACCGCCCCAAGACCGTCAACGGCATGGACGGCTACATGGCGGTCCTCCTCTGGGAGCGCTACCAGCGGGGGGATAAAAGCGCCCTGGAACTGCTCCTGACCTACAACCGCGAAGACGTGGTCAACTTGGAAATCCTCATGGACGCGGCTTTCCGGATGTCCCGGGAACAGCTCTTTCCCGCCAGACCCCAGGAGGCCGGCCTGCATCAGGCGGCCCGGCCGTAGTGAAGAAAAAGCCTGGCGGGCAGTGCCCGCCCTGCATTCTATAAGCAAGGCAGGGTCATCTGACCCTGCCTTTTTTCTGGGGCCGGATCGGTAGAAATTTCCCGAAATCGCGGTCTCCGCGGTCTCTTAGCCTCACCGGCCGCTTTTATCCCCCTGCTCCGGGCCTAAAGAGGGTTGTGGGAAACCCTCTTAGTATCGTAAGATGAATATGATAAAATAATCACTTGAGGTGCTTATGCTGTTCTCGCGCATGCTGATACCGACTTTGAAAGAAACGCCCTCCGAAGCGGAGGCGGTTTCCCATAAATTGCTGCTCCGGGCCGGGATGATCCGCAAACTGGCCTCCGGCATCTATAATTACCTGCCCCTGGGCCTCAAGGTGCTCCGTAAAGTGGAGCGCATCGTCCGGGAGGAGATGGACCGGGCCGGAGCCCTCGAGGTCCTGCTGCCCGCGGTGCAGCCCTCCGAGCTCTGGGTGGAATCCGGGCGCTGGGACGTGTACGGCAAGGAGTTGCTGCGTTTCATGGATCGCCACGAACGCCAGTATTGCTTCGGCCCGACCCACGAAGAAATCATTACCGACCTGGTGCGCAAAGAGGTGCATTCCTACCGGCAGCTGCCGCTGAACCTTTACCAGATCCAGGTGAAGTTCCGGGATGAAATCCGGCCCCGCTTCGGGCTGATCCGGGGGCGGGAGTTCATCATGAAGGACGCCTACAGCTTCGACGTGGACGAAGCTGGGGCCGAGGCCTGCTACCAGCGGATGTACGATGCCTATAACCGCATCTTTGCCCGTTGCGGCTTGAACTTTAAAGTGGTGGAGGCTGACTCCGGCCCCATCGGCGGCAGCTTCTCCCATGAGTTCATGGTCCTGGCCGACACCGGCGAAGACCTGCTGGCCTCCTGCACCGCCTGCGACTACGCCGCCAATCTGGAGAAGGCCGAAGTGGTCCTTAAGGCCGGCCAGCCCGGGCCTGCCGCGGGCCCGGCCCCGGAGCCGGTGCACACCCCCAAGGTGCGGACCGTGGAGGAAGTCGCGGCCTTTCTTCAGGTGACCCCTGCCGACATCGTCAAGACCCTGATTTATGAAACGGAGACCGGCCCGGTGGCCATCCTGATCCGGGGTGACCATGAAGTCAATGAAGTCAAGGTGAAAAACCTCCTGGGAGTGACCGACCTGGTTCTGGCCGGACTCATCCGGGTCCAGGAACTCACCGGCGCCGAAGTGGGGTTTGCCGGGCCCGTCGGCTTGAAACTCCCCATCTATGCCGACCAGGCGGTGGCCGCCAGGGCCGCCATGATCACCGGGGCCAACCGGGATAACTACCACCTGAAGAACGTCCACCCGGAACGGGATTTTAAGATCACCGAGACCGCGGACCTCAGGTCCATCACCGCCCAGGACCCCTGTCCGCGCTGCGGCGGCGCCCTGACGCTCTTGCGGGGCATCGAAGTGGGGCATATCTTCAAGCTGGGCCTCAAGTATTCCAAGGCCCTGCGGGCCACCTACCTGGACCAGGACGGGAAAGAGCAGCTCATCTATATGGGCTGCTACGGCATCGGCGTCAGCCGCATCGTGGCCGCGGCCATCGAACAGGGCCACGACGACCACGGCATCGTTTTTCCCCTGGCCCTGGCCCCCTTCCAGGTGTGTCTTATCCCCATTGCCGTCAATGACCCCGAGGTCTGGGAGTGCGTCGAGCGGCTCCACGCTGAGCTCGAAGCCCAGGGGGTGGAAGTGCTGCTGGACGACCGGGACGAACGCCCGGGGGTCAAGTTCAAGGACTGCGATCTGTTAGGGCTGCCGCTGCGGGTGGTGGTGGGGGCCAAGACCCTGGCCCAGAATGCCGCGGAGGTGCGCCACCGGTCCGCCTCGAACAACCTCATGGTCCCCTTGAAAGACCTGATCCCTTACCTCATGGGTCAAATCGCTCAGGAACTGCATGGCTAACCGGATTATCCGCCTCCAGGATATTGTGGAGGAAGTGCAAAAGTTTCACCCTGATTCGGATACCAGCCTCATCGAGAAGGCCTACATCTTCTCAGCCAAGGCCCACGAGGGCCAACTGCGCCTGAGCGGCGAGCCTTACCTCTCCCATCCCCTGGAAGTCGCCTATCTCCTGGCTAAAATGGGCCTGGGGCCCGTCACCGTCTCTTCCGGCCTGCTCCACGATACCGTGGAGGACTCCGCCGCCACCCTGGACGAAGTGGAAGAATACTTCGGGGAAGAAGTTGCGGACGTGGTCAACGGCGTCACCAAGATCGGCCAGCTCGTCTTTGGGGACCGGCAGACCCAGCAGGCGGAATATATCCGCAAGATGATCCTCTCCATGTCCCATGACATCCGGGTCCTGCTGGTGAAGCTGGCCGACCGGGTGCACAACATGCGGACCCTGGGGTTCATGGAGCCCGCCAAGCAGAAGCGCATCGCCCGGGAAACCCTCGAGATCTACGCCCCCTTGGCCGGCCGCCTGGGCATGTTCCGCCTCAAGGCCGAACTGGAAGACCTGTCTTTTTACTACCTGGAGCCTGAGGCTTATCAGCAGATCCAGGAAGGCCTGTCCCGGAAGACGGGCGCCCTGGAAAAATACAACCGGGAGATGTGCGAGTTTCTCCGGGAAAAACTGGAAGAGCACCACATCAAGGGGGAAGTGAGCGGGCGGGTCAAAAACCTCTACAGCATCTACCGCAAGCTCCAGGCCCAGCAGATCACCCTGGACGAACTCTACGACCTCTTAGCCTTCCGCATCATCGTGGACACGCTCTCCGACTGCTACGAAACCCTGGGGGTGATTCACGCCCTCTTCCGGCCGGTGCCGGGCCGCCTCAAGGACTACATCGGCATGCCCAAGGCCAATATGTACCAGTCGATTCACACCACGGTGATCGGCCAGGGCGGCGAACGCCTGGAAATCCAGATCCGGACCCGGGAGATGCACCGGGTGGCCGAAGAAGGCATCGCCGCGCATTGGAGCTACAAAGAGCGCCGGGCCTACCACGAAAAGGACGCCCAGCGCTTTTCCTGGCTCAAGCAGATGGTGGACCTCCAGAAGGAGTTGAAAAATCCCCAGGAACTCCTGGAGGGGGTGCGCCTCGAGCTCTACCCCGATGAAGTTTACGTCTTCACCCCCACCGGCGACGTCAAGGAATTGCCCCGGGGCGCGACGCTGGTGGATTTTGCCTATGCCATCCATTCGGAAGTGGGCAATCGCTGTTCCGGCGCCAAGGTCAACGGCCGCATGGTGCCCCTGCGCACCGAACTTCAGAACGGCGACACGGTGGAGGTCACCACTTCGCCTCACCACCATCCCAGCCGGGACTGGCTCCAGTTCGTCAAGACCACCAAGGCCCGTCACAAGATTCGCCAGTGGCTCAAGGTGGCCGAACGGGAGCAATCCGTCGCCCTGGGCAAGGAACTGCTGGAGCGGGAGGTGCGCAAAGCCGGGGCCAGCCTCCAGAAGCTGATCAAAGAAGGGGATGAGCTGAAAAAGGTGGTCCAGGAATTTTCCTTTCGGGCCATCGACGATCTGCTGGCCGCCATCGGGCACGGCAAGGTCTCGCCGGGCCAGGTGAGCAACCGGCTGTTTCGGAACGCGGCCCCGGCGGTGGAGGAAGCGCCGGCCCTTGAGCCCCAGGTCAAGCGGGGCAAGGAAGAGCCCGCCGGCCTCAAGATCAAGGACCTGGACGATATGCTGATGCGGCTGGCCAACTGCTGCCAGCCCATACCGGGGGACGCCATCATGGGCTACATCACCCGGGGCAAAGGGGTGACCATCCACCGGGCCGACTGTCCTTATCTGGCCAGCACCGAGACCTTCCGCCACATCCCCGCGGAGTGGGACGGCGGCGGCAGCCCCAATAAACTCTATCCCGTAAAAATCCAGGTGGTGACCGTGGACAAGCCCGGTCTCTTGGCCGATATCACCAGCGCCTTGAAGATCGCCGACGTCAACGTCACCAAGGCCTCGGTGGAGACCACCGCCGAGAACAAGGGCGTGGCCCAGTTCACCATTCAGGTGGCGGACCAGGTCCACCTGGAAAAGGTCTTCGGGGCCCTCAAACGGCTGAAAGAAGTGATTTCGGTGCGGCGGATGATGGGGTAGGGGAGGGGTTAAAAGGCGAAAAGGTCAAAAGGCGAAAAGGTTTTTTCTTTCCCTTTTCGCCCCTTCGCCTTTTTCCCCAGTCCGGCTGAGAAGATCGGGAAAGAACTGAATCTCTTACGCCGGCTTGACCACCTTACCGGAACGCAAACAGCGGGTGCACACCTGAATATAACGGACGGAGCCCTGGCTCAGGGCCCGGACCTTCCGCAGATTGGGTTTCCAGCGGCGCTTGGTGTGATTGTTGGCGTGGCTGACGTTGTTGCCCACCGCGGGGCCTTTACCGCAAATGTCACAGGCATAGGACATAACGCATCCTCCTTAAACTTTTTAAGTTTATAAAAAAATTCGCAGGACGCAAGGAAAAAAGGATGAAATGTTCCGGGCGGGGGAAATTCGCCGGACTGATCCTGGCTGTGGCGCTGGCCTGGGGGCTATATGCCTCGGCCGCTGGGGCCGCTGATCTGGCCCCTCGGGAGGAAGCGGCCCTGTTTTCTCTGGCCGATTTGGGGCCGGTGGATGCCTCCCCCCAAACCGTCACCGTCGAGCTCTACGTCGGGCCCGAGCCTGAGCTGGCCGACTGCCGCCGCATGTCCGCCCAGGTCTGGCAGCAGGTGGTGCAGTTCTATGCCCGGCTGGGCGTCAACCTGGTGGAGGTCGCCGGCGAGGCCCAACCCGGCCCCCTGGCCCCGGCCCAGCGCCTGCGCATCGAACTGCTGCCCGACAAGCAATGGCTGGCCCGGAGCTATAGGGCCTTTGACGTGGCGCCGCCGTTTCAACTGCGCTTCCTCCAGGTCTGCCTGGACAAATGCGCCTTTGCCCACCTCAATCTGTCCACCATCCACGTGTCGTTCAAGCGTTTTCAGAAGGCCGAATTCTCCCCCGACCCCCAGGACGCCGGCCTTAACCGCCATTGGATGGCCAACCTGCTCATCCACGAATTGGGCCACCTCCTGGGCCTTTACCACTCCTTTGAGTTCACTGATGACCCCGTGGCCCTGGAAACCAAGACCACCTCTATTACTCCCAACTTCATGAGCCATGACATCGCCTTCAAGTCCGATCTGGGGTTTGTGGACTTCCAGAACCGCATGATCCACAGCTACCTGAGCGGCGGCAAGGTCTTCCAGCAGTATCAACAGGTCAACTTCGATGCCCTCAAGTACCTGGAGCTGCTCAAACGCTACAATAACTTTCATGAGTCGCCCCCCACCAGGAGCTTTAAGAGCGGCAAGGTCTCCTACCGCCTGGCATCTTCCGACCGCCCCCAGACCTTCGACGACGACGACGATGATGAGGACGATGACTGAGAAGCAGGGGCCAGCGGCAACTAAGGCGGGAAGGGCGTTGCAAGGGGGCCTACTGACCTATAAATATTATGGTTTCACAAAATAAACATGATAATAAAAATAATCTTTCCGGTCGTTTGAGGGAATTGAGCCATGCCTTGGCCAACGCTTAAATTTACGAAAAATCAGGTCAATAAATCAGGAAATATTCTTTTAAGAGGAACCGAGGATTACAAGCAAGTACTATGGGCAATTGATGTTTTGGACAACTGGAGGTCGTGCCATGGCTACCCGATCAATACTTTCCAATCGACCTTGAGACAAAAACTAAAAGCTATTGACCAGAAGGCGATAGTAGCGCAACGACTTAAAAGGGTGTTTTCAATATATGAAAAACTTAAACGTTTCAAGTCAATGCAGTTGGCTCGCATGCAGGATATTGGAGGCATTAGAGCAGTAGTATCGACACTCGATAATGTCCGTGCCTTAGAAACGAACTATAGGAATACAAGATTCAATCATGAGCTTGTCGCCGAACGAGATTATATTACCAACCCTAAAAGTTCCGGTTATAGAAGCGTTCATCTTGTTTATCGATACAAAAATCCTATCGAGCCCCAATATGATGGACTTTTTATTGAGCTGCAAATTAGATCGCGGTTGCAACACGCATGGGCAACTGCGGTTGAGACCATGGGCACATTTTTAGACCATGCTTTAAAGTCAAGTGAAGGTCCCAAGATGTGGCTAAATTTCTTCTCCCTAACAGGGTCGGCTTTTGCCCATATTGAAAAGACTCCTCCCGTTCCGAGCTATGAAGATTTGACTAAGGAAGAGACATTTGAGGCTGTTATTGAAAGAGCCCATTCATTAGAAGTGCGCCCAAAGCTGGTGGCGTATAGTGTTGCTGCCGAAAGGGTATATGCCGATAAGAAAAGTGGAAGTTATCATCTCGTCATTCTTAATCCTAAGGAAAAGACCGTCAACATCAGATCCTATAGTCAGAGTAACTTAGACGAGGCAAGTAAAGAATATAGTCAAGCAGAACAAAGAATAGCTGATGGTGAGGGAATTCAAGCGGTTCTTGTTTCTGCTGGTTCAATTAAAAACTTACGTCGTGCATATCCGAACTACTTTCTTGATACACGTGAATTTATCCGAGGATTGGGTCGCATAGAAAAACTATTAAAAAAGAGCGCTAATAACGGCTTCACGTCTGAGCAATAATAATTATTGGATAGTTTTTTTCCTCTCGTTCCCAAGTTGCACTTGGGAACGCCCCGAAGGGCCAAGCTGTGCTTGGTCAATTCGCGCCCAAAAATCGAAGGATCAACCATAAGAGGGTGGGGCGGGGCCGGGCCGGCCCTTTATTTGCAGGGCCGTGCCTACCCGCCATACGACTGGCAAACCCGGCTTTAATGCTTATATTTTCTCCAACTTAAAGATTAATACAGGAGATTATATGAATAATCCTCAGAAGTCGTGGCTGGGTATCGGGGTTATGGGTTTATGCTTTCTGGCGCTGCTGCTGCAGCCCGGGCTGACCCCCGCCCCAAGCTGGGCCCAAGCCAAAGCGCCGGCAGGGGAGATCAAGGTCCCGTCCGGGACCCTGGACGCGGTCACCGCCATGCTGACCCGGCGCAGTATTAGGGACTACACGCCCCATCCGGTGCCCGAAGAATTGATCAAGCTCCTGGTGGACGCGGGCATGAGCGCACCTTCGGCCTTCAACGAACGCTCCACGGAGTTTGTCGTGGTCAATGACCGCAAAATTCTGGACGAAATCGCCAAGGTCAACCCCAAGAGTCTGCAATTGAAAAAGGAAACCGTGGCCATTGTGGTCTGCGGTAATCAGGCCAAGGAGAAGAATAAAGGGCAGGGGTATTGGCAGTTGGACGGCGCGGTGGCCACCGAAAACATTCTCATTGCGGCCAACGCCGTGGGGCTGGGGGCCGTCTGGACCGCGATTTACCCGTATCCCGACCGCATCCCCAAGGTGCAAAAGCTGCTGGGTCTGCCCGAGCAGGTTATCCCCCTGAACATTATCCCCATCGGCTACCCGGCCGAACAGAAGATGCGGGAAAATCGCTTCGATCCGGCCCGGCTGCACACCAATAAGTGGTAGGAGAGAGGCCAGGCGGGCCGGGCCCCCGCCTTTTTGCCTCCTGCTCTGAAAAACCTGATATCAGTGGCACAGGCCTCTGGCCTGTGAAAAAAAAACTGACTGTTGGACCTGATCTCCCACAGGCCGGAGGCCTGTGCCACTGATGCCCCTTCCTCTCGTTCCCAAGTTGCACTTGGGAACGCAAATTGCCGCCCAAGCTTAGCTTGGGCACCTCATGAGGAGAGAGAGATGCTGGGCAAAAAAATCCTGGCAGGCGTCTTTGCAGTGATCGTCTTACTTAAACTGGCCTTCCTGCTGGTGGCTCCTGGACAATGGCAGGGGGCCACCACGGCCTTTATAGGGCACCAGGGCGCTTTCCTGGTCATTTACCTGGTGGTGTTGGTCATTTGCGGCTATTACATTTTCACCAGTCTCGATCTCATCGATGTGGCGGTGGTGATGTTGTTCACGTCCATCCTGATCGGCTTGGGCCTCATGCCTTATTCGGCCTCGCTGCTCAAGATGGTCCAAGAAATCGGCACGGTGGGCCTGGGCAAGATGTGGTTTGCCTGGATAATCTGGGTCGCCATCGCGGTGGCGGTGCTGTATCGGATTTTTTCAAGCCATACGCATAGGAAATATTAGGGATGCATGGTGGGTCTGCCCCGCCTTTTTATGGTGGGCCGTGCCCACCCTACTCCCTTTTCCCCAAAATGCGCAGGGGCGGTTCACTCACCGCCCCTGCATCCGTTTTAACCCAGAACCCAGAACCCAGAACCCAGAACCCAGAACCTAAAACCGCCTTTAATGCTTAAAGCATCGCTGCCCCGTAAAGACCATGGCCACGGGCGGGTCGGCTTCGTTGCAGGCCTCAATGACCTCATAGTCCCGGACGGAGCCGCCGGCGTGGGCCACCGCGGAAATCCCCTGGCGGATGCCCACGTCCACCCCGTCCCTGAAGGGGAAGAAGGCATCCGAAATCATCACCGAGCCGATGAGGCCGCCCTTGGCCTCCTGGGTGGCCACGTCGATGTCGGTCTGGTCGGAGGAGTCCCGCTTGGCCTGGAGAATTTCCAGTTCCAGGTTCTTATACGGCATGCCGAACCGCTTGAAGCACAAGGCGTCGGCGTACTTGGTATAGGCCTTGAACACCGCGATCTCGGCCACCCCGACCCGGTCCTGTTCGCCGGTGCCGATGCCCACCGTGCAGCCGTCTTTGACAAAAATCACCGAATTCGAAGTAATGCCCTGCTCCACCCACCAGCCGAACAGCAGGTCCTCGTACTCGGCCTCGGTGGGCTGGCGCACGCAGCGGTATTCCTTGCCCTGGTGGGTGGCCGCGGCGGGCTTGAAGTCCTCTTTTTTCAGGATGGCGTTCAAGGGCGACTGCTGCACGATGATGCCGCCGTCCACCAGGCACTTGAAATCCACGAAGCGGTTGTGGATCAGGTGCTGCAGGCGGCCGAAGTTGGGCACCTTGATGATGCGCAAATCCTTGGCCTTTTTGAGGATATCCAGGGTGCCGGCCTCGAAGTCCGGCGCGGCGATGACCTCCAGGTAGTTCTGGGAAACCAGCTCCGCGGTGGCCTTGTCCAGGGGCCGGTTGAAGACCGCGGCGCCCCCGAACGCGGCGATGCGATCCGCCATGTTGGCCTTATCATAAGCCGCGGCCAGGGAGTCGGCCCAGGCCGCGCCGCAGGGGTTGTTGTGTTTGAGGATCACCGCGGCGGGCTTCTTCTGGAGCCACTTGATGATGTTCAGGCCGTTATCCAGGTCCGTGAGGTTGGTCTTCCCCGGGTGCTTGCCGGCCTGGACCATGGCCGCTTCATCGACGGCGCTGGTCAGCCCGTTGTTGGGGTCGATGAAGTGACACTCCCCCAGGGTCAGGTGGCCCCCTACCAACTCATAAAGCGCGGCTTCCTGCCCGGGGTTCTCCCCGTAACGCAGCCCCATCTCAATGACTTCCCCCTTGGCGGGCAGTTTCCAGGTGCGCTTGCGGTAGGTGAGCTTCTGGTCGCCGAAGCTGATGGTCATCTCCGGGGGAAAATGGTCCGCCATCACGGTGCGGTACATGGCCTTGATATCGCTCATACAGGTCTCCTATAAAGGCAGTTTTCGGTTTTCAGTTTTCGGTTTTCGGCAAAGACCGCTGACTCACAGCGAGTAGCCCTATTGTGGCACGAGTTGCCCCGGCTTGACAAGCGCCTTTCGGGGCCAGGTCCAAATTGACATAACTTCGTGCGAATGCTAATATTTTGACACGGTAAACGACGATAATCTTTTTACTGAAAACCGAAAACCGAAAACTGAAAACCGTCTTTAACAATGGAGATCAAACCCCTGGACTTCTTCATCGGCGTGATCCTGGGCCTGGCCTTGGGTATCGGGGGAACGATTCTGGTGAGCCGTATCCGCGGCTGGCTGGGCCGCTCCGAGGTTGGCCGCCTGCGGACAGAAAACCGTACCCTGGCGCGCCGCCTGGCCGAAAAAGACCGCCACATCGGCAAGATGCTGGCCGAGACCCAACGCCTGGCTGAGCGGCTGGGGAAAAAAGACGTGAGCGGACTCAGCAGCCAAAGCGACAAAGCACTGACCACTGATCACTGACAACTGGCAACTATTAAGGAGGCGATATGGCCAAGAATAATATGTCCCTTAACGGCGCGATGGTAGGCGGCATGGCGGGCTGGGTGGCCGAAGTGGCCATTCAGGAAGTCACCGGGCACCACATCACCTCGGGGCTGCTGGAGCTTTTGGGCGCGGCCGCGGGCCTGTGGCGCCTGGACCGGCGTCTGACCAACTCCCTTACCGACAGCCTGGAACGGGCTCAGCGCGGCCAGGACCAGGACTATCGGGAAATCAAGAGCCGCATCGAGGAGCTGACCCAGGACCTGCCGGAACTCCGGGAAATACTGGGCAATATGGTGGACGCGGGCATCTCGGCCCAGAAGGCGTAATTTCAGGTTCGCTTTAAGATGAATGCCTAGCCGCAATCTATTGGCGAACGAAAAACCAAAAACCAAAAACGGTAGTATAAGATGCTGGGCTTAGGTCTGCTGGTGCGCCTGGGGCGCCAGGTGCTGGCCGGGCCGGTGGCGGACGCGGGGGTGCTCCCCGCCGGCTACTACCGCCACCTGGTCCTGGCGGCCCTGGAAGAGGAGGATTTCCCCGAAGCCCTGCGCTTCCTCAAGTGGGCCAATGATCCTCTCCTGGCCCAGATCATCGTCTTCCGCCTGCGCCTGCTGGCGGCCCAGCACCGCCGGCAGCAAGAGGCCGTCCGCGGCCTGCTCCGTTCCGACCTGGCGGCCGCGCGCCGGGAGCCCTGCGAGACCCTTCTGACCCAGGAAGAACGGGCACTGGAACTCCTGAAAGACTATGAGGCCCGGGCTTTGGCCCACGTGAAAGGTGGCGCCGCCGGCCCCTAAAAAAGTAGTACCCCAAAACAGGCCGGCTCCGGTCTGATTCACCAGTTTCCCTCTTCAAGATAATGCCGGCAGGGCCGATCACGGCCCTGTTTTTTGGTGCGGCTGCCTTTGGCGGCAAGAGGAACGATATATAAAGCGGGGAGAGCGCCGCGCACGGCCATTATCGATAAAATAATTAATAGGTTATGAAATATATAGCAGATGGACTAGAACGTCTCTCATAATTCAATTAAAAAATCCTCAAGAATAAAATCGTTAAGATAGAAGAAATTCTAATTTCTAAGAAAAAATCTTGACAATTTCTTTAAATTGAATTAGGTTCCCTTCAAGGAAAGGTTAGTAGGTCCGAAGACCTGGAGGGTGGCAGACATTCAGCAGAGAGAGCGACTCGATTCATGGGCGTCCTCCGGCATCTTCCGTGACTCCGGACCTGGTGCAGGGTCTTACAATATTGTAAGGGAGAAAGAAGCTACCGGGGACCACCTGACCGTCAATCCACGTTGGCCATTGATTTTAGGCCCTGCCTAGTTCTCCTGGGGCTTCGAGGCGGCCTGCTTATGATTTTAGGGGGAAGTTAACCGATTAATCATTAAACTGAAAAATTATGTGAAATAAATTATAAAGCAGATTTAAATAATTCTTGACATGCCTAATTAATGTCATTAGGATTAGGCCAAATGGAAAAATATTTTGGTCCGGCCGTTTTCAGGACGGTAGGGAGAAGGCAGGGAAGCCAGCAACCAGTTTTCATCTCCCCGGTCAGACGATAAGCAGAGTTATCAGTGCATTTGACCGATTACCAGGATAAGGAGAAAATCATGCGTATGTGGGCGAAATTGAGCAAGGTGGGTTGGTTGGTAGTGTTGGGGCTGGTTCTGGGGGGTGCGAATTTTGCCCAGGCGGACCTTTCTTATGATATGGGTTCATCGAGCAGCGCACTCCAATCCGGGTTTACTAGGGTTACCGAAAGTACTCTATATACCTCATTGAATGGGTATGGGTGGGACACGGCGCTGAACTTCGCTTCGCATGGGGCGCCCGCATCTTCATTACAGAACCTGCTGCTGGATTATGATTATGGTTCTCCCGGTAGTACAGGGCAGCGAACCTTTAAAGTTGATCTTGCCGCTGGGGAATATGCGGTCACGCTATATTTCTATGACCAAACCAATGGGAAAACCAATATTGAAGTCTACCAGGGGTCAAGCAGTACCTTGCTGGCCGAGGTGGATACTCTGGCACCCAATACGCTGATAACCAAAGAATTTAACGTAACCATGGCTAGTGACGGGACCTTGGATCTGAGATTTTTTCGCCCGGCGGATGTCGACCCGCCAGTTTTGCCGTATACGGACAAATGGGTCATCAATGGCATCGTCATATCCGCGGTCCCCCTGCCCTCGACCATGCTCCTCCTGGGCTCCGGCCTGTTTGGGCTAGGCCTGCTGAGGTTCAGGAAGAGAGCTTAAGAAAGATTCAGTGGAGCGGAAAAATTTAAGGCAGGGCCCATCACGCGGCCCTGCCTTTTTTAGGGAATTATATACTTTAGTCACGATTGATAATCTTCGGGGTGATTGATTCGCTTCATACGTTCACGATGAGCCTCTATATATGGCGTACAATCATCAGGGTCGGGGTGATACCAAACCTTACCAGCAAGAGTATTTTTATAACGGACCTGACAGGAACCTTTAGGAATGGTTCCATTACAGAGGCAACATTTATGATCAACCCTTGTCTTGCTTACATAATGGGGGTGTTTCTCTGTTCTTGGCATCTTTCTTTTCCTTTTTCGGCTTATAGGCCAGCACCTTATCAACAATGCAATTAAGAATCTTAGGTGGCCTTTTCATAAGAGGCACCATTTGTCATTCGGAAAAGGCGAACCATAATACTCAGCTTCCGTATCGCATAAAAAACCAGCATTATTTAATGCGATTATTTGCATCCCATTAGGCAGGCGATCAATGATTAATACTTCACCATCTACAATTTTAAGCCAGCCTCTTTTATCGGCTTCCTTAGAAGTACATCTTAACTCGTGTTCTAAGTGGATAACGTGTCGGTATTGTTCACACTGGAAAAATTCTCCAGTTGGAGAAAGCCAGCCGTTTAGATGCTTTGACCACTCCATATCAATTACCCTTCACCAAACAGTTATAGGTCAATCGTTTACCCGCAACGGCAGTTACAAAACTTTCAAGGCGGTTTAAAGTATGTCTTTTGCAGTTCCCAGCGTTAAGACGAAAGGTAAATTCGTTGACGTAGCGGCCAAGATGCTTCGGACTCGCATGATGATAAACCCCATGCAGACCCCGCTTGAGGACCGCCCACACGCTGTCGATGCCGTTGGTGGTCACGCCATTCTTCACATATTCCCCGGCACTATGGTTTACCGACTTATGCCGGTAGAGCAGGCCATCCAGGCCAGAATAAACCGGGGCATCATCGGTATGAATCATGGAACCCAGGGCCACATGGTCAAGGATTGCGCCGTGCAAGGTGGCCTTATCCGGGCTTGTGATCGGTTTGGCAATCGTGTTGCCGCCCCGCTCCCGGAGCCCAACAACGCCGACCTTGCCGACAGAGCCACGGCCCGCAAGGAGCTTCTTTTTCTGATGCTTGGTGGTTTCCTTGCCCCCGATGTAAGTTTCGTCAACCTCGATGATGCCCCGGAGTTCCGCCAGATCATCGCCACAGGCTTCCCGGAGCCGATGCAGCATGAACCAGGCCGATTTTTGGGTAATGCCTATCTCCTTGGAAAGCTGCAAGGAAGAAATGCCTTTGCGGGCCGTCACAAGCAGATACATGGCATAAAGCCACTTGTGAAGCGGGATATGCGACCGCTCAAAGATGGTTCCGGTGCGCACCGTGAAATCCTTAATGCAGGCATTGCAGCGATAAAATCCGCCTTTAAGGGTATGGATTCGCTTCATTTCCCCGCAATGAGGGCATTTCACGCCTTTGGGCCACAGCCGGGATTCAAGGTATTTCCGGGCCGTTTCCTGATCCGGGAACATCTCGAAAAGCTGAAAAGTAGAAATGGTGATTTTGTCTTTCATGACAATATTATAATCATTTATTTTCGTGAGTCAAGTATATAATTCCCCTTTTTTACGTGGCCGAGGGCCTGGAGCTCGGCAGACTCTTAGCGGAGAAGGACTCCCCGATCACTCCAGGTTCATGGGCTGTCGCCCGGCATCTTCCGCGGCTCGGGACCCCGTGCAGAGTCTTACAATATTGTAATTAAGAAAGAAGGTACGAGGGAGAACCTGACCGTCACTTCACGCCCGGCTTTGATTTTAGGCCCTGCCCAATTCTCCTGCGGTTTCCAGACGGCCCGCCCATGATTTTTGAGGGAGGTTAATCGATTATGCATTAAACTGATAAATCCATGTGAAATAAATTATAAAATTGATTTAAATAATTCTTGACATGTTTAGTTATGGCCATTTAGGATAAGGTTCACTGGAAAAATATTTTGGTCCGGCCGTTATCAGGACGGTTCAGGGAGAAGGCAGGGAAGCCCGAAGCAGTCTTCATCTCCCCGGTCAGACGAAAGATAGAGCAGAATTATCAGTACCTTTAAGGATTACCGGGATGAGGAGAAGACTATGCGTACCTGGGTGAAATTGAGCAAGGTGGGTTGGCTGGTGGTGTTGGGGCTCATTGTCGGCGGCTTGCTGGCGGCGCCCGCCGGAGCCACGCTGTATCAGTTCGATATGGATTCCGACCAGGACCATACCGGGGTTTATTACACTGAAGCCGGATACACCAGCGTTAAGGTCACGACCCTGGTCAATCCTCCGACCCAGTTGTACGGTTGGGTCACCAGTCCTGCCGGCACCCCTGCCCCTACGGGTCAGCGTGACCGTGGCGTTATTACCGGCAACCCGCAGTCCGACTTGCTTCGGGATTTCCATTTCGACTCTGCTGACCGAACCTTCGAAATGGCCTTCGGTGCGGGGACGTATGATGTGACCCTCTACTTCCGCGACAAAACCAGCTCTCATGATACTATCCAGGTGTTTGCCGACGGTAGTTTAGCCGCGTCGGTCGATAGTCTGCCAATCAACACCACCGCGATCAGATCGTTCAGTGTCTCTAACACTGATGGCGCCCTAGACCTGAGATTCCACAATAACGCCGGTACCGACCCCAACTGGATTATTAACGGCATCGTCGTTGATTTCACCCCGGTCCCCCTGCCCTCCACCATGCTCCTCTTAGGCTCCGGTCTCGTGGGGTTGGGGCTGCTGCGCCGCAAGTGGAGTCTGAAAAGGTAAGCCACCTCTAAGTTCGATGAGCATTTCCCAGGCAGGGCCGATCACGGCCCTGCCTTTTTTGTGGCGGAGATGGTTTGGCGGGTCGGTATGCCCTGGCAATCCGGTGCGACCGGTTATATCGGGAGAAGTGGCCAGACGGGGGAACGGCGATCGGCAAACGCGGATCTGCCACCCCGTTGGGCGGCGTTGCCGGCAGCGCGGCCTGAGGCACCGGCCCGCTGGGGATTTTTTGTGAAGAAAATTAATAAATTAACATTAACTTGCAAAATTCATAAAAAATAATGGCTAAATATTTAAATTATCTTGACACGCAAGTAGCTTGCCATTATAAATTGTCTACCAGTAAAGCCAAACTCGCCGCGAGGTGGGGACGGAAAGCCGCGGGTCTTCTGTAGGAAGGAAAGACAGCCGGGTTGCCTGGAAAGGCAGCTCGGTTTTTATATGGCTTCTAACTGATTGACGATAAGGAGTGGTCATGAAGAAGAATATTCCTGGAGTAATCTTAGGGCTCTGCTTGATAGCGGCCTTGACCTTTGTCGTTGCTGGGACGGCCTTGGCCACTTCTATTACTATCGACAATTATTCCTTTGAGACTCCTACACTTGCGGACGGTGCGGCCACAACTGGCAGCATTTCCGGCTGGACTTTGTCTCCCAGCGGGGGCGGGGGGGTATGGAACCCAACCATCGCCGATTACCCTGGCGGAGTTCCAGACGGCAGTAATGTAGCCTACGTTTTCCAGGCGGCGGAAACCATATCTCAGATCACTTCAGCCACCGTAACCCCAAATTATAAGTATTCTCTGCAAGTGTATGTGGGCAATGATAAAATTCCAGTGGGTGACTATACCATCCAATTAGTGGCTCACGGCGCCACTGATGTGGTCCTGGCATCTGCTACCGGCACACCGCCTACCGGGTATTTTGACTTGGTGGATGTGCCGTCATATACGGCTACCGATCCGGATCAATACGGTAAGCCCATTGAGATAAAATTGCTTTCCAGCTCTTGGAGACTGCATTTTGATGATGTTCAGCTTGATGGGACGACAGTTCCCCTGCCCTCCACCATGCTCCTCCTGGGCTCCGGTCTGGTAGGGTTGGGCCTCCTGCGCCGGAAGTGGAATCTGAAAAAGTAAGCCGCCTCTAAGTTCGATGGGCATTTCCCAGGCAGGGCCGATCACGGCCCTGCCTTTTTTGGGGCCGCCAGTTCTCCTATTTCCCGCTACTCCATATATAATAGAAATATGGAATCAGACAGTTATTATATGGGGCTGGCTCTGGCGCAGGCGCGGGAAGGCCTGGCTGCCGGAGAAGTCCCCGTGGGCGCGGTGCTGGTAGGGGAGGGGGGCGAGGTCCTGGCCCGGGCCTTCAATCAACCCGTCGGGCTTCACGACCCCACCGCCCATGCCGAGATTCTGGCGGTGCGGGCCGGGGCGCGGCTTTTGGGGAATTACCGGTTGCCGGGTATAAGCCTTTATGTTACCATTGAACCTTGTATTATGTGCCTGGGAGCGTTGCTGCACGCCCGTTTGGGCCGCCTGGTGTTCGGCGCGCCGGACCCCAAAGGAGGCGCCTGTGTGTCGCTCTACCGCCTGCCGGAGGACAGCCGTTTGAACCACCGCCTTGAAGTGACCGGCGGGGTCCGGGAGGAGGAGTGCCGGGGGCTGCTGCAAGAGTTTTTTAAAGCCCGGCGATGATGATGTAGGGGCGGCGTCTCGCCGCCCGCTTGGGGGCGGGGAACCCCGCCTACCGAAAACCGAAAACAGCAAACCGAAAACCGTCTTTGCGGAGGGGTACCGAAGAGGCCGTAACGGGGTCGACTCGAAATCGACTTGGGGGCTAATCACTCCCACGTGGGTTCGAATCCCACCCCCTCCGCCATTTTTCAGAGGCGAAAAGGCGAAAAGGCGAAAAGGTTATTTTCCTCTGGTTGCATTAATGCCGCGGCAGGGTATAATGCCTTGCCGGAGGACAAGGCTCACGTAGGGTGCGCACTGCGCACCGATATGCTATTTATGGCGGCAGGTAATCGAGGTGGTGCGCGGTGCGCACCCTACAGCTGCCTGGAAACGGTGCAGGGAGCGGCTGGACGGCCTGGGCATCGGAAATATAAACCAAGGCCAAATTATCCGGCCCGCCGCTCATCCGGTACTTGAGACGAGCTGCGCTTTATTCTATATATATAACGACACGACACCGGAATTCCTGAACTCACCCACGCGGAGAGATGCCCGAGAGGCTGAAGGGGCACGATTGGAAATCGTGTGAGCGCCTAATAAGTGCTCCGAGGGTTCGAATCCCTCTCTCTCCGCCATTTTCAGCAGTCAGCAGCCGTTATCCCATGACACCCCCATGTCGCTCAATCGGAAACTGCTCATAGCCTTTGCCGGTCTCTTTGTAGTGTTCGCTCTGATCCTCTTTCTGGCGGCCGGCACGATCTTTTGGCCGTCTGGGTGGGCCTTCCTGGCCCTGTTTTTCGGCGCTGATGCCGCCTTGGGCATCTGGCTGCTCAGGTATGCACCTGGATTGCTCCGGGAGCGCCTGACCGGCTTCGGCAAACCCGGTGAGCCGGCCTGGGATAAAGTGTTTTTCGTGCTGGTGCAAGTGTTCTTCGTGGCCTGGCTGATCCTGATGCCCCTCGATGCCGTGCGCTTTCACTGGTCGCACCTGCCGGGCTGGCTCCAGGAGGTGGGAGCACTGCTGCTGCTCGGTTCGTTCTACCTCTTTTTCCTGACGTTCCGGGAAAACCCCTATGCCTCGGCAGTGGTCCGCGTCCAAACAGAGCGCGGGCAAACGGTGATCTCCACCGGCCCGTATCATTATGTGCGCCATCCGATGTATGCTGCGGTTATCCCCTTCTCGGTCGGCACCGCCCTCGTGCTGGGCTCCTGGTATGGGGTGCTCATGGGGCTGATCTTTATCGCCGCCATAGCCTTTCGGGCCGTGCGGGAGGAACGCGTGCTGCGAGCCGGACTGCCCGGATATGAAGAGTATATGGCCCAGGTGAAATATCGCCTCATCCCGCATGTCTGGTAGCCGGGGCCGCGACTGCTTGCACTTGCCGTCAGCCGTACCTACTTTTTCTGTAATTTCGAGAAAAAGGAGGCATGGCCATGTTCAGCGTGGTGCACTTTGAAATTCCCGCGGATGATGTCGAGCGGGCCCGAAAATTCTACGGCGAGCTGTTTGGTTGGAAGATTGAGAAATTCACCGGTCCCACTCCCATGGACTACTGGGGAATTACGACCGGCGCCGTACCAGGCGAGATGGGCTTGCTTGAGGGCGGGATGATGAAGCGGCAGGCCCCTGAGCAACAGATTACGATTTATATTAACGTGCCGTCGGTCGCCGAGTATGCGGACAAGGTCACGAAGCTGGGGGGCCAGGTGCGCTTTCCCCAGACGGCTATCCCCGGAATGGGATACTTCGCCGTGTGTCTCGACCTGGAAAATAACGGCTTCGGGATTTGGGAGAATAACCCCAGCGCCAAATGAATGCGGTTTGCCGTTTTCCGCGTTCCATAAAAGCCCGGACGAAAATTGGGGTTGATATCGCGGCCAGACTCAAGCAAAATATGCTAATATTATTAACGAAAAACCCTGAAATTAACAACCGCGAACGGTAAACGGAAAACAGTCCCCATGGCGTATCAGGTTCTGGCCCGGAAATGGCGTCCCCAAACCTTTGAGGAAGTAGTGGGCCAGGAGCCCATCACCCGCACCCTGCAGAATGCCCTGACCGCCGGCCGGGTGGCCCACGCCTTCCTCTTCAACGGCCCCCGGGGGGTCGGCAAGACCTCGGTGGCCCGCATCCTGGCCAAGGCCCTGAACTGCGTCAACGGCCCCACCCCGCACCCCGACAACACCTGCCAGTTGTGCCAGGAGATCACTAACGGCTCCTCTTTGGACGTGCTGGAAATCGACGGCGCCTCCAACCGGGGCATCGACGAAGTCCGGGACCTGCGAGAAAAGATCAAGTACATGCCGACCCAGGGCAAGTACCGGGTCTATATCATCGACGAAGTCCACATGCTCACCAAGGAGGCCTTTAACGCCCTGTTAAAGACCCTGGAGGAGCCCCCGGCCCACGCGGTCTTCATCCTGGCCACCACCGAGCCCCACAAGGTGCCGGTGACCATCCTGTCCCGCTGCCAGCGCTACGATTTCAGGCGCATCCCCACCGGGGTGATCCAGGCGCACCTGGCCAAGCTGGCCGCGCAGGAGGGCTGGCAGATCGACCCGGAAGGACTGGCCCTGGTGTCCCGGGCCGCGGAAGGGGGCCTGCGGGACGCCCAGGGATTCCTGGACCAGGTGGTGACCTTCGGGGGCGAGGGCGTCAGCGCCGCGGAAATCGCCCGCATCCTGGGGGTGACCGACCGGGGCGCGCTCCTGGGGGCGCTGCAGGCCATCATCGAACGGAACGGCCCTGACCTCCTCAACCTGATCGAGGAACTGTATAATCAGGGCCAGGACCTGCGGCGGTTTTACCAGGAGCTGATGCTCTACGCCCGGCATCTGCTGGTGGCGGGGCTGCACCCCGAGGCCCGGCACCTGGCCGCAGTGGCCGATACCGAGTGGGACGAACTGGCCCGCCTGGCCAAGCGGACTCCGGCCGTCCACCTGCATAACCTCCTGAGCGTCCTGCTCCTGGGGGAAGAGGAGTTAAAAAAGTCTCCCAACCCCCGGCTGGCCCTCGAAGTCCTGCTGCTCCGGATAATTCACCTGGAGCCGGTCCTGCCCCTCGGCGAGTGGCTGACCCGGCTGGAGGCCCTGGCGCGGCGCCTGGAAACCGGGCCGCGGCCGGCCTCCGCCCCCGACGCGGCGGTAGAGATGAAAAGGCCTCCGGTCGCGCCGGCCGCGCCGACGCCGCCGGCCCCGGCCAGTCCGGTCGCGCCGCCGCCTGCTCCGGTTCTTCCGGCCGACGCCGGCCCGGGGGATCAGTGGCAGGCCTTTATGCAGTTTGTCCAGGAGCAGGAAAACGGCCCCCTGTTCGGCAAGCTGGCCCAAAGCCGGTTGGCGGAGCGGTCGGACCGGTGCTTAAAGATCGTCATGGGACGCGCCTGGAACGCCACCGGGGCCCGATACGAACCCCGGCTTAAGGAATTGGCCCGGACCTTTTTCGGGCCGGATTATGACCTGGAAATTGAACTGGAAGCGCCCAAAGTCCAGAAGAAGAGCCCGGCGGCCCCTAAAAAGCCTTTGGATATGAAGAAGCTCCAGCAACAGGCCCTGGAGATTTTCGGGGGCGAATGGCTCCCGAGCCCCCCGGGCAAGGAGGAACCTGAGTGAGAGATTTGAGCGGGATGATGAAGCAGGCCCAGAAGCTGCAAGCCAAGATGATGGCGATGCAGGAGGAAATCGGCAACCGGACGGTGACCGCCCAGGCCGGCGGCGGCATGGTGGAGGCCGTGGTCAACGGCCGCCAGGAACTGCTGTCGCTGAAGATCGACCCGGAGGTGGTGGTCCCCGACGACGTGGAGATGCTCCAGGACCTGATCCAGGCCGCCATCAACGAGGCCTTGAATCGGGCCAAAGAGATGATGGCCGCCGAAATGGCCAAGCTTACCGGCGGTATGCAGATTCCGGGATTATTTTGAGGATGAGCTAACAGCTATTCTCAGCTGATGTAGGGTGCGCACCGCGCACCATTAACCGGTCAAGGCGCACGCGGTGCGTCATATAATTAAGGAAGTTACATGTCAGGAAACGCATACCCGGCCGCCTTGCGGCGGGTGATCGTGGGTCTGAGCAAATGGCCCGGGGTGGGGGAAAAGACCGCCACGCGCCTGGCCATGCACCTGCTGCGCTCGCCCGAAGCCGAGGTGCTGGAACTGGCCCGCGCCTTGATGGAACTCAAGGAGAAGATTCGGCTGTGCCGGCGCTGCTACGCCTTTGCCGACCAGGAATTCTGTCCCATCTGCGCCAACCCGGGCCGGGCCCAGGGCCAGATCATGGTGGTGGCCGAGCCGGGGGACCTGTTGGCCCTGGAGAAAGTGGGCTGGTTCCAGGGCCTCTACCACGTCCTGGGGGGCCTGATTTCGCCCCTGGAAGGGGTGGGGCCCGACGATATCCGCAGCATGGAACTCCTGGACCGGGTCATGAAGGATGGGATCAAGGAGGTCATCCTGGGCCTCAACCCCTCTCTCGAAGGCGAGACTACCACCACTTATCTCGCCCAGGAACTGCGGCCCCTGGGGGTCAAGGTCACCCGCATCGCCTACGGCCTGCCCATGGGCGGCGAAATCAAGTACGCCGACCAGCAGACCTTGAAGGAGTCGCTGAATCATCGGGTGGAGACATAGGCAGTTATCAGTGGTCAGTAAAAGCATTTTTAAATATGAAGACGGATATCCCTAAATCTAAGGTGCAGATTTCATTTCCTAAAGAAATGATCGCCGAGTTTTGCCGAAGGCATCACATCAAGAAGTTGGCGATTTTCGGGTCTGCTCTGCGTCCCGACTTCCGGGCCGACAGCGATATCGATGTCTTGGTGGAATTTGAACCGGACCATATTCCCGGGTTAGCGTTTTTTGCCATGGCAGATGAGTTGTCAGAAATTCTCGGCAGAAAAGTGGATTTGAATACTCCTCAATGTTTGAGCCGCTATTTTCGGGATGAAGTTTTAAAAGAGGCGGTAGTTCAGTATGTTGAAAGATGATAGAGGTGGGTGAATGGAAGCCTCGAGAGGTACGGAAGAACTGATCCTTAAAGTTAAGGCCATCGCTCAAAGCACGGAAGGGGATTTGTTGAGGCGCCTTGTGGACATTCTTTATGAGCGGGCTTCGGGGCAGGAAAAATATGATAACGAGCCCTTAACCCCAGAAGATTTGGAGGCGATCCAAAGGGGCAAGGAAGATATTAAGCATGGCCGGGTTCTGACCCTAGAAGAATACGAAAGAAAATACGGGTTATGAACTATCCCGTCGAAGTAACCGCCGAGGCTGAGAAAAAAATGACCCATCACCTCATTTGCCTTTTACCGAAAACCGAAAACTGATAACCGAAAACCTTCCTAATAATGTTCGATCGCCGTTTAGTCCAAAATTTTGATTACTTGCTTCTGGCGCTGGTGCTGATCATCTGCGGCATGGGCATCGTCAACCTGTACAGCGCCGGGTACAACCGGGGGGAGGGGACCCCGCTCTACGTCAAGCAGCTGTACTGGCTGGCCGTGGGTCTCGGCATGTTGTTCGTGACCCTCATCTATGATTACCGGCACCTGGAGAAGCTCGCTTATCCCATCTATATCCTCAGTATCCTCATGCTCCTCGCGGTGATGTTCGGGGGCAAGGTGGTCTATGGCTCCCGGCGTTGGCTGGCCCTGGGCCCCGTCTCCTTTCAACCCTCCGAGCTCGCTAAAATCGGCATCATCCTGGCGCTGGCCACCTACTTCAGCCGACGGCCGCGGACCGAGTCCATGCGCCTCAAGGACCTGCTCGTTCCCGGCCTCCTGGTGATGATCCCGGTCGCCTTGATTATCAAGCAGCCGGACCTGGGGTCGGGGATTTTGGTAGTTCTGGTGGCCGCCAGCATCATTTTGTTTGTGGGAGTGAACTGGCGCACCCTGGCGGGGTGCGGCCTCACCCTGGTCCTGCTGTCGCCGTTGCTCTGGCACTTTCTCAAGGATTACCAGCGCCAGCGGGTCCTGACCTTCCTCAATCCGGAAAAAGATCCCCTGGGCGCGGGCTATCACATTCTGCAGTCCATGATCGCGGTGGGTTCCGGCCAGTTCTGGGGCAAGGGCTTCCTGCAAGGCACCCAGAGCCAGCTCTATTTTCTGCCGGAGCAGCACACCGATTTTGTCTTCTCGGTGTTTGCCGAGGAATGGGGTTTCGTGGGCTCCGCAGTGTTGCTGCTGCTGTTTACGGCCCTGGCCATCTGGGGGTTGACCGTGGCCCGGGATTGCAAAGACCGCTTTGGGTACTTGCTGGCCGTGGGTGTGACGGCCTTGATCTTCTGGCAGATCTTCATCAATCTCTGCATGGTCACCGGCTTTTTGCCCGTGGTGGGCATCCCCCTGCCGCTGTTC
Source organism: Syntrophobacterales bacterium (assembly GCA_023229795.1). Lineage (GTDB taxonomy): Bacteria > Desulfobacterota > Desulfobaccia > Desulfobaccales > 0-14-0-80-60-11 > 0-14-0-80-60-11. The sequence goes on from JALNYP010000003.1 coordinate 98,021, forward strand.
AGCTATGGCGGCTCTTCCCTGATCACCACCCTCTTGGGAGTGGGATTTCTCCTGAATATTCGCATGCGCCGCTACTTATTTGGGGGGTGATCATTTTTTTGCAAAAAAATTTTGACACCCCGTTGAAAATAGGCTAAAAAGGCAAATGTGAAAAGTTACACATGGCCTTAACCTCATGCAATACTCGCTTAAAGCCGTTAAGTCATTGATCTTAGTAAATAAAATACGAGGTGGCAGCCAGGAATGATTGACATTGATTGGACCTTGTACGCGAACCTCATCAACTTCCTGCTCCTGGTCTTTCTCCTGAACATGGTTTTGTTCCGTCCCATCCGGAACGCTCTTAGAGAGCGTCAGGCCAAAATGCTGGCCCAGGAGGTCGATATCAACCTCCTGACGGATCAGGGTCAAAGCCTGGAGGATGAAATCAAGGAGAAACTGGCCGCAGCCCGGCGCGATGGCGCAGGTGCTCGGGAAACCCTGAAACAGGAAGGGGCCCAAGCCGAAGCTTCCCTGGTGGATGAAGTGAAACGCCAGGTGGAAGTGGAGTGGGCCACGGTGGAAAAGAAAATCAAAGCTGACATGGCCAAGGCCCGGGCCTCCCTAGAGACGCAGGCCCAGAGCTTTGCTAATCTGCTGGCCACCAAGATTCTGGGGAGGGACCTCTCATGAACGGCGGACGCAGAATCGGGCTCAAGACCTGGGCAGCCCTGGGAGGGGCCGCGGCCGGACTCATCCTGACCGGAGTGGCCGCAGCTTCCGAGGCGGCCGGCGGCCACGGGGGCATTTCCCCCGAAAAGCTTCAGGATCTGCTGTGGCGCAGCGTCAATTTCGTGGTCTTCGCCGCGATCTTGATCAAGCTGGTAGCCAAGCCGGCGAAGAATTTCTTCGCCCAGCGCTCCCAGGACGTGGCCACTAGCCTGGATGACTTGGAAGCCAAGCAAGCCGCCGCAGCCACCGCAGTCAAGGCCGCGGAAGCCCGCCTGGCCGAAGTGGCCAAAGAACGGGAAGCGATTATCCAGCAGTTTATGGCCGAAGGCGAGATGGAGAAGGCCAAGATCCTGGATAAGGCCAACCTGGTAGCCGAGCGCATCAAAGAAATGGCCTCTATGACCATTGCGCAGGAAACCAAAAAGGCCGCGCAGAACCTGAAAGAGGAAGTCGTGGGCCTGGCCACCCAAATGGCCACGGACATGATTAGAGAAAAGGCTACCTACGCCGACCAGCAAGGTCTGGTGGAGGAATATTTGCAGAAGGTGGTGGAAACCCATTGATTGACATGACCGTTGCCCGACGCTATGCCAAAGCCTTGCTGACCCTGGGCAAGGAAGATGGTAATTACAAAGAGTATGGGGAGGGGCTCAGTGGATTCGCCCATCTTTTAGAGCGGGAACCGGAACTGAAGGATGCCCTGCTCAACCCCATCCATGGCCGGGAGGATCGCAGCAAATTACTGCTGCGCATGGTTGAACTCTTGCAACTCACTCCCATGGTTTCCAACCTCCTTCAACTTCTCCTGGAAAAACACCGCCTCAACGCGGTGGACGGAGTCGCGATAGCCTATCAGGAAATGCTGGACGAAGTGGAGAACGTCAGCCGGGCCAAGGTTAAAACCGCGATCTTCCTGGATGACGCTACCCAGGATCGACTCCGGCAGACCCTGGAGAAGTTGACCGGCAGCACCGTGGTCATGGAGGTGGAGGAAGATCCCAGCATCATCGGCGGCATTGTCGCCAAGGTGGGGGACCTGGTGCTGGACGGCAGTGTGAGCACCCAGATCAATACCCTACGAGAATCCTTAATAAAAGGCGAGGTCTTATAAATGGAAATCAGAGCAGAAGAAATCAGCCAAATTATTCGCTCTCAGATCCGGGATTATGAGAAGAAGGTGGAGGTGGCCGAAACCGGGACCGTGCTGTCCGTGGGTGACGGCATCGCCCGGGTCTATGGCGTGGAGAAGTGCATGGCCATGGAACTCTTGGAGTTCCCTGGGGGGATCTTCGGGCTTGCCTTGAACCTGGAAGAGGACAACGTCGGTGTCGCGATCCTGGGTGAAGACACGCACATCAAAGAGGGCGACATCGTTAAACGCACCGGCCGGATCGCCCAGGTGCCCGTAGGCGACGCGGTTCTCGGCCGGGTCATCGATCCCGTGGGCAACCCCATTGACGGCAAGGGCCCCATCGACGCCAAGGAGTTCCGGCGCATCGAAGTCAAGGCCCCGGGCGTCATCGAGCGCGCCCCCGTGAATGAGCCCATGTACACGGGCTACAAGGCTGTAGACGCCATGACCCCCGTCGGCCGCGGTCAGCGGGAGTTGATCATCGGCGACCGCCAGATCGGCAAAACCGCCCTCTGCGTCGATGCCATCATCAACCAGAAGGACTCCGGCATCCTCTGTGTCTACGTAGCCGTAGGTCAGAAAAAATCCACCGTGGCCCAGGTGGTGGACGCCCTGGAACGCCACGGCGCCTTGAAGCACACCATCATCGTCAACGCCTCGGCCTCCGAGCCCGCGCCTTTGCAGTACGTCGCCGCGTTTGCCGGCTGCGCCATGGGCGAGTATTACCGGGACAAAGGCCGTCACGCCCTGATCATCTATGATGATCTGACCAAACAGGCCCAGGCCTACCGGCAGATGTCCTTGCTGCTGCGCCGGCCGCCGGGACGTGAAGCCTATCCCGGTGACATCTTCTACAACCACTCCCGGTTGCTGGAGCGGGCCGCCAAGTTGAACGACGCCCTGGGAGGCGGCTCTCTCACCGCCCTACCCATCATTGAGACTCAGCAGGGCGACGTCTCGGCCTTTATTCCCACCAACGTTATTTCCATCACCGACGGTCAGGTGTACCTGGAACCGAACCTGTTCTTCTCCGGTATCCGGCCCGCCATCAACGTCGGTCTGTCCGTCTCCCGGGTCGGCGGCGCCGCCCAGGTGAAGGCCATGAAGCAGGTGGCCGGCATGTTGCGTCTGGAAATGGCCCAATACCGGGAACTGGCGGCCTTTGCCCAGTTCGGCTCCGAGTTGGACAAGGCCACCCAGCAGCAGCTTAACCGTGGCGCCCGGCTGGTGGAAGTCCTGAAGCAGCCCCAGTATCAGCCGCTGCCCATGGAGAAGCAGGTGTCCATCATCTATGCCGGCACCCGGGGCTTCCTGGACAAGTACCCCATCGATGTCCTGGCCTCCTACGAACAGCAGCTCTACAGCTTCATGGAGTCGAAATACGCTGACGTGCTGGCCGCCATCAAGGAGCAGAGAGAGTTTACTTCGGAAATCGATGCCAAGATGAAAGAAATTTTGGCTGAGTTTGATTCCATCTTCCAGCCTGTCGTCAGCGCGTCATAAGAGCGGGGTATAAGCATGGCGACCCTACAAGATATCAAACGCAAAATCGGGGCGGTCAAGAAGACCCAGCAGATCACCAAGGCCATGAACATGGTCTCGGCCGCGAAACTGCGGGGCGCCCAGATGCGCATGGAAGGGTTCCGGCCTTATGCCGGGGCTTTCGCCATGATGTTGGGCAATATGGCCGGCCGGGTGGAGCCTGACATACACCCCTTCTTCCAACAGACCACTCCGGTGACCAGGGTGGGGTTGGTGCTGATGACCGCTGACCGTGGGTTGTGCGGCAGCTTCAACGTCAACCTGATCAACACCGCGGTGAAGTTTATCCGGGAAAAAGAGGCGGCGGGGATCGAGGTTTCCCTCATCTGCGTGGGCCGCAAAGGCCGGGATTTCTTCCGGCGGCGCAAACGGGAGATGTTGGCCCAATACGTGGATGTGTGGAATAAGTTCGACTTTTCCAACGCGGTGACGGTGGCCCGGGAGGTTATGAACGCCTTCTTGGCTGGGGACGTGCAAGAGGTCCACCTGATCCATTCCAGCTTTATCAATATGGCGATCCAGCGTCCCAAAATGGTGCAGTTGCTGCCCATCAAGCCCTCCGAGACGGAAGCGGAAGCAGGAGGCAGCACGGAGTATCTCTTCGAGCCGCCCATGGAGCAGTTCCTGGAGTACCTGCTGCCCAAGTATATCAACGTGCTGGTTTACCATGGCTTCCTGGAAAATTCCGCCAGCGAATACGCCGCCCGGATGACCGCCATGGACAACGCCCAGTCAAACTGTAAGGAAATGATCACCACCTTGAGCCTCATCATGAACAAGGCCCGGCAGGCGGCCATTACCAGAGAACTGATGGATATCGTGGGCGGGGCTGAGGCCCTTAAAGGCTAAGCCGCCCGTATGAGGAGGATTGACAGCATATGAATATCGGAAGAATCGCCCGCGTTATCGGTCCGGTAGTGGACGTGGAATTCGAAGAAGGCAAACTGCCGGCCATTAAAAACGCCCTGTTTATTACCAACCCGGCCATCGACGACGTCGAAGACAACCTGGTGGTGGAAGTCGCCCAGCATCTCGGGAACAACATGGTCCGCACCATCGCCATGGACACCACCGACGGTCTGGTCCGGGGCATGCCCGCCAAAGACACCGGTGACCCCATCATGGTGCCGGTGGGAGAAGAGGCCCTGGGCCGGGTGCTCAACGTCGTGGGCCGCCCGGTGGATGGTATGGGTCCGGTGAATGCTAAGCACTATATGCCGATTCACCGTCTGGCGCCGGAGTTCGTGGAGCAGGACACCACGGTCAAGGTGCTGGAGACCGGGGTTAAGGTTATCGACCTGCTGGTTCCCTTCCCCCGGGGCGGCAAGATGGGAATGTTCGGCGGCGCCGGTGTAGGCAAGACCGTCGTCATGATGGAAATGGTCCACAACATCGCTATGCACCACGGCGGCATTTCGGTATTCGCCGGCGTGGGTGAGCGCACCCGTGAGGGTAACGACCTCTACCTGGAAATGAAACACTCCGGCGTACTGCCCAAGGCGGCCTTGATCTACGGCCAGATGACCGAGCCCCCCGGGGCCCGGGCCCGGGTAGCCCTGACCGCCCTGACCGCGGCGGAATACTTCCGGGATGAGGAAGGTCAGGATGTGTTGCTCTTCATCGACAACATCTTCCGTTTCACCCAGGCGGGTTCCGAAGTATCGGCCCTCCTGGGCCGCATGCCCTCCGCCGTAGGTTACCAGCCCACCCTGGGCACCGACCTCGGTGAACTCCAGGAGCGCATCACGTCCACTAAGAAAGGTTCGGTCACTTCGGTACAGTGCATTTACGTACCCGCCGATGACTTGACCGACCCGGCCCCGGCCACCACCTTTGCCCATCTGGACGGCACCGTGGTACTCTCCCGGGCCCTGACGGAGCTGGGCATCTACCCGGCGGTGGATCCCCTGGACTCCACTTCCCGGATCCTGGACCCGCAAGTCGTGGGCGAAGAGCACTACTACGTGGCCCGGAACGTTCAGCAGACCCTCCAGAAGTATAAGGACCTGCAGGACATCATCGCCATTCTGGGTATCGACGAACTCTCCGACGAAGACAAGCTCACCGTGGCCCGGGCCCGGAAGATTCAGCGCTTCCTGTCCCAGCCCTTCTTCGTCGCCGCCCAGTTCACCGGCCAGGAAGGCAAGTTCGTGTCCGTGCCGGACACCGTGCGTGGCTTT
>JALNYP010000183.1 GCA_023229795.1 Syntrophobacterales bacterium
TGGACAAACCGGGAAAGATTGCACACCACCAAGATGCATTCTTCTTGATGACAACGCAAAAAAGCCAGGACCTTGGTATTCTCCGGCAAGAGGAACTCGATGGACCCCCGGCTCAAGGCCTTGTGCTGCTTTCGCAGGGCAATCATGCGCTTCATCCACCACAGCAGGGAATGGGGATTATTCTGCTGGGCTTCCACATTGATGGCCTCGTAATGGTATTCCGGGTCGATGTTGACGGGGAGATAGAGTCTTTGGGAGTTCGCCTGGGAAAAGCCAGCGTTGCGGTCGGCGCTCCACTGCATGGGCGTACGCACCCCGTCCCGGTCGCCCAGAAAGATATTATCACCCATGCCGATTTCATCGCCGTAGTAGAGGACAGGAGTCCCGGGCATGGCAAAGAGGAGGGATTTCATCAGTTCGATGCGGCGGCGGTGATTTCCCAGGAGGGGCGCCAGGCGACGGCGAATTCCCAAATTGATGCGGGCCTGGGGATCCTGGGAGTAAACCCGGTACATGTAATCCCGCTCCTCGTCGGTCACCATCTCCAGGGTGAGCTCGTCGTGGTTCCGCAGGAAGAGGGCCCACTGGCAATTGTCGGGAATCTGCGGCGTCTGCTGGAGGATGTCGATGATGGGAAAGCGGTCCTCCATGCGCAGGGCCATGAACATGCGGGGCATGAGGGGGAAATGGAAGGCCATGTGGCATTCGTCACCCTGGCCGAAGTAAGCCGCGGCATCCTCCGGCCATTGATTGGCCTCCGCCAATAACATGCGGTTTTTGAACCTGGTATCCACATGTTGCCGCAACTCTTTTAAAAACGCATGGGTCTCCGGCAGGTTCTCGCAGTTGGTGCCCTCCCGCTCATAGAGGTAGGGTACTGCGTCCAGGCGCAACCCATCGACTCCCAGGCTCAGCCAAAAATTGAGCGCCCGGATAATCTCTTTGCGCACGTCCGGGCTGTCGAAATTGAGGTCCGGCTGATGGGAGTAAAAGCGGTGCCAGTAATAGGCCTGGGCCACCGGGTCCCAGGCCCAATTGGAGGATTCGAAATCCTGGAAGATGATGCGGGCCTCTGGATATTTCTGGGGGGTTTCGCTCCAGACGTAATATTCGCGGTGGCGGCTTCCCGGCGCGGCCCGGCGGGCCCTCTGGAACCAGGGGTGCTGGTTGGAAGTATGGTTGATCACCAGCTCGGTAATGATCTTTAAACCCCGGTACTTGGCCTCCCGCAGGAAGGTCTTGAAGTCCCGTAAGGTCCCGTACTTCTCATGGATGTCGGTATAATCGGCGATGTCGTAGCCGTCATCTCTCAGGGGCGAGGGGTAAAAGGGCAACAGCCAGATGGCGGTGACCCCCAGATCCTGGAGGTAATCCAGCTTCTCGGTGAGACCCCGGAAGTCCCCGATACCGTCCTTGTCGCGGTCATAGAAGGAGCGCACGTGCAATTCATAAATGACGGCATCCTGATACCATAAAGGGTCATCAGCCAGTTGCGTATAGTATTTGCTGTTTCGCATGTCCCCTAACGCTCTATTTTATAAATTATTATTAAAAAATTAGGTCGTCCTGAAAGACTATTATAACCAAGAACTGTCCGGTTTGGTTTTTGTAAAGTAAGGAGGCTTGTTATACGTAGTTTGACAATTCATAAATTCACTAATATCAATCTGCGCTCAAAAGGTAATTTCCCTTCGTAGGGTGCGTCTTACGCACCAAAAATGGCGCGTGAGACGCGCCCTACGGATTTTAGTGCCTCGGGAAACCATTCTCTGAACCTGAAAATACTTTTCTGAGAGCAACTCGGTATAACGCACTTTTTGCTCCGAGAAGATTACTTCCCCCTCACTCCGACGCTCTCCCCCATTGGGGGCGAGGGGAACAAATAGAACCGATTTAATGCCTTATGGTTACTAAACCCAGCAACATCTCCTACTCCCTCTCCCCCCGCTTCGGGGGGAGAGCGTCGGGGTGAGGGGATGGAACAACCGCGTGCAATTTCCTAACCGGATACTGTTGCTTTTATCGGATCATTTTCCTTTAAAGGCAAACCAGCTTAATTATGCCGCCTCACCTCAGAGATAATAGTCAAAATCCCGTTCGGTGCGCACCCGGCGCCGCAACCGGAAGATATAGGCCGGGGCCACTTTCGGATCGAGTTCCACGTAGTTGCGGGGTCCGTGCCAGAGAAAACGGGCCTCGCCCAGGAGATCGTGCACCTGGTAGGGCTGGCCGGGATCCAGGCCCAGTTCCCCTAAAGGCAGCTCCAGCCAGCCCCCCTGGGTGTGATGGGGGTCCAGGTTCACCACCATCAGGATGATATTGGCCCCGTCTTCCGAAAACTTGGCGTAGCAGATGAGTTGCTCGTTATCGATGGGGTAAAAATCCAGATTCCAGTCGCACTGCAAGGCGGCATTTTCCCGGCGGATGCGGTTCACCCGGGCGATGAAGTCTTTCAGGCTGTCGGGCCCCTTAATATCCCAGTGCTTCAGCTCAAATTTTTCGGCGTTCAGGTATTCTTCGCTGCCCGCCTCCCGGGGCCGACTGTCGCAAAGTTCGAAGGCCGGTCCATAGATGCCGTAACTGGCCCCCAGGGTGGCCGCCAGGACCAGGCGGATCATGAAAGCCGGACGGCCCCCGAACTGCAGATATTCGGCCAAGATGTCCGGGGTGTTGGGCCACAGGTTGGGCCGGAAATATTCCCGCACTTCGGTGCGGGTGAGTTCGGTGAGATATTGGGTGAGTTCCCGCTTGGTGTTGCGCCAGGCAAAGTAATTGTAGGACTGGCTAAAGCCCAACTTGGCCAGGCGGTACATGGCTTTGGGGCGAGTGAAGGCCTCGGCGAGAAAAAAGACGTCCGGATAGTCCTTTTTGATGTCGCTGATCAACCATTCCCAGAAATGAAAGGGCTTGGTGTGGGGGTTATCCACCCGAAAAATGTGAACTCCCTGCTCGATCCAGAACCGGACGATGCGGTTAAATTCTTCCCAGAGCTCCTGCCAATCCTCAGTCTCGAA
>JALNYP010000075.1 GCA_023229795.1 Syntrophobacterales bacterium
CCGGAACATTTCTACCCCGGTGCACACCGTCTTCTGGGTGGGGGCGAAACCCACGATCTCGACTTCCTCGCCCACCTTGATCTGGCCCCGCTCACACCGGCCCGTGACTACCGTGCCCCGGCCGCTGATGGTGAACACGTCCTCGATGGGCATCAGGAAGGGTTTGTCCACGTCCCGCACCGGCTCCGGAATGTAGTTGTCCAGCGCGTCCATGAGCTCGAAGATGGGCTTGACTTCCTCGGAGTTGAAATCGTCGGACTCCAACGCTTTCAGCGCGCTGCCCTTAATGATGGGAATGTCGTCCCCGGGGAACTCGTATTTGCTCAACAATTCCCTGAGCTCCAACTCCACCAGCTCGATCAATTCCGGGTCGTCCACCAGGTCGACTTTGTTCAAGAAGACTACGATGAAGGGCACGCCGACCTGACGGGCCAACAAGATGTGCTCCCGGGTCTGGGGCATGGGGCCGTCGTCCGCACCCACCACCAGAATCGCCCCGTCCATCTGGGCCGCGCCGGTGATCATGTTCTTGATGTAGTCCGCGTGACCCGGGCAGTCCACGTGGGCGTAATGCCGCTTGGCCGTCTCGTACTCCACGTGCGCCAACGCGATGGTGATGCCCCGCTCTTTTTCTTCCGGCGCCTTGTCGATCTGGTCAAACGGAATGTACGACGCCCATCCCTTCTTGGCCAAATGCTTGGTGATGGCCGCGGTCAAAGTCGTCTTGCCATGATCGATGTGACCAATCGTCCCTACATTCACGTGCGGCTTTTTCCGCTCAAACTTCTTTTTGGCCATGAGGACTTCCTCCTAAGTTAACAGGATCATGCCCGGGCTTGACGCCGGCCCAAGATCTCTTCCGCCAGGGAGGCGGCAACAGGTTCGTAGTGATCGAATTGCATGGTAAAGGTGGCCCGCCCCTGCGTCGAACTCCGTAAATTAGTGGCGTAGCCGAACATGGTAGCCAGAGGCACCTGGCCGTGGATGATCTGGGTGGACCCCCGGGACTCCATGCCCGTCACCCGGCCCCGCCGGGCGTTCAGCTCACCCATCACTTCACCCACAAAATCTTCGGGAGCCACCACTTCCAGGTCCATGATGGGCTCCAGCAGGACCGGCTTGGCTCTTTTGGCGCCCTCTTTGAAACCTATGGACCCGGCGATGAGAAAAGAGCGCTCGGAGGAATCCACTTCATGGTAAGAGCCGTCCACCAGGTCGATTTCCACATCCACCATGGGATAGCCCAGGATGCCCGTGGCCGCCGCCTCTCGCACTCCCCTTTCCACCGGGGCGATATATTCCTTGGGAATGGAGCCCCCCACAATTTTATTCGCAAAGACCACGCCGCTGCCGGCTTCCAGGGGTTTTAACACCAGGATCACGTGGCCGTACTGGCCGCGGCCGCCGCTCTGGCGCACGAACTTGCCTTCGGCCCGGGCTTCTTCCGTAATGGTCTCCCGATAGGCCACCTGGGGCTTGCCGACCCGGGCGTCCACCTTGAACTCCCGCATCAGGCGGTCCACGATGATCTCCAGGTGGAGTTCACCCATGCCCGAAATGATGGTCTGGGCGGTCTCGGTGTCGCTGTGGACCCGAAAGGAGGGGTCTTCCGCCGCAATCTTGGCCAGGGCCTGCCCCAGCTTGTCCTGGTCGGCCTTGGTGGCCGGCTCGATGGCGATATCGATGACCGGCTGCGGGATGTGCAAAGTCTCCAGCACCACCGGGTCCTGAACATCCGCCAGCGTATCGCCCGTGGTGGTATTCTTGAGCCCCACCAGAGCTACGATGTCCCCGGCATAGGCCTCGGCGATCTCTTCCCGCTTGTTGGCGTGCATCTTGAGGATCCGCCCGATGCGCTCTTTAACGCCCTTGGTGGCGTTCAAGACAGTGCTGCCGGTGGCCAAGACCCCGGAATAAACCCGCAAAAAGGTGAGATGGCCGATGAAGGGGTCGCTCAACAGCTTGAAGGCCAGCGCGGCCAACGGCGCCTCATCCGCGGGAGGCCGTTCCACGACGTTGCCTTTGGGGTCCAGCCCCTGTACCGGCGGGACATCCAGGGGCGACGGCAGGAAGTCCACCACCGCGTCCAGCAGGGCTTGCACCCCTTTGTTCTTGAAGGCCGAGCCGCACAGCACCGGCACGATATCGTTGCCGATGGTGCCCCGGCGCAACGCCGCCCGAATCAGGGCCGCATCCACCGGCTCGTCGGCCAGGTAGCGCTCCATGATGCCTTCATCCACTTCGGAGAGGATTTCCAGCATCTCGTTCCGGGCCTCTTCCGCACGCTCCCGCGCCTCCGCAGGGATCTCCACGACTTCAAAGAGCGTCCCCGTGGCTTTGGCGGTTTCGTCATACACGGTGGCCTGCATATCGATGAGATCGATCATCCCGCGGAACTTGTCTTCTTCCCCCAGGGGCAGTTGCAGCAGCACCGGGGTGGCCTTGAGGCGTTCCCGCATCATCTTCAGGCATCGGGGCAGGTCCGCGCCCACCCGGTCCATCTTATTGACGAAGGCGAGCCGGGGTACGCCGTAGCGGTCGGCCTGGCGCCACACCGTCTCGGATTGCGGCTCCACTCCGCCCACGGCATCGAACACCGCCACTACGCCGTCCAGCACCCTTAAGGAGCGCTCCACTTCGATGGTGAAGTCCACGTGGCCCGGCGTATCGATGATGTTGACCCGATGGTCCTTCCAGTAGCAGGTGGTAGCCGCGGAGGTAATGGTGATGCCGCGTTCCTGTTCCTGGGCCATCCAGTCCATCGTGGCCTGGCCGTCGTGCACTTCGCCCAAGCGGTGCGTCACCCCTGTGTAAAAAAGGATGCGTTCCGTGGTGGTGGTTTTACCGGCGTCGATGTGGGCCATAAACCCAATATTCCGTACCCGGTTCAGCGGGGTTTGTCTAGGCAAATCAGTTTACCATCTATAGTGTGCGAAGGCCTTGTTCGCTTCGGCCATCTTGTGAGTGTCTTCCCGTTTCTTGATGGAGGTCCCCCGGTTGTTGGCCGCATCCAACAGTTCCGCGGCCAGCTTGGCCTCCATGGACTTTTCGCTCCGAGACTTGGAGTAGTTGATCAGCCAGCGGATGGCCAGCGAGGCCCGGCGGTCGGCCCGGACTTCGATGGGCACCTGATAGGTGGCGCCGCCTACCCGGCGGGACTTCACCTCGATCAAAGGCTTGACGTTTTCCACCGCCTGATGGAAGAGCTTCAGGGGGTCGTCGTTGGCCCGCTGCCCCATCATCTCCATCGCGTTATACAGGATGCGCTGGGCCGTGCTCTTCTTACCCCGCTCCATCAGCCCGTTGATAAACCGGCTTACCAGGACATCGTTATATTTCAAGTCTTGGGGCACCGGCCGCTTGACCACTCCGCCTTTTCTAGGCATCTTTCTCTCCGTTTCCTCTATGCTGTTTTCTGTTTTCTTCTCTTCCAGGACTAACGCAGCCCTTGCTTCGGCCTCTCACTGAAAACCGAAAACAGAAAACCGAAAACTCTTACTTCGGCCGCTTGGCCCCGTACTTGGAACGCCCCCGCCGCCGATCCTGCACTCCGGAAGCATCCAGGGTACCCCGGATCACGTGGTAGCGCACCCCGGGCAAATCCTTCACCCGGCCCCCCCGAATCAACACCACTGAGTGCTCCTGGAGGTTGTGCCCGACTCCGGGAATATACGTAGTCACCTCGATACCGTTGGTGAGACGTACCCGGGCCACCTTGCGCAGAGCCGAATTGGGTTTTTTGGGCGTGGTGGTATAGACCCGGACACACACCCCCCGTTTTTGGGGACAGCTTTGCAGGGCCGGCGATGCGGTCCGCTTCTTCTGCAGCTCCCGGCCTTTGCGAATCAACTGATTAATCGTAGGCATACACGCTCCACTTCCGACTGACTTGGTGTCAAATGGCCACTAAAACAAGTAATTGTAGTTTAATGCCGAATTATTGTCAACCCATTATTGTTCGGGTACGGCCGCGACCTCCGCCTCCACCAGCAGCTCGAGGCTTTCCGGCGGCGCCATCTCCTCCGCCGGCGGCAGTTCCACCGCACTTTCGCTCATCTTGATGTCCAGTTCGCGGTACTGGGACAGGCCCGTACCCGCGGGGATGAGCCGCCCCATAATCACGTTCTCTTTGAGGCCCCGCAAATAGTCGATCTTCCCCTGGACCGCCGCGTCCGCCAGCACCTTGGTGGTTTCCTGGAAGGAGGCGGCCGAAATCCAGCTCTCGGTGGTCAGAGAGGCCTTGGTGATCCCCAACAGCAGCGGTTCACCCGTGGCGGGCTGTTTGCCCGCGGCCATGGCCAGGTCGTTCCGCTCTTCGAAGACCCATTTCTCCACCTGCTCGCCCATGAGGAACTCCGTGTCCCCCGGGGTCACCACCTTGATGCGCCTGAGCATCTGGCGCACGATCACTTCGATGTGCTTGTCGTTGATCTTGACGCCCTGGAGACGATAGACTTCCTGGACTTCATCCACCAGGTAGCGGGCCAGTTCCTTTAAGCCCCTGATATTCAAGATATCATGAGGGTTGGCCGAGCCGTCCATCAAGGCGTCCCCGGCCCGGACGTAGTCGCCTTCCTGCACGGCCACGTGCTTGCCCTTGGGGATCAGGTATTCCTTGGGTTTGCCCACTTCCGGAGCCACGATGATCTTCCGCTTGCCCTTGATGTGCTTCCCGAAGGAGACCACGCCGCTGATTTCACTGATGATGGCGGTCTCTTTAGGCTTGCGGACCTCGAAGAGTTCCGCCACCCGGGGCAGGCCGCCGGTGATGTCCTTGGTTTTGGTGGTTTCCCGGGGGATCTTGGCAATGACGTCGCCCGGCGACACCTGATCGCCTTCGCTCACCATGATGATGGCGCCCACCGGCATGAAGTAACGGGCCGAGGCGATGGAATCGGGAATCTTGGCGGTGTGGCCTTCAATGTCCTTCACCGAGATGCGCGGCCGCAGTTCCGCGTCCTTGCTCTCCACGATGAGCCGGGAGGCTTTCCCGGTTACCGGGTCCACCCGTTCCTGCACCGTGATATTTTCGAGGATATCGCCGAACTTGATGGTGCCGCCCACTTCCGTCAACATGGCGTTGGTGAAGGGGTCCCATTCCGCCAGCACCTGGCCGGCCGCCACTTCCTGGCCTTCCTTCACCTTGACATGGGCCCCGTAGCTCAGGGGATAGCGTTCCCGCTCGATGCCCTTGTCGCTCACCAGGAGCAGTTCCGCCTGACGGGAAAGGTTGACCAGATCGCCGAAACGGTCCACCACCGATTTCATGTTATCGAACCGCACCCAGCCCGGGACCCGGGCCACGTGGACGCTCTGTTCCGCCCGCCGGGAGGCCGTGCCGCCGATATGGAAGGTACGCATGGTGAGCTGCGTGCCGGGCTCGCCGATGCTCTGGGCCGCCAGGATGCCGATGGCCTCGCCCATGGAGACCGTGGTGCCGTGGCCCAAATCCCGGCCGTAGCATTTGGCGCACACACCCCGACGTGTCTGGCAGGTGAGCACCGAACGAATCTGCACCTTCTCCAGGCCGGAGTCTTCGATGCGCCGGGCCGCGTCTTCGTCGATCTCTTCGTTGGACTCCACCAGCACTTCGCCGGTATGGGGGTCAACAATATCTTCCAGGGCCACCCGGCCCAGGACCCGGTCGCCCACCCGTTCGATGATCTCGCCCCCTTCCACCAGGGGCGTCACATTGATGCCGTCGATGGTGCCGCAGTCTTCTTCGGTGATCACCGCGTCCTGGGCCACGTCCACCAACCGACGGGTCAGATACCCGGAGTTGGCGGTTTTCAATGCGGTGTCGGCCAGACCTTTGCGGGCGCCGTGAGTCGAGATGAAGTATTGCAGAACGGTGAGGCCTTCCCGGAAGTTGGCGGTGATGGGAGTTTCGATGATTTCACCCGAAGGTTTGGCCATCAAACCACGCATGCCGGCCAACTGCCGCATCTGGTCTTTGCTGCCTCGGGCGCCGGAGTCGGCCATCATGAAGACCGGATTAAAGGAGGCCACCTCTTCCTGGAGGACCTCAGTCTCGCCCTGGTGCTCCGGATCCGGTTCCCGCACTACCACCTCACGGGCCATCTCCGCCATCATCTCGGCGGCGATTTCGTCAGTGGCCTTGGCCCAGATATCTACCACCTTGTTGTATTTTTCCCCTTCGGTAATGAGACCTTCCTGGTACTGTTCCTCCACCTGATTCACTTCGGTCTGGGATTGCGCCAGGATTCCCGGCTTTCGGCTGGGGATCACCATGTCCTTGATGGAGATGGAGATGCCCGCCTGGGTGGCGTATTTATAGCCCAGATTTTTCAACTGGTCGGCAAAGATGACCGTTTGCTTGATGCCGCACTTGCGATAGCCGTAGGCGATAAGCTTACGGATCTCTTTTTTGGTCATGGTGCCGTTGATCAGGTCAAAGGGCAGGCCCTCGGGGAGAATCTCCCTCAGGATTACCCGGCCCACCGTGGTGTTATAAATCTTGCCGTCGATGCGCACCGGGATGCGGGCTTGCAGATGCACCGCGCCCTGGTCGTAGGCCACCCGCACCTCTTCAGGAGAGGAGTAGGCCATGGGGTTTTTGCCGTTTGTGGGCATCCGCTCGCCTTTGGCGAAGGGGCGTTCCCGGGTAAGATAGTAGAGCCCCAGGACGATATCCTGGGTGGGAATGATAATCGGATCGCCGTTGGCCGGGGAGAGGATGTTGTTGGTGGACATCATCAGGGCCCGGGCCTCGATCTGGGCCTCAATGGACAGCGGCACGTGCACCGCCATCTGGTCGCCGTCGAAGTCGGCGTTGAACGCGGTACACACCAGGGGGTGCAGCTGAATAGCCTTGCCCTCGATGAGTAGCGGCTCGAAGGCCTGGATGCCCAGCCGGTGCAGGGTCGGCGCCCGGTTGAGCATCACCGGGTGTTCCCTGACCACTTCGTCCAGGATATCCCAGACCTCCGGGGTTTCCCGGTCCACCAGACGTTTGGCCACCTTGATGGTGGTGGCATAGCCCCGCGCCACCAGCTTGTGGAAAATAAAGGGCTTGAAGAGTTCCAGGGCCATCTGCTTGGGCAGGCCGCACTGGTGCAGCCTGAGTTCCGGGCCGATCACGATGACCGAGCGGCCGGAGTAATCCACGCGTTTGCCCAACAGGTTCTGGCGGAAGCGGCCCTGCTTGCCCTTGAGCATGTCGGAGAGCGATTTCAACGCCCGCTTGTTGGGGCCGGTGATGGTGCGGCCCCGGCGGCCGTTCTCGAACAGCACGTCCACCGCTTCCTGGAGCATGCGCTTTTCATTGCGGATGATGATATCCGGCGCATTGAGTTCCAGGAGCCGTTTCAAGCGGTTATTGCGGTTGATTACCCGGCGGTACAGATCGTTTAAGTCCGAGGTGGCGAAGCGGCCGCCGTCCAGATGCACCAAGGGCCGCAGGTCCGGCGGCAGCACCGGGATCACTTCCATGACCATCCATTCGGGACGCTGGCCGGATTCCCTGAACGCGTCGATAATCTTCAGCCTTTTGCCCAGCTTCTTGCGTTTGGCGTCCGAACTGGTCTTGAGCATCTCGGCGCGTACTTCCCGGGACATGGCCTCCAGGTCCACCACCTTCAACATCTCCCGGATGGCCTCGGCGCCCATGCCGGCCTTAAACCGGTCGCCGAACTCATCCCGGGACTGGCGGTATTTTTCCTCGGACAGCAGCATCCCCTTGGTCAGGGCGGTGTCGCCGCCGTCCACCACCACGAAAGCCTCGAAATAAAGGATCTTTTCCAGCTCTTTGAGGGTTAGATCCAGGAGGTTGCCGATCTTGCTGGGCAAACTCTTCAAAAACCAAATATGCACCACCGGGCAGGCCAGCTCGATGTGGCCCATGCGTTCCCGGCGCACTTTGGACTGGATCACCTCCACACCGCATTTTTCGCAGGTGATCCCCCGATGCTTCATGCGCTTGTATTTGCCGCAGTTACATTCGTAATCTTTGGCGGGTCCGAAGATTTTGGCACAAAACAGGCCGTCCCGTTCCGGTTTGAAGGTGCGGTAATTGATGGTCTCGGGCTTCTTCACTTCCCCGAACGACCAGGAACGGATCATGTCCGGAGACGACAGGGATAACCGCACCGCCTCGATGGCGATCGGGTCTTCCGGCCTGGCGAACAGGCTGTTTAAATCTTCTAAAGCGACTTCGCGCATTTTTTCCATAAAAGGCTTATTCCTCAGGACTTGTCCTTGTCCTTTTTCAGGAGCTCGACGTTGAGCGCCAGGCTCTTGAGCTCCCGCACCAGGACGTTGAAGGATTCCGGCAGCCCCGCTTCCAGGTCGTATTCGCCTTTGAAGATCTTCTCATACATGCGGGTGCGGCCGGCCACGTCGTCCGATTTCACGGTCAGGAATTCTTGCAGGGTGTAAGCCGCGCCATAAGCTTCCAGGGCCCAGACTTCCATTTCACCCAAACGCTGGCCGCCGAACTGGGCCTTGCCGCCCAAAGGCTGCTGGGTCACCAAAGAGTAAGGTCCGATGGACCGGGCGTGGATCTTGTCGGCCACCAGGTGATGCAGCTTCATCATGTACATGCATCCCACGGTCACGTCCCGGTCGAACTCTTCGCCGCTGCGGCCGTCCCTCAAGCGCGCCTGGCCGCCGGTGGGCAGCCCGGCCTCACCCAGAAAGGTCTGGACCTCTTCTTCCGTGGCCCCGTCAAAGACCGGCGAAGCCATGTGCAGGCCGTCCTGGTAATGCTTCTTCCAGATGGCCCGCAGCTCGTCGTAGGTCAGACTGTCGATCTCTTCGCCCATGGTCTTATCGGCCTTCATGATCCGTTTCAGGCGGGTCTTGATGGCATCCAGGCTGTAAAAGGTGTCGATCATCTCGCCGATCTGCTTGCCCAGCGCATAGGACGCCCACCCCAGATGGGTCTCCATCACCTGTCCCACGTTCATGCGGGAAGGTACGCCCAGGGGGTTGAGCACAATGTCCACCGGAGTGCCGTCGGCAAAATACGGCATGTCTTCTTCCGGCATGATGCGGGAGACCACGCCTTTGTTGCCGTGGCGCCCGGCCATCTTGTCACCCACGGCCAGCTTGCGTTTCATGGCCACGAAGATCTTCACCTTCTTGATGACCCCGGGAGGCAGCTCGTCCACTTTCCGGAGCCGGCCCAGCTTGGCCTCGAAGACCATGTTCACCAGGTGGAGCTGCTCCTGATAACGGTCCAGGAGCTGGTCCAACTGGTCTTCCAGACCGGGTTCCTCAAAAGAGACGTGGCGCCAGAACTCCAGGTTATGGCGGCTCACCAGTTCCGGCGTCACCGGGTCTCCCGCGTGCAGGAAGGTGTTGCCGGTGCGCTCGTCATCCAGGTTTTCCACCACTTTTCGCCCCACCACCAGATCTTTCACCTTCTGACGGTAGGTCTGGGTGATGATGCCGATCTCGTCGCCCTGGTCCTTCTGCAGCTTGGCCACGGCCTCGTCTTCGATAGAGCGGCTGCGATCATCCTTTTCCACGCCCTTGCGGGAAAAGACCCGGGCGTCGATGACCACGCCCTCGATCCCCGGGGGAACCCGAAGCGAAGTGTCTTTGACGTCGCCGGCCTTCTCGCCGAAAATGGCCCGCAGGAGCTTTTCTTCCGGGGTAAGCTGGGTCTCCCCTTTCGGGGTGATCTTGCCTACCAGGATGTCGCCGGGGCGCACTTCGGAACCCAGCCGGATAATGCCGCTTTCATCCAGGTTGCCTAAGGCGTCTTCCCCCACGTTGGGGATATCCCGGGTGATCTCCTCTTTACCCAGCTTGGTGTCCCGGGCCATCACCTCGAATTCTTCGATGTGGATGGAAGTGAAGACGTCGTCTTTAATCAGGCGTTCACTCACCAGAATGGAGTCTTCAAAGTTGTAGCCGCCCCAGGGCATGAAGGCCACCATGACGTTCTTGCCCAGGGCCAGTTCCCCAATGAAGGTGGCCGGGCCGTCTGCGATGATCTGGCCTTTCTCCACCAGATCGCCCGGGGCCACGATGGGCCGCTGGTTGAAGCAGGTATTCTGGTTGGTGCGTTGAAATTTCGTCAGTTTGTAGATGTCCACCGGGGAGCCGTTGCCGCCCTTGGCGGGCTCCGCGGCCCGAATCACGATGCGGGTGGAATCCACGTCCTCCACGTATCCCTGGCGCCTGGCCGTGATCGTGACCCCCGAATCCCGGGCCACCACGCCTTCCATGCCGGTGCCGATCAAGGGCGTGCTGCTGGTCAACAGCGGCACCGCCTGGCGCTGCATGTTGGAACCCATCAGGGCGCGGTTGGCGTCGTCGTGCTCCAGGAAGGGGATCAGGGACGCGGCCACGCTCACCAACTGGTTGGGGGAGACGTCCATATATTCGATCTGGTCCGGATGGGCGATAATGAATTCACCCCACTTGCGGGCCTCGATCATCTCGGTCAGGAACCGCCCCTTGCTGTCCAGGGGGGCGTTGGCCTGGGCGATGACCTTATCGCCTTCTTCCAGGGCGCTCAAGTACCGGATCTTCTTGGTGACCCGAGTCTCGGTCTTGCTACGCACCTCCACCTTTTCCACCACCCGGTAGGGGGTTTCGATGAACCCCAGTTCGTTGACCCGGGCAAAGGTGGACAGCGATACGATGAGCCCGATGTTGGGACCTTCCGGCGTCTCAATGGGGCAGATACGGCCATAGTGGGTGGGGTGTACGTCCCGCACCTCGAAGCCGGCCCGCTCCCGGGTCAGACCGCCGGGTCCCAGGGCGCTCAAGCGGCGCTTGTGGGTGATTTCGCTCAAGGGATTGGTTTGATCCATGAACTGGGACAACTGGGAGGTGCCGAAGAACTCTTTGATCACCGCCTGGACCGGCTTGGCGTTCACCAGGTCGTGGGGCATCAGGGTGTCCAGGTCCTGAATGGCCATGCGTTCCTTGATGGCCCGCTCCATCCTGACCAGCCCCACCCGGAACTGGTTCTCCAGCAATTCGCCCACGGCCCGGACCCGCCGGTTGCCCAGGTGGTCGATGTCGTCCACCGGTCCTTCCCGGTCCTTCTGGGTGATAAGTTCCCGCACCGCCAGAAGGATGTCCTCTTTGTCCAGGGTCGTCTTGTTCAGCGGCAGGCGCTCTTCTTCAGGCCTGAGCTTCAGGTCCAGCTTCAGGCGGCCCACCGGCGACAGATCGTAGTATTCGGGGTTAAAAAAGAGATTCTGAAAGAAACTGGTCGCCACTTCGTCGTTGGGGCGATTGCTGGGACGCAGGCGGCGGTAAATCTCGAGGATGGCTTCCTTAACGGAGGTAGTCTTGTCCGCGATCAGGGTATTCCTGAGACAGGAGCTGACATTGACCCCGTCGATGAAGAGCAGGTCCAGTTCCTTAACACCCCGGGCCATCATCTGTTCGATCTTGTCCTGGGCGAGCATCTCGTTGCACGCGGCCAGAACCTCGCCGTTCTCCGGATCCAGGATGTCATGGGCCGTCACCCGGCCCACCAGGTCCGCCGCGGTCCCCTGAATGGACACCACCCCGGCCCGCTTCATCTTTTGAATCAATACCGGGGTCAGGCGTTTGCCCTTCTTGATCAGGACGTCCCCGCTCTTGGGATCGGGGATATCGGCCGCGGTGGTTTTATCCACCAGCAATTCCGGCACAAAAGCCTGCTGGACGGTCTCGCCGGAAAGAAGTACCCGCTGGGTCTTATAGAAGAAGTTAAGCAGTTCTTCGGTGCTGTACCCCAGGGCCTTCAACAGGATGGTGGCGGGAAACTTGCGCCGCCGGTCGATGCGCACATAGAGGATATCCTTGGGATCGAACTCGAAGTCGATCCAGGAACCCCGAAGCGGAATCAACCGGGCGGAGTAGATGATCTTACCGCTGGAGTGAATCTTGGCCCGGTCATGGTCAATGAACAGACCGGGGGAACGGTGCAACTGGCTCACCACCACCCGCTCGGTGCCATTGATAATGAAGGTGCCATGCTCGGTCATCAGAGGCAGGGTGCCGAAATAGATCTCCTGTTCTTTGATGTCCCGAATGGTCTGAACTTTGGAGTCCGGACCCAGATCGTGGACCACCAGGCGCACCCGAATCTTCATAGGCACTTCAAAGGTCATGCCCCGCTGCTGGCACTCGTCCACGTCGTACTTGGGGTCGCCCAAGCCGTACTCGACGAATTCCAGAGCGCACACGCCACTGAAATCCCGGATGGGAAAGACGCTCTTGAATACGCCCTGAAGGCCGTAATCCGAGCGCGCCGCCGGTTCCACATCTTTTTGCAAGAAGCGATGATAGGACTCTTTCTGCATCTCAATGAGATTAGAAATGTCCACAATCCGTTCGATCTTGCCGAAATTTTTTCGATACAGCCTTAAAGGCGATAATACCTTCGCCATGGGCACTCCTTAGAAGGATGGCCGAACTCGGGAACTACTTAATTTCGATGGTAGCTCCCTGAGCTTCCAACTTCTTCTTGACCTCTTCGGCTTCTGCCTTGGAAATCGCTTCTTTCAAGGTGGTGGGCACGTTTTCCACCGCTTCCTTGGCTTCTTTCAGTCCCAGGTTGGTGACGGCCCGGACTTCTTTGATCACCTGGATCTTGTTGGGCCCGCAGACCGTCAGGACTACGTCGAATTCGGTTTTCTCTTCCGCCGCCGGAGCCGCCTCCGCGGCCGCGCCGCCCACTGCGGCCACCGCCACCGGGGCCGCCGCCGACACCCCAAACTTCTCTTCCAGCTCCTTGATGAGCGTGGAAAGTTCCAGCACCGTCATGTTGGCGAGGTAGTCAACTACCTCAGCACGGGAAATGGCCATCTTAACTTCCTCCTTATCCTCAAGTAAATCTTTCTTACTGAATTGCAAGATTACCGGGGCTGGCTCATGCATTTTGGCCGGGGCCGCCGGTTTCCCCATCAGGGCCGACTCAGGTGTCCGCCCTTACCCTTTAGGTCTCAGCCTCGGGCTCAGGTGCGGCTTCCACCGCCGCCGGAGCTTCTTCAGCCTCCGGAGCCTCTGCCGCCGCCGGAGCCGCTTCCGCCGCCGGCTCGGACTCGGCCTTCTTATCCTTCAAGGCCACCAGCACGTTGAGCAGGCCGCGGATGACCGCAGCCAGCACCGACACCAGCGCCGTAGGCACGCCCTGCATCACTCCCAGCAGTTGGGACAGCAGTACTTCCCGGGCCGGCAGTTTGCTCAGGGCTTCCAGGTCCTTGGCAGTCAAGGCCCGGCCCCCCAGGGCCCCCGCCTTGATCTGCAGCATGGGCTTTTCCTGGGCGAACTTGATGAGCACCTTAGTCACCGCCACCGGATCGCCATACCCGAGCGTCAGGGCATTGGGCCCGGTGAAGTGCGGCATCAGGGGATTCATGGGAGAATCATCGGCCGCCACGCGCCGGAGCAGGGTGTTCTTCACCACCGTGAGCTCCGCGCCGCTCTCCTGGAGCTGCCGCCGGAGCCGGGTCATATCTTCCACCTTCAGCCCCTTGAAATCCGTCAAGATGCCGATCTGCGACTTCGACACCTTTTCCAGGATTCCCTGGACAATTTCGGCTTTCTCTTGCTTACGCACCCCACTCCTCCTTTACAACAGGCGAACCAGGTTCTTGACGTCGCTGGTGTCCACGGGAACTCCCGGCCCCATCGTGGTGCTCACATGAATGCCCTTCATATAGGTGCCTTTGGCGGTCGCCGGCTTCAGGCGCACCAAAGAATCCATCAAAGCTGCCAGGTTTTGCAGGAGTTTGTCGGCGCCGAAGGACACCTTGCCCACCGGGGCATGAATGACCCCGGCCCGGTCCACCCGAAACTCCACCTTGCCGCCTTTGAGCTCGTTCACCGCTTTGGCCACCTCAAAGGTGACGGTCCCGACCTTGACGTTGGGCATCAGGCCCCGGGGGCCCAGAATCTTGCCGATCTTGCCCACTGCGCCCATGAGATCCGGGGTAGCCACGGCTTTATCGAATTCCATCCAGCCGCCCTTGATGCGCTCGATGAGGTCTTCGGCCCCGACGTGGTCGGCACCCGCGTCCATCGCCTCTTTTTCCTTTTCGCCTTTGGCGAACACCAGGACCCGCACGGTCTTTCCCAGCCCATTCGGCAGGACCACCGCACCCCGGACCATCTGGTCGGCGTGCCGCGGATTCACTCCCAGAGCCACCGCGATCTCCACGGTTTCGTCAAACTTGCTGGAGGCTGCCTCCAGAGATAGCTTGACCGCGTCCTGGAAGAGATAGCGCTGATTGCGGTCCACCTTAGCGGCGGCCTCCCGATATCGTTTGCCATGTTTGGCCATCGGTATCACTCTCCCTTGTTGGTTCTTAAATCCTGAGCGGTAGGCGACCCGGCGGGTCCCCTACTCGACAATCTCGATGCCCATGCTCCGGGCGGTCCCGGCGATGCTGTGCATGGCATTTTCCAGGCTGGTGGTATTCAAGTCGGGCATCTTCTGCTTGGCGATCTCTTCCAGTTGCGTCCGGGTGATCTGCCCCGCCTTCTCCCGGCTGGGCTCCTTGGCGCCCTTAGCAATCTGGGCCATCTGCTTGAGCAGCACCGACGCTGGCGGCGTCTTGGTCACAAACGTGAAGGAGCGATCGGCAAACACGGTGATCAACACCGGGATGATAGTCCCTTCCTGGCCCGCGGTCTTGGCGTTATAACTCTTGCAGAATTCCATGATGTTGACCCCATGCTGGCCCAAGGCCGGGCCGATGGGCGGGGACGGGTTCGCCTGCCCCGCGGGAATCTGCAATTTGATCTGGGCGATTACTTTTTTAGCCATTGATTACTTCCTTCTTTAAGCGTCTTTGCGCCTTCGCGTCTTTGCGTGAGTTACTCTCGCCAAGGCGCCAAGACGCAAAGCCAAGCTAAATTTTCTCCAACTGGGTAAATTCCAACTCCACCGGCGTCGGCCGCCCGAAGACGCTGATCATCACCCGCACCCGGCCGCGATCCGGCTTCACTTCGTCCACCACCCCGGTAAAATTGGTAAAGGGGCCGTCGGTCACCTGGACCTTGTCCCCCTGCTCGAACCTGATCTTGGGCTTGGGCCTGAGCACCCCTTCCTGCATCTGGGCGATGATCTTGGCGGCGTCTTCTTCGGGGATCGCCACCGGCTCTTCTTTGCTGCCCACGAAGCCCGTCACCTTGGGGGTGTCCTTCACCAGGTGCCAGGAATCGTCGGTCAACTCCATGTGCACCAGGACGTAGCCCGGGTAGAATTTCCGGGAGGAAAGCTTGCGCTCCCCCTTGACCATCTCCTCTACCGTCTCCGTGGGCACCAGAACCTGGTCCACCAGGTCTTCCAGGCCCCGGGACCGGGCTCGCTCCATGATGGCGTTCTTCACCTTCTGCTCAAAGCCCGAATAGGTATGGATGATGTACCACTGTTTGGCCACGGCCTTGCCCTTTTATCTCAGTGCACGAAGAAACGAACGAAATGGGACAGCACGAAATCCACCAGTCCCAGGTAACCTGCGATGAAAAACACCAGCACCAGGACCACGCCCGTCGTCCCCAGCGTCTCTTTACGGTTGGGCCAGGTGGTTTTCTTGAGTTCCTGAATCGCTTCCAGGACAAAATTTTTGCTCTGGGCCCAATACTGCTTGACCGGCGGCACCTTGCTGAACCAGCCGGGACGCGCTTTCCCCGCCTTCAGTTTGACTACCTGACCCCGGGGAGCATCAATGCCGTTTTCTTTCTGGTTCGCTTTGGGCTTCGTCTTGATCTTTTTCATACCGGTTTCACTCTACTGTTCCCCGTGGCACGACAGGACCCGCCCGACCCCGACAGCGCCCGCTGGCGGCAAGGACAGATCCAGACTGGTTCGCTGGTAACCCTGGAACACCTCGATTGCGGCACTTCAAGGAGAGAATCTTGGTACGCGGTTAGATGGCGATAACTTCCCAACCGACTCCTTGGTCCCATGTCTCCCATAACTGGCAGGCCAGGAGGGATTCGAACCCCCAACATCCGGTTTTGGAGACCGGCGCTCTAACCGTTCGAGCTACTGGCCTGTCTTCTCCCCTACTTGCTTTCTCGATGAAGGGTATGGTCACGACAAAAAGAACAGTACTTTTTAAAGGCAAGCCGATCCGGGGTCCGCCGCTTGTTTTTGGTGGTGGTGTAGTTCCGCCGCTTGCACTCCGTACAGGCTAAGGTAACGATGTCTCTCATAGGATTATTCCACGATCTCGCTCACCACGCCGGCGCCGACCGTACGGCCGCCTTCCCGGATGGCGAAGCGCAGTTCTTTTTCCAGGGCCACGGGGGTGATCAGGGTCACTACCATGGACACGTTATCCCCGGGCATCA
>JALNYP010000076.1 GCA_023229795.1 Syntrophobacterales bacterium
TATCCCGCACCGCCTTATGTCGCAAGATGGCGTCTTCGATCTCGGAGGGAGCTAGGCGGAAGCCGGAAGACTTGATCATGTCGTCTTCCCGGGCCTGGAAGAAGATGAAGCCGTCTTTGTCCATCATGACGGCGTCGCCCATCATGTTGTAGCCGTCTTTGATGCCCTTCTTCATGGTTTTCAGGAGCTTGTTGTCCTGGATGTACGGCTTCCAGTACAGGGTGGCGGTGGGGCCCTGGATCAACATGCTGCCCACTTCGCCGGGGCCCGCGGTGGTGCCATCTTCCCGCACGACCTTAATCTCGAAGCCGGGGAGGGCCTTACCGATGGAATCGGGCATGGGGATGTCGCTCATGGTGTTAGAGGTCACCAGATGCATCATCTCGGTGCCGCCCAGGCCTTCCCAGATGGGCTTGCCGGTTTTCGCCTGCCACAGGGCCAGGGTCTTGCCGGTCAAAGCGTCGCCGCCGGTGGTGTACATGCGCACGCCACTGATGTCGTAGTCGCTGAAGTTGGGCATTTCCAACAGCTTCCGGTAGGCGGTGGGCAGACCGGTGACTACCGTGACCTTGTGCTTGACGATGGTGGACATCATCTCGTCAGGGGTGAACTTGGGCAGCAGGGAAATAGCGCCGCCGCCGGCAAAGGGAATCAGGCAGAAAGTGCCGTAGCCCGCGGCAAAGGACACCGGCGCGGAGCCGCCCAGAACCTCGCCCGGAGCCAGTTTCCAAACGTACTTGTTAACCAGGTGGGACTCGATCAGCACTTCTTTGATGAAATGGACGCAGCCCTTGGGCTGGCCGGTGGTGCCGGAGGTGAACAGAATGGCGCCGATATCGTCGGCACTCATTTTGACGTTGCTGAACTGGTCCGACGCACTCGCCATCTCTTTGCCGAAGGAGACGAAGCCCTTGGCTTCCCAGTCTTCGGGCTTGCCGCCCACCACGATGATCTTGGTGGGGAACTCGAATTCGTGCTTGGCGGCTTCTACCGCGGCCATCAAGGGGAAGCTCACCGCAAAGGCCGTGAATTCGGCGTTGTTGCAGACGAAGGCTACTTCTTCCTTGGCCCACAGCGGGGAAATAGGCACCGGGATGGCGCCGCACTTCATGATGCCGAAATTGATGGCAATGGCTTCCGGCATGTTGGTCAGGCGGATGCCTACCCGGTCCTGGGGCCCGACGCCCTGCTTGGTGAGGACGTTGGCGAACTTGTTGGACATGGCCAGCAGTTCTTTAAAGGTGATCTTCTGGTCGCCGAAATAGATGGCGACCTGGTCGCCCCGACCTTCCTTCACATGCTTGTCAAGTAATTCTTCCGCAATATTCCACTGTCCTGAGGCATACTGCTTGAACTCTTCGGGCGCGGTATAGTGGGCCCAGAGCTCTTTAGGTGGCAAATAATCAGCCGGAATTTTACCCATAAACTGCTACCTCCTTCAGATATTTGTAATTCTAACGGTCTTTTTGTCCTTCGCAGGGAGCAAAACCATGTGAAGCATATTACAAAGTCTATGGCAAGTGTCAAGAAATTTGTGCGAAAAGGAGATCCCCGGCGTTGTTTATCTCTCCGGGACCGCCCGCGGCCGGCGGAAAGTGCTAAAAATCTGCTCATTTTGGTGATATAAGGTGCATATTTCCGGAGTGAAGCCGACGCTCATGATTGACCCCGATACCACCCAGCCACCCTGGCGAGGCCGGCGCTTATGCCCACCGCGGCCCTGATCGGACCTGAACTTTATCCCATCCCCCCCATCCGGGGCGGGGCCGCGGAGTTGTTCATCGAGAAGGCCGCGGGACGCCTCACCGCCTGGCGTCCGGTGGTGCTCGGAGTGTCCGACCCGGAGTTGCCTGCTCATGAAAACCTTGGCCAGGTGGAATATTACCGCGTTTCTCTGGAAGGCTGGCGTAAATGGCTCTACTGCCGGTATCGGCATTATTTCCCTCTCTATGACCGGGGGGTGGCCGAGATTATCAGCAAGGTCCGGCCGGACCTGATCCACGTCCACAACCGCCCCTTGCTGGCGCTTTCCTTGCAGCGCCGGTTCGCCGGGCAGATCCCCATTATCCTGCACATGCACAACCTGTACGAATCCCTGGGGAAACGGGAGCGGCCCCGGCCCGGCGCGGTGATCCCGGTGGCGGGCTTCGCGGCGTGCAGCCGCTTCGTGCTGGAACGGGAGCGCTCCCGCCTGGGCCTGGGCGCGGGCCTGCACCGGGTGATCTATAACGGGGTGGAGGGCGAGGCCTTTACCTCCCGGTGGGAGCCGGGGTCCCACCGGCGAGAGGTCCGGGAGCAGTACGGCTTAAAGGATGAACCGACGGTGCTCTTTGCCGGGAAACTGCGGGAGAGCAAGGGCGTCCATATCTTAGTGGCCGCCATGGAGCGCGTTTGGGAGACCGTGCCGCAGGCGGTGCTGGCGCTGGTGGGCGGCACCGAATACGGCCGCGGCCGCACCATGCGGGAGACGCCGTTTTTGGCGCAATTGCGCCGGCGGCTGGCCAACGCGGCGGGGCGCGTCGTCCTCACCGGGTTCGTTCCGCCGGAGCGGATGCCCCAGGCGTATCTTCTGGGGGACGTCTTTGTGGGGCCGTCCCAGATCGAGGAGGGACTGGGGCTGGTGTTTCTGGAAGCCGCGGCCGCGGGCTTGCCCATTATTGCCAGCCGCCGGGGAGGCATTCCCGAGGTGGTGCGGGAGGGGGTCAACGGCCTGCTCCTGGACCGGGAAGACGACGCCGGGGAGTTGGCCGGCAAGATCACGCACCTGTTAGCCGACTCCGACTTGAGACGGAAACTGGGCCAGGCCGGCCGGCAGTGGGTAACCACTGATTTTTCTTGGGAAAAAATCGCGAAAGATTTGGAACTGCTCTATGATGAAGTATTATCGGAATTTCGGGGAGGCTGATGGCGATGGCTGAGAAGCTGATTTTTCCCTCCAAGCGCGACACCTGGATCGTCCTCCTCTCCTGGATCGGGGCCGCCATCGAAGTTGCGGTGGGCCTCCTGCTGCTCACCAGCACGGCGCCTTGGGCCATCAAATGGCTGGTCCCGGCGGCCTGTCTGGCCGGGGCCGCGTTCATGCTCTGGGTGCTCTATGGCACGTACTATGCGTTCTCGGGGGATACCCTGGTCATTCGCTGCGGCCCCTTTCGGATCAAGGTGCCGGTCGCCGAGATCGAGGCGGTTACCCCGACCCGCAACCCCCTGTCCAGTCCGGCCTGTTCCCTGGACCGCCTGCTCATCCGCTACCGCCAGGGGAAGCGCCGCCTCATGGTCTCACCACTCGACCAGAACGGGTTCCTGACAGCGCTGGTGAGCCGGGGGCCGCACCTGAGCCGTTCGGGCCTGGAGGTGGTCAGGAAGCGCGGGGCCTAAGCGGCCGCGGTTTTATTTAGAGGCAGGGGCCGGCGCCGCCGCGGTCGGGACCGGATTCCGTGAACCCGGCTGGACCGATTCATCCAGGGTCAGCACATAGGTGCCGATGGCAGCCAACATCACGGCGATGACCACCCAGGCGCGCCAGTTCCGGTGCAGGCCGCGCCAAAGCTCCGTGGGGTGGGGGGTTGTCGCTTTCTCTCTGTCGTACGGGTGGGGGTGTGTTATCATCAGCGATATCCTTAGGTCAAAAAAGCTGTTCAAAACTTTTTTTCTGTCACCCTGGGCGAAGCGAAAGGTCTAGGCGAATGAAATGTCTATATTCTTCGCTGCGCTCAGAATGACATGTCATTTATTACCCGAGGTACAGGGTCAGTCGCGATTACTATACCTTATTTGGAGAGAAAATAGCCAGCGGGCCTGGGTGGGAAACCCAGTTGGCGAGGGTATTAATCGATCCGAGGCACCCTCACGCCGGGCCTCAATGAAAAACTATGTGGCATAAACTCCTCTCCGCCCTGGGCCGGGCCTATCTCTCGCGCCGGGTGCGCCGTCAGCCGCCGCGGCCGTTGTCGGCCCTGGATACGGCCAAAGTGCGGCGGGTCCTGTTGATCAGCAATACCGCGCTGGGGGACACCCTGTTTTCCACCCCGGCCATCCGGGCCTTGAAAGAGCGCTACCCGGACTGGGAGCTGGAGGTCCTGGCGCATCGGGTCTTCGGGGACCTCCTGGCCCATAATCCTTACGTGGCCCGGGTCTGGACCTATCCCGGCCGGGATCGCCGCCTGGCCGCCCTGGCTCGCCGGTTGCGGTCCCGGGACTACGGCCTGGTAATCATCCTGCACGGCAATGACCCCGAGGCCACCCTGCTGGCCGCGCTGACCGGGAGTCCCTTCATCATCGGCTCGGCCAAGAGCCCCCTGGCCTTTGCCTATTCGGCGGGGGTGGGGCCTACAGGCCCCTATGAGCACGCCATTGAGCGGCGGCTGAATTTTGTGCGGCTGGTGGGCGCGGACACCCGGGACAAGCGCATGGACCTCTTCCTGCCGCCGCAGGAAACCACCCGGGCCGCGGCCATCCTGCGGGAACACTTCGGCGAGGTCCCGCCGGGGCTCATGGCCCTGCACCCCACCGGCTCCGATCGCTATAAGTGGTGGCCGGCGGCGTCGTTCATCGAGTTGGGGAATTGGTTGTACCGGACCTACCAGGCGCCGCTGCTCATCATCAGCGGCAAAGGCGACCGGGAGGCCGCCGAAGCCATTGCCGCCCAGCTCTCCGGCCCCAGTCTGGTCACCGGGGGGCGCTACCCCCTGCTCACCGTGGCCGCGCTCCTGGCCCGCTGCCGGCTGCTCGTGGCCAACGACAGCGGGCCGCTGCACATGGGCCTGGCCCTGGGGGTGCCCAGCATCGGCCTCATCGGCGCCGACGATCCCCGGCGGGTGGGGCCTTACGAGGTAGAATGGGGCGCGGCCCTGCACAAACGGCGGGAGGTCTGCGAGTTAGAGCCGTGCCGGTTGAAGAAGTGCCACGAGAACCGGTGCCTGACGGCCATCCAGGTCTCCGAGGTCGAGCAGTTAATAGGGGAATGGTGGGAGCCGCGGTGGTTGAGCAGCGAGCGTTAAGCAGAAAGCAGATTTATCGGGCGTGCCGGGCAGCGTTAAAGTTCTGCTTCCTTTGGTCGTCCTATGATCCTTAAGGTTATTAAGGTCCATCCCCGGAATTTGAGGTTAAAAATATCCATTCCTAAGATAAAATTCTTGTAGAGCCAAGGTTTCAATAAGACTTTCTTCTGAACCAAACAGGGAATAGGCATTGATATTCATAGAATTGAGGTGGGCGAGTACTTTGAGCCGTTCGTGACTTGGGATGTTGATCTTCCAACTAAGATCTTGGTTTTTTTTATTGTTTTTTAAGACCTCTTCATGGTTACAATAATAATATTTATCGTTAATCTTCTTTCCACAAAAAGTGAATTCACATTGTTGAAAGTAATGCCGAGGATGGGTCTTAACATTTGAACCTATGCTACCTATGGTCACAACAGCACCACTCTTTGCATGTCCAAAATATTCCAAATAAGCGTAAATCGAGACTTTTTTTATTTCCTTTTCGATACTACGAAACGCAAAAAAAGCAGCAATATATGGTGAAAGCGTCCAATCTATTAATGGTGATGGGTAGCTATGATGTCTTAAATATATCATATACTCATAACCAGGGTGTAAATGTATCAACATACTCATTGGTTCTTCGTATGGCGGCAGTCCCCAATCTTTTTGAGTATAACTTTCTACTTTAGCTTAATATTTATTATATTATCATAATAATCTTCCACGGATATGTCTTTGTCAATGTAGCGTTCAAGTGTGGTCTTCAATCCCCATTTTGCATTACCTTGGCCGCGGTAAAGTAATGAAGAAACATAGCCATCAATTCTCCTTTTACGCCTAATTTCTTTGATTTCTTCAAATTTTGATAAGCATTCTTTCCACGAGGTGACATCAATAACTTCCATTTGCATTAACCCCTTTTTTTTAGTTCTCTATAGAGTTGCACACAAGGAACTATTTTTTTGTAGTCGCAGGCTTTAGCCTGCGCCCCTACCCCCAAATTTCTTTTCCACTAATTCCTCATATATGGCGGTTATTTCCTTCCCCAGGCGGTCCAGGGAGAAGTGGACCCGGACCCGGCGGCGGGCGGCGGCGCCCAGCTTTTGGGCCAAATCCGGGTCATCCAGGAGGCGCGCCAGGGCCGCGGCCAGGGCGCCGGCGTCCCGGGGGGGGATGAGCAGCCCGGTCTTGTTCTGCTGCACCACTTCGGGCAGGCCCCCCACGCGGCTGACGATCACCGGCCGCGCCGCGGCCATGGCCTCGAGCAGAGCCAGGGACACCCCTTCGCTGTAGCTGGGCAGGATAAAGATGTCCATCGCCTTGAGCAGATCGGGGACGTCCCGGCGATGGCCGAGGAAGTGGACGATATCGGCCAGGCCCAGGCTGGCCGCCAGGGCCCGCACCTCCTTCTTCCGGCGGCCGCCCCCGATAATGAGGGCGTGAACCGGATAGTTTTCCTTGAGGCTGGCCATGGCCTCGAAGAGCTCTTTATGGCCCTTACCCCAGTGGTCCAGGCGGCCCACCAACCCGAGGAGGGGGACGTCCGGGGACAGCCCCAGTTCCCGGCGCACCTCGAGGCCGGGCCGGGCCGCGTCAATGGCGGCGATATCCACCCCGTTGGGCACCACCCTGACTTTGGCCGGGTCCAGGCCGATCTGCGTGAGGAGGTAATCCCGCACCCCCTGGGAGACCGCGATACTCACGTCGGTAAAGCGGCCCAGGACCCGGCAGATCAGCCGGCGCTTGCGGTTGAAGCGGGTGAAGCCGTGCCAGTGGTCGATGATGATGGGGACCTGCATCAAGGCCGCGGCCAGGCGGGCGTAATTCCCCGGGACATAGCTGTTGACGTGGAGGAGATCGACCTGCCGGCGATAGATGACCCAGCAGAGCTTAAAGAAAAAGCGCAGCCAGACCCAGCCGTTCAACCCCGGCAGGTTGAAGTCGAGGGTGGCGAGGTGAGGGGGGATAATCCGGTCCGCGTCGGGGGTGAGCAAGCCGCAGATCACCCGGAAGCGGTCCCGGGGCAGCCGCGACGCGGCCTCCACCAGCACCATTTCCGCGCCCGCGCCCCGCTCCGGTTTGATGATGAACAGGACGTTGATGGGCTGATCTGCCATAGGGCCTAATCTCTAGTTGAGGGATCGGCTAGGGCCACGCCCTCTCGACGCGGACCGGGGCCTGGGGCTCATCCGGCCTGAACCAGAGAAAATAACAAATCTTTGATTTTCTCAAATTGTCCCGGGTCGATTTTGCCGGTGGCCGCGTACCTGATCAGGCCATGCTTGTCGATGATCAGAAAATTGCTGTCCCCGGTTTGCATGTGGTAGTCCGCGCACATCCGCCGGTTCCAATCGCCGAAGATCGTGAAGCCTTCTTTACGGGAGTGCTCCCGGAGCTGGCTTTTCCAGATGGGCAAGGTGGGCCAGGTTGATTCCGAACAATCTATCACCACCAGCCGGAAGACATCGTTTTGGACATTGGCCGGCTGCACCCGGTAATAGTGCTTCAATTCGTTCTTCAAGGCCAGATTTTTCTTGATCACATGCCGGGATTCATAGAAGAGCACGACCACTTTGCCCCGAACCATATCCAGGGAGAGTTTCCGGTTGTCCCCGGATTCCACCAGGAAGTTCGGAGCCGGTTTACCCGGCGCCGGCAGGGAAGCCCAGGAGGTCAGAGACCAGCCGCCCAGCGCCAAGGCCACGCTGATTAATAAGGTGATCTTCCTGAGTATTCTCATCTTTTCATTCTCCGCTGACACATAAATCTGACTGCATTTTTTAAGATAAGGCTGGTCCTTTCTTTCTGCAAATTATCCTCAATTGCCGGCTCGAGCCGGTTACCGTGCCACCAAAGGCCGCAGGCGCTCGCTGATCAGCCGGGCGGCCAGTTGCGAACCCCGGGTGTTGAGATGCACCACGTCATACAGGTATTTTTGGTCCTGGGGGATTAAGGCGGCCAGATCGATCACCAGCACGTTGTTGGCCTGCCCCACTTCCCGGATGGCGTGGTTGAATTTGGCGTAGAGGTCCATGAACTGGCTGACGGAAATACCGGAATCCGCGGCAAAGCCTTGCATGGCCTTGAGGACCTTGGGGTCGGGGTCGGGGTCGGGCTTGTAGCGGTTGAACTGGGTCATGAGCACCGGGGTGATACGCCGGGCCCGGCAGATGTTGATGAAGGTCTGGAGGTTCATCTTGAATTCATCCAGGATGGCGGCTTCATCTACCGTGAGCTTCTTGCCCCGGACATAAGCGAATTCGTCAACCTGCTCTTTCACTTTTTTGCCGAAGATCTTATGGCTCAGGATGCGGGTGGCGGCGTGGAGGTTGGGGATATAGGTATCCCGGGCCAGGGTGGAGATAGCCTTGAGGCCCGTGAGATTCTTATAGATATAGAAATTGACGATGGGTTTCCGGGTGGGGTTGGGGCCCCAGTAGGTCTGGTCGTAAATCAGGGCCACCAGATCATTGATATTGTGCATCATGACCGCGACGTCGGGCCTCAGGGGGATAACCTTATTCAAGAGAATATCCAGGGAATGGAGGGAGTTGTTGCCGCCGACCCCGGAGTTGATCGAGGTGATTTTTTTCCCGGTTTGCTGTTCCAGAAGGTTGCCCACCAGATAGGGGTAACGCTGGTCTTCATCCACGTAAATGCAGGCCACCGTGGAGCCGCCCAGAAAGACCAGGGTCCGGTCCGGACGGTCATAATGGTGATAGGGCAGCATAAAGCCGTTGGCGTCGCTGCGCACCCGGTAGGGTTTCTGGACCAGGCCGTCGGAGTCCCGCACGGCCCGATCGGGCGGGACGTCCACCGTGTCCACCAGAGGGGGCACCTCTCTTAAGTTGATGTAGCGCCTCTCGGTAAAGAGCACCAGGTTGCGGTTATGGTTAATATGGGCCAGAAGCTTTTCGGCGCCGTAAGTGACGGCCAGCAGGAACACCAGGAGACCAAAGACGAGGGTTTTTTTGGGGTTCCGTTCAAACCAGGTGGGCGGGGAGATTTTGTGGTGATCTGCCATGGTCTAAGGGTCTTAAAATTCGGAACTGCTGTGAGGCGGCCCAACTTCGACGCGGGCATGTTTTTCGAGTTATTATACTAGAAGTGCAAAACTGATTGCACTGCCCTAGCCGATTTTCTTTCCCGTCACCCCGCCGGCCCTGGGGAGAAATACCCCTCATTCTGATACCGATTCCCCCAGTTTAAGCGGCTTAGAGGCCAGTCCGGCCGGGCCGCTCAGATCAGAGTAAATCTCGGACATTAAATTATATAAGTTAAATCAGTATCTTATAATATTCTTCAGGAAATTGGCGACAATTGCACTATTTGGCACAAATTTAGCTTAATAGTTTCATGCACAAAACTCATCAAGTAATCTTCATAGCCGGCTCCAGTGGAGAGCCAAGACCTCAAGGAAAGGGGGTGACCGTCCCCATAGGCAGGAAGACTGGACTTTAGCGGACTTAAGTTTCCCTAAGGTAGAAATTCGAATCAACTGTAATGAAGGAGGATTCTGAATGTCCGATGAACTGAAAAAAGAGGTTCAAGAAGCACCGTTACTGTGGCCTCTGACCCCAATCCCGACTTTTGAAGAAGTCTACGACCCCAAAATCTGCACCGAGGCGTCGCGGGAAATCTCCACCATCATGGAGGGGTGGCTCCACCCCAAGCATGAGATGGCCAAACCCGAGGCCCTGGGCAAAATCCGGGTCCTGGAATGCGGCCACGGCGGCCTCCAGGTCAACTCCATGCAGGCCGGCGGCTACCTGGGCGAACTGGGCGCCAACGTCATCATGGTGGAACCCCCCGGCGGCTCCCCCCTCCGGAAGCTGGTGGCCTTCGGCCGCAAGCGTTACATGTTCAAAGACAACGTCAACGGCGACCTGTGCGGCCCCACCTTCCTGCATGAATGCCGCAATAAGCAGTCCATCACCCTGGACCTGACCAAAGAAGAAGGCCGGGAAATCCTGAAAAAGCTGGCCGTCCATGCCGACGTGCTCATCGAGAAC
The DNA here is from genome assembly GCA_023229795.1 of Syntrophobacterales bacterium. GTDB lineage: Bacteria > Desulfobacterota > Desulfobaccia > Desulfobaccales > 0-14-0-80-60-11 > 0-14-0-80-60-11. The sequence goes on from JALNYP010000076.1 coordinate 9,998, forward strand.
TACCCCGTGGGGCAGTTCGACGCCTGGGGCATCGGCTACCGCCAGCTCTCCAAGATCAACCCCCGCCTGATCTATGTCTGGAACGGCCAGAAGGGTCAGTGGGGCTCTCTGAAGGACAAGCCGGGCGAGCTCTATCCCTCGTCCCCCTGCGCCTCCGGCTGGTGCCACGCCACCGGGCTGCCCAAGGCCTTCGGCGGCACCCCCATCCGGTCCGGCGAACGGTCCGACGACATCCTGGCCGGCAACCTGACGGCCCACGGCACCATCGCCGCCCTGATCTACCGGGACAAGGTCTCCGGCAAAGGTCAGTTCCTGGAAGTGACCTCGTCGGAAGCCCACGCCCGCATCCATGACTATGCCTGGGGTTGGTACGGCATGGACGGCTCCAGTAAGCCGCGGTACGGCAACTGGGACCTGGCCATCAACATCTACTCGGTGAACCCCTGCAAAGACGGCTACATGATGGTGGGCGGCGGCCATGACCGGCTGTGGTACCGCATCTGGAAGACCGTGGGCAAGGACCGCCCCGAGCTGGAAGACATGATCCTGGATGAGCCCACCCTGCGGGTGGTCATCGACCGGGTCGGCCACGACCAGCAGGTCAAAACCATCGTCTGCCTCACCGACTGGATGAAGGACTACACACGGGAAGAATGTCGCAAGAAGCTGCTGGAAGAAGAAGTGGCCGCCGGCGGCGTCTCCTTCATAGACGAAGTGGCGGAAGAGCCCCATTACAAGTACCGGGGCATGGTGCGGGCCATCGAGACGGCCCACTACGGCAAGGTGCTGTTCTGCGGCTCCCTGTTCTATGGCCACCGGACTCCGGGCCGGGTCAAAGACCTGGGCCGCCCCGTGGGTTATGACAACAGCGATGTTTACCGCAAGCTTCTCGGCTTCGACACGCCAAAGTTGAATGGGCTGTACGAAAAAGGGCTCATCTAATAGAGGGGGTTAGGAAATATGGCAGATCTGGACAAACTACCCTTTGAAGAATATTGTAAGACCGTATTCAACAAAGACACGCTGGCAGAGAAACCCGAATCCCTGAACGGCTATCGGGTCCTGTCCTGCACCCAGTACATCCTGGGGCCCTGCGCCGCCGCCTACCTGGGCGAGCTGGGGGCCGAGGTCATCAAGGTCGAGGTGCCCCGCCTGGGTGAGCCCATGCGTCACTGCTCGCCTTACAACGAGTCCTGGTTTTATCCGGTATCCCGGTGGAACCCGGGCCGCGGCACTTCGCCGGCCTTCCAGGGCGCCAACCACAACGAGTACTTCGTCACCCTGGACTACCGCAAACCGGAAGCCAAGGAACTCTTCTACAACATGGTAGCGAAGACCGACGCCATGGTCTGGAACTACCGGCCCGGCACCTTCGACCGGTGGAAGATCGGCTACGGCGCTTGCAAAGAAGTGAACCCTCGCATCGTGTTGGCCTGGTGCGGCGGCTTCGGCGGCTTCGGCCCCGGCCGGAACTGGGCTTCCTACGATATTCTGGGCCAAGCCAAGGGCGGCGTCTTTTCCTTCACCGGCCACCGGGCTGGTCGGGCCTCCGCCGGCTTCCCCAGCAAGCACACCACCTGGATCATGGACTACTCGGTGGGCATGCTGGTCTCCACCGCCATGCTGGCCGGCCTCTACTGGCGGGATACGGTGTCCAACCTGGGCAACTACTTCGAGTGCTCCCAGGTGCAGGGTTCCACCCGGTACACCGAGTACGGTCTGCCCCTGTGGGGCCGCACCGGCATCGTCCGCATGCGTTGGGGCAACTGGGACACTGAGATCTGCGTCAACGGCATCTGCGCCTGCGGCCTGTCTTCCTACCCCCATTCGGACCATCCGGCGGAGAAGGAAGAGGGCTACATCTGCGTCCAGGCCTACACGGACGAAGATTTTGGCAAACTGATGAACCTCATCGGCCGGCCTGACCTGGGCAAAAAGTACGCCGCCCACGATGACCGGGTGGAAGCCAAGGCTCAGGAAGAGATCTATCCGGCCATCGAGGAGTTCCTGAAGGACAAGACCAAGGAAGAAGCGGCCCGGGTATTCACCTCGGCCGGCATCATTTCTCAGCCGCTGCTCACCGTTATGGAGGCGGCCAATTGCGAGCATTACCTGGAGCGGGGCTCCCTGGGCTGGTACGACGACCCCTACTACGGCGATGTCTTCACCCAGAAGACCATGTATAAGATGAGCGAGACGCCGCCGCGCTTGAAGCACGTGCACCGTCCGGTAGGCTCCGACAACGAAGAGATCTACCAGCGAGTCTGCGGCCTCAGCCTGGATCAGATCCGGGAGTTTGAAGGCAAGGAAATCATCTAAGTTAGAGCGCGGTGGGGCCGGGTTCCCTTGCCGGCCTACCGGAGCCAACCTCTATCCATAAAGGGAGGAATGACTCGATATGACTGAATTCAAAGTATCGTTGTTCTACGATTGCCCGAAGTGCAAGGCGCGTAACTTCTTCGATCCCTATAGCTACTGGGAATATTCCGGCAATTTCAAATGCGCCGGTTGTGACGTCCTCTACTATGCAGAGTGGGAAAACGGCCAGAGGGTAGTGGAGCCGGAAGCGGCCCGGGGGAGCGAATTCATCCTGCCCGGCTATGCCGAGACTCCGGATCTTAAGCCCCTCTCGGCGGAAGGCAAGACCTCGCCGCCACCGTTTGCCAATGTCACTTTCCTGGGCAAACCCAAGAATTGCACCGTGTCGGCCCGGGGCAAGCTCGTCGCCTGCACCCAGCTCACCCCCGAAGACCTGGACGGGAGCTGCTGGAAACGCATCACCGCCCAGAAGAAATTCGGAAAATCCTGGTAGCGGCGGCGTAACTTCCGAAGATTAGGAGGAATTTTTAATATGCCAGCGATTCTGTGCGATGAGTGTAAGAATTTTAAACAGACCTTCGACCCGCAGATGTCCATCGCGTGCCACGGTCACTGCCGGGCCATCGAATATCCTTTCCTGCTGGGCATTTTCAAGGAAGCGCGCCCCGGGGCCTTCACAGCCCCCAAGGACTGCAAATACTTCCAAGAGAAGAAAAAGTAGGATAAACTAACGTCAAACCGGGGCGCCGGCCAGCCGGCGCCCCTATCTTTTCTCCTCACTGGAAACTTCCATGAAAGATTATTCGCTGTATTATTGGGATCGGCGTTTGGATGAAGCCGAGGTGGTCGAATTCTTGAACCAGGCTTGGGAAGAGCTTTACGATCTCGAGTTCGACCAGGTCTTCGGAGCCTGGCGCGGGGTACACTTTGAAGCGGAAACCGACACCGTCCACATCACCTGGGAAAACATGTATTCCGCCCCCATGATGATCTCCATTCACCGGGTCACCCGGGCCCTCAGGATGGATTACCCCCGGGATGAATTTATGGAGCTGGAGATGGCCGAAATCGAGCGCATCCGCCAGTTGCCGCCTGGGGGGAGAAGATAGAAGCTGGTCCCGGGGGTAAGGGGTAAGAGTCAGGAAAAATAACCCTTTGACCCTGCTAAGGCTCGCTCATCCGGTAAGATAGGTTTATGGGATAAAATTAATGACGGGCAAGTGATAGGAGATTTTTACATGGATTGGGGAATGGCAAATCGCTTAGGCCAGCTGATGCCGGGTGGCAAATGTTTTTTTATGCCGATCGATCATGGCTATTTTCAAGGGCCGACCCGGAAGCTGGAGCGGCCGGGGGAGACAATAAAGCCGCTGCTGCCTTATGTCGATGCGATCTTCTGCACCCGCGGGGTCCTGCGGGCGGCCATCGATCCTTTGAGCAGCAAGCCGATTATTCTGCGGGTCTCCGGGTGTACCAGCATGGTGGGCGAGGATTTGGCCAATGAAGAACTCACCACCTCGATTGCCGAAGTTATGCGGGTGAACGCCGCGGCCGTGGGGCTCTCGGTCTTTATCGGCAGTCATTATGAAAAGGAAACCCTCAGGAATCTGGCCACGTTGGTCAATACCTGCGAGGATTACGGCATCCCGGTGATGGCGGTGACCGCGGTCGGGCGGGAATTGGAGAAGCGGGAGGCGCGTTATCTCTCGTTATGCTGCCGCATCGCCGCAGAACTGGGCGCCAGGGTGGTCAAGACCTATTGGTGTGAGGAGAATTTCGACAAGGTCGTGAACGGCTGCCCGGTGCCGGTCATTATGGCCGGCGGGCCCAAGTGCGAGACCGAACTGGAAGTGCTGGAATTTGTGCATGACGGCATCCAAAAGGGCGCGGTCGGGATCAACCTGGGGAGAAATGTCTGGCAGAGCCCCAATCCGGTGGCCATGGCCAAGGCGTTGCGGGCTATTGTGCATGACAACGCCTCCGTCAAGCAGGCTCATGATATCCTCAAGAAGACTAAGGATAATAAGGCCGCCGCGGCGGCATAAGACAATTCAAAGTTCAAAGTTCAAAAGGGTTGGACTGTCTTTAACCTTGAACTTTGAGCCTTGAGCTTTGAACTCTTATAAACGGATATGCTAGTCGCCAAATACTACAACAATAACGATATTCGGCTGGAAGACCTGCCCACGCCGCAGATCGGGCCGGGGGAGATCCTGGTCAAGGTCCGGGCCAGCGGCATCTGCGGCACCGACGCGATGGAATGGTACCGGCTGCCCAAGGCCCCCCGGATTCTGGGCCATGAGATCGCCGGCGAGATCGTGGAGTCGAAATCGGACCACTATCACCCCGGCCAGCGGGTCTTTGTCAGCCACCATGTGCCGTGCAATGACTGCAAATATTGCCGGGAAGATAATCAGACGGCCTGTGATACGCTGCACTCAGGCAACTACGATCCCGGCGGCTACAGCGAATTTGTGCGGGTGCCCAAGATTAATGTGGATTACGGGGTGTATGTCCTGCCGGACCAGGTGTCCTATATCGAAGGCACCATGATCGAGCCCCTGGCCTGCGGAGTCCGAGGGCTGGGGCTGATTGATATCCGTCCGCAGCACACCGTGTTGATTCTGGGCTGCGGTATCTCCGGCATCCTGAACATTCAGTTGGCCAAGTTGGCCGGGGCCCGGGTGATTGCCACGGATATTAATGAATATCGCCTCAAAAAAGCCCAGGAGTTCGGCGCCGACGTGGTGGTGCATGCGGCTCAAGACCTCTGTCTGAAGGCCGAGCGAGTCATCGTCTGCACCGGGGCCTACGCCGCGGTGGAGCAGGCGTTCCGCAGTATCGATAAGAAGGGGATTATTCTCTTCTTTGCCATCCCCAACCGGGATATCTCCATCCCCATCCCGGATTTTTGGCGCAATGAACTCACGGTGACCACCTCTTACGGCGCCGCGCCGGCGGATCTGGAAGCTGCGCTGGACCTCATCGCCACCCGAAAGATCAATGTCAAGGACACCATCACCCAGATTTTGCCGTTAACCCAAATCCAAGAAGGCTTTAAAATTGTGGCGGAGGCTAAGGATTCGTTGAAGGTGGTGTTGGAGCCGTAGGAAACGCGATCGTCCAGAAAGGTTTTGTAGAGTTCGTTAGCACCATTTTTGAATCATAAGACGAACCTACGAAAGACATTTTCAGAGCAGAAAAGGATATTTCTTTCCGTTACGAAAAGGAAGATATCAGCCTCCCAAACTGCCCTTGCGAACAAGTGCTAGGCCGTTTTCTGAGTAATCAAATCTTTGTCGAACTCCAGCGTGTAAGATAGTATTGTCTTCAGGTCGATTTTCTTAGAAGCGTCGAGGATTTCTATACCCACTATTCTATTGTTTGAAGTCGTGTCCAGGTTAACGCCTTCGGCGATTTCAATAACCCCATCCGGCGTCTCTTCACCGAGCCTCAGATACAAGGCATCAACCTCGTTGTCGTAAAATATTTTCATTATTTAAGTCCTTTCTTCAAAGGATAGATGGTAATTACCGTTATTACATCTTGTTCCAAGGAAATCACTATTTTGAGCGGATATGTAAAACCTTTCACGTTTTGTATGATTTCATGGGTTCCATAACGAAACTCTGTTTCCTTCAAAATATTGATAATAGTTGATTTGGAAATTCCATATAAATTCGCTGTAACCGTTCAGTTCCCCTTCTGAGAGGGGACAAATTATTTTGAAATTAATGGAAAAAATGCATAAGGGCTAGTTATTTTGTGAAAAATGGTGTATCCAAGGTCTTGTGGAACCAAGACCGATTACT
>JALNYP010000184.1 GCA_023229795.1 Syntrophobacterales bacterium
GGGGAAAGAGGGCAAAAACGTTGACGAAATCCGGGCCGCTGAAGGGATAAAACACCGTGGCGGCTGTGGCGGAGCTGAGTTCCTTGGCGGCCCACTGGCGCATGGGCGCCAGTCGCCCCCGGGTAAACCTCTCCCAGTTATGGTCAAAAAAATTGGCATGTCTGACCCAGGCCGGCTTGCATTCATACGCCGCCAGGGTGCCCTCCGGGTTGCTGAGGCCGGCGATAAAGAGAGCGTAATCATTATAAGCCGGAATGCACTTATCAGTTTGGTCGTTTTTTGGGACGGCACATCCTTCAGTGGTGCAGATCGATCCCGAGGCAGCCCCAAAAGCCGGGACCGACCCCAGAGCCAGGAGAAGCACCATCGTTGCCGTGCCGAACAGGTTGGTTTTACGCATCACCCTTTCCCTTCGAATTTTTTAGGATATGGATTTATCAACCAATTTTTCAAGAGAGCTGCGGGGCCTCGTGGTCCCCAGCAGCTTGTACAACAGGAGTCCTGAGGCCACGGTCAGCAGGCCGCACAGGGAAGGCAGCGGCCGCTCGATAATTAAATAAACGATCATCCAGCCGTAGAGCAGGAGAAAAATCGCCGGGGTTACCGGGTATCCCCAGGTCTTGAAAGGTCTTGTAAGGTGCGGGTGCCGCCGGCGCAAGACGAACACCCCGGCTACCGTCAGGGAAGCGAACAGGGCCAGAGTGAACCCGACATAGGTTAACACCGCATTAAACGTTGCGGTCAGGGTAAGAAAAATTGCCACCCCGGCTTGGAGAATAATGGCAAAGACCGGGGCGCCGCTCCCATTCCGGGTCGCCAAAAACCTCAACCTCTTCATGTCCTCACTCATGGTTTGGGTCACCCGCGGGCCCACCATGATGAGGGAACTGAGGCTGGAAATCAGCGCCAGACAGATCAGGACCGTCATCATGGCGGCGCCTCTCGGGCCGAAGATGGATTTCGCCGACAGGAAGCCGACATCGATTTGACCGGAAAGCTCGCCCATGGGCACGGTGTAAAGAAACATATAATTGATCAGGCAATAACAGAGGGAAACGAAGGCCGCCCCCCAGAATAAGGCGATGGGCAGATTCCTCTCCGGTCTGAGAATCTCACCGGCGATATAGGACGCAGAGTTCCACCCGGAATAGGCATAAAAAACATATACCAGTGAAATCGCAAACGCCGGGCTGAACACTGATCCCAAGTCGCTGCGCGACGGCGCCAGGGTAATGTCTTGGGGGTTGGTCACCAAAAAGCCCAAGACGATAAAAGCGACGATCAGGAGAATTTTTCCCCCGGTAAACAGATTTTGAAAATGGCAGCCGAATCTCACATTGGCCAAATGTACCAGGGAGAGGATCACAATTACGGACACGGCGATGACGGTCTTGTCGAGGCCTGGGAGGATGGCGCCGGCGTATTCACCCAAAGCGATGGCCGCCAGGGCGATGGGAGCCGCAAACCCGGCCACCATGGAGACCCATCCCGACAGAAAGCCAATGGCGGGATGATAAATATTGGAGAGATAGGTATACTCGCCTCCGGACCTGGGCATCATCGACCCCAGTTCCCCATAGCACAGGGCGCCGCAAAAAGCGCCCAGACCCCCCAAAACCCACAGCATGAGTACCGCAAAAGGGGAGTGCAGACTGGCTACCTGGAAGCCCAGGGTGGTGAACACGCCGATCCCGATCATATTAGCAATGACAATGATGACCGCGGAGAAAAGGGTTACCGGCCTTTTTTCATCGGTGGCGCTTTGGATTCCACCTTTATCTTGTTCAATCAACGCCTTGTCCACCTCGCGACCCCGACCACGACAAACCAACTTGACGCCGGGCCCCAACATGCTGGGGCTTTGCCATCCAGACACCTCCTTGGGTGCATCGATTTTACCTGAATCGGCCGGCTAAGGAACCCCATTTTTTCTTCGCGCCAGGCTTACCAGACCATCGAGACTCGACAGGCGCCTCCAGGTCCGATGCGGGAGTCCCGGGGAGGACCGCCGTGACCATAAAACCGGGAGCAATCCCCGGCCGCCTGCACGCCCCAACTCGACGCCTGGCCACCAACCAACCCTCACTTGCATTGAATCTTCCATCAGCCGGCCAGGTTTGGGAGAAAAGTCTGGGTCTCCCCCAGGTTGCCGAGACGGGACCAGACGAGGTTCCCATAACCCTCATACCCGCATGAATAAAGACTGTTTATCAATTCTGCTTGCTTTTTGAAGATTATTATGATAGCTTCCAAATTTCTGGCACAATCTTTGCCCAATAGCATGTCTTAAAGGTCAACCTGCCGACACTCCCTCTGAACGACGCCAGTCCTCTTACTCCAGCGGGTGCTTGACCTCAACCAAACAAAGGGAAATCTCAGGAGGTAAACTAATTTGAAAACTTTGATCATATTTTTGCTCTTAACCGTACCAGCATTAGCCCAACCTTGGCCCCACACTCCTCCCCCCATCGGCCATCTTTTCTTAAAGCAGGAGTACTGGAACTACATCAAGGAAGCCGCCCAAAAATACCAAATTTCACCTTACCTTATCCAGGCGGTATGCGCCATTGAATCGAGATACGACCCGGATGCGAAGTCGGGGAGATGCTTCGGCCTGATGCAATTGCACCAGGACACCGCCAAAAAGTATGGGGTGGATCCCCACGACCCCCGGGCCAATATCATGGGAGGGGCGGCGGTCCTGGCCCATCTGATGGAGAAATACAATGGCGACATCAGAAGAGTTTTGAGAACGTATAACGCTACCTGCACCGCCGCCTATGAGCGCGAGATCATCCGGGCTTATAACCAGGCGCAGCGTTTTGAAACCTCTTCCTTGATGGCTGGTAAGTCCAAAAATTAGTCTTGCCGTCCTGAGCCACTTCTCTGACCGGATTCCCGCAGCTGCAATCGTTAGGGATAGGTTCGCCCTGGCCAGGTTGCAG
>JALNYP010000185.1 GCA_023229795.1 Syntrophobacterales bacterium
GGAGGGCCGACACCTGGTGGTATGATTCACAATTAGCTATCCATTTAATTTTTGTCGTTTTTCTCCCCCTCCCCTGGTGGGAGGGGGTTGGGGGGAAGGAAAATTATACGAAATCTCGATATATTTTCACCCCCACCCTGACCCTCCCCCATCAAGGGGGAGGGGAAAAGCGGTTTTCTTTTGTAACGTTAATTGCGCAATAGACCACTAGGTCGGCCCCTACAATTTGTTTCATTTCAAGGCGACCTCGGCTTACCCCGCCTCAAACCCCAATTCGGGGTCGGCGCCACCCATAGGTCTGGATGGCCCATGGTCAAACCGGGTGGCACACGGGGCAGCCCTGGAGCCGGAAGGGCTTCTCCAGGTTGCAGGAGGACAAAAGCGCCTCGTCGGCCATGATCGCCCGGGTGGGGCCGTCCGCGGCGATGCGCCCCTCCTTGAGCACTATCGTGCGGGGGCAGAGGTCCAGGACCAGGTCCAGGTCGTGGGTAGCGATGATCAGGGAATGCTCGAAGGTCTTCAAGAGCTCGATAAGCTGGCGGCGGGTCTTGGGGTCGAGATTGGAGCTCGGCTCATCCATGACCAGGATGGCCGGGGTCAGCGACAACACCGCGGCGATGGCCACGGCCCGCTTTTCCCCGCCGGACAGATGGTAAGGCGGGCGGTCCTTCAGGTGAACGGCCCCCACCGCGGCCAGGGCCTGCATCACCTGCCGGTCCACCTCCTCCGGGCTCAGGCCCAGATTTAAGGGACCGAAGGCCACGTCATCATACACCAGCGGCATGAACAGCTGGTCGTCAGGGTCCTGAAAGATCAAGCCCACGGTCCGCCGCACGTGTTTCAGGGTTTTCTTGGTCACCGGCATTTCGCCGATGCGCACCCGCCCGGCTTCCGGCAGCAGGCAGCCGTTGAACTGGAGGAGCAGGGTGGACTTGCCGGCGCCGTTGGCGCCCACCAGGGCAACCTTCTCCCCATGGGTCACCCGGAATGAGATCCCCTTCAATACCTGGTTGCCGTCCGGATAGGTATAATGCAGGTCGTCGACCTCGATAATATGATGGCTCATTTAACCAGCCCCATGACCCAGGTTCCCCACCACTGGGAGATATTATAAAGTCTGAGCAGCACGAACAGAGCGGACCAGCCCAGGAAAAAACCCACATCCCGGCCGTGGAGGTGTAGTGGCCGAAGCAGACGGATTTCGCCGTCAAACCCCCGGGAGAGCATGGCCAGGTGCAGACGCTGGGCCCGGTCCAGGGTGCGCAACAGCAAGTGCCCCAGCAGGGAACCATAAGTCCCGAAGCCCAGGCCGCGGCCGTCAAACGAGCGCAACGCCCGGGCTCGCACCATCCGGGCGGCTTCGCCCCCCAACACGAACAGATAGCGGTAGAGAAACAGCAACTGGAGCGCGAAGGCCCGGGGCATCCCCAGCCGCTCCAGCGCGGCGCACACCTGGTGAAAGCCGGTGACGGCCACCAGAATCAGGGCGGCGCTCACCGTCAGGACGAACCGGAGCATGATGGAGGCAAACGAGACCCAACCGCCGGAAATGGCCAGGGGGCCGAGGTGCGCCATGACCTGCCGGTCCAGCAGGGGGTTGAAGATGCCGATGAAAAAGGCGAAGGGGGCGGCGATCAGGATTTTCTTCCCCAAAAACCCCACCGGCAGGTTGCCCAAGGCGATGAGCGCCACCGGATAGAGCATAAAAGGAATCAAGCTCCCGACGGCGTACTTGGGGAAGGAGACCACGGCCACGATGAATACCATGGTGGTGAGAAGTTTCGCCCGGGGGTCCAGCCGGTGGATGGGGGTCGACTGGTAAGACAGCGCCTCCAGATAGCCGATATTATAGAGAGAATTTTCGATGGTGCCCATGGGCGTACCTTATACCAATGAGAGACCTCTGCGAAAAACCATTTTGTCATCCTGAGCGGAGCGAAGGATCTCTCTTTTTAAGCCGCCGAGATTCGTAACGAAGCTGTGCTCCGTTCAGAATGACCTGTACATTCATAGTTTTTTAACTACAACTTCGTATCAGAAAGACCCGGGGCGGGAAAACCCGGGATCAGCCATGGTGCGAAACATATTTTTTCAGGCCGAAGCCGATGGCCCCCACCAGGAGCAGGGTGATGGCGGCCCCCAACACCCCCGCCAGAGATTTGCCGGGGTTGACGTCGGGCCAGCTTTCCTCTTTTTTAGCCGCTGGTTCGCCTTCCGCCTTTCTGAAGTCATAGTCCGGCAGGAAGGCGAGCTTCTCCTGGAGCCCGGCCAGGACCCCGTGAGCCCCGGCTGACGGCGCCTGAACCTCCTCCTTGCCGGTGACCCCCTTGATGGCCCACTCCAGCCCGTCCGGGTGGGTGGAGGCGAACCAGGAGAGGAAACCCCCGGTGAACAAGGCCAGGGCCACCAGGCCGAGGATGACCGGCTTGAAGGAGCGGGACGGAGCCGACGCCAATGGGGGCGCCATCTCCAGGATTTCCGGCCGGGCCTTCCAGACAAAGGCTACCACCGTGGCGGTGACGAGGCCTTCCACAATGCCAATAGCCAGGTGGATCGGCTGCATCATCAGCACGAAGGTTAAGAAGGGCAACTCCGAAATACCCGAGAACCACGTCTCCATCACCACCCCAAAGGCGCCCATTTGCAGGCTCAGGATGGCGGCGGCCATGGCCCCCAGCAGAATGCGACCCTGGGTCGGTCGCTCTCCTACCAGCTTTTTGTAGATCAACGGGTAAGCGATAAAACAGGGGAAAAAGCCGAGATTGAAGATGTTGCATCCCAGGGCCAAGAGTCCGCCGTCGGCGAAGAACAGGGCCTGCACCGTGAGGACAGAGGCCATGGTGAGAAAGGCGGCATAAGGTCCCAGCAGGATGGCGAGAATCATGCCGCCTCCCAGGTGGCCGCTGGACCCGGTGGCCGGAATGG
>JALNYP010000186.1:0-2538 GCA_023229795.1 Syntrophobacterales bacterium
CGTAGGACGCACCCTACAAAAAACTTTTCAAACCAGTTGCGCATGGGCCTTCGGCCACCCGTAAATTATGAAAAGTTCATGATGGGCATCCCCCCAACTTTGAACCTTGAACTTTGAACTTTTCAGAGAAGAGGATAGCCTGCATGACCACGCCACCCTATGAACCCCGCACCTACCGCACCCGCATGGCCCGGCTGGGCCTGACGGGTTTTCGCGTGGCGGTGAAGGAGACCGACCTCTGGGTGCTGGCCGCCCGGGATTTTTCCGCCGAGGTCCGGGAAATCGTCATCCAGGAACGGCAGCAGTTGGAGGCCTACATCGCCGGGCATCCCGGCTTTCTCACGGCTCTTAGCCCCTGGCCCGCAGACCGGTTCGCCCCGCTGGTGGTCCGGGAGATGATCGAGGCGGCGGCGGCCGCCGGGGTGGGTCCCATGGCCGCGGTGGCCGGGGCTTTGGCGGCCCGGGTGGGGCGGCAGTTGGCCCCTTTAAGCCCCGAGGTCATCGTGGAAAATGGCGGCGACATCTTTCTGGCCATTCAACATCCGGCCACCGTGGCCCTGTTTGCCGGCCAATCCCCTTTGAGCTACCGGGTGGGACTAAACCTCGACCCCAGCCTCAGTCCTTTGGGGGTGTGCACCTCTTCGGCCAGCGTGGGGCATTCCTTGAGCTTCGGCCGGGCCGACGCCGCCTGTGTCCTGGCCCCCAGCGCCGCCCTGGCCGATGCCGCGGCTACCGCTCTGGGCAACCGGGTACAGGGCCTCGATACCATTGCCCCGGCCCTGGAGTGGGCCGCCGCCCTCCCCGACATCCTGGGCGCGGTCGTCATCGTGGGCGAGAAGTTGGGCGCCTGGGGGCGGGTGGAACTGGTGCCCTTACCCTAAGGTGCGCCTGGGCCGCGGATGGATTTCTCTCGGGCTGGAAACATGATATAGTAAAAAAAGGGGGATTTAACGGGCTAGCTAACCGGAGGTTATTATGGGGTTAGATGCCGTGTGGCAACAATGTGCCTACACCGGTTACCAGGTGTGGGTCTGGTTGAGGTACGAATCCGGCATTCATCCGTTCATATTCCTGGGCGTCGTGGTTGTTATCGTCTCAGCCATAATCTTGTATAAAACTGAGGTCAGAGGCAAATAGGGGGCATTGGAGGGACAGATGTCCCGGGAATAACTACGCCGCCTCATTTCCCTTGCCGGCGGTGGCAGACGGGGGCGCCTTTCTGACCATGTGCTTCCGGGACACTGTTATCAGGACCATCCTTTTTTATGCCGGTTTTTTGCTCATCATCATCTTGTTCTCAGAGGAGTTTGCCCGGGCCCTGGAATGGCTCAAGACTCGTCTGAAGGGCTCTCCCCGGTGCCGAATCATCGTCTACCCCCTGCTCTTGCTGCTGATCGTCGCCGCCGGGTTTATCATCGTCACCTCCCTGATTAAGTTTTCCACCACTCTCACCTTTTCCTACAATTAGGGCCGGAGGCTCCCGGGACCATCTGCCGGCCACTGCCCTTGCCATCTGCCGGTCAGTTACTTTAATCTATTTTTTCCGGTTTGCCCTTGGAGATTGGTGTCATCACCGGAGTTGCCCGGTCCGCCTCTCGGCCGAATTTTTCTTTTTCACGGGTAAAAAACAGGTTTCTTGACCGCCAATATCAGGGATTCCCGGATAGAACTTAGTTAAAGACTGGTTTAACTTCTTTACGCAACGGCCTGGCAATCCCCCTGCCATGAACCGGGAACCCTGATTGAAAGGGCGCAATTTGTCGGTTTAGCGAGGAAAACTATGCGGTGCAGATTTGGGTCTGATGCGAAGCGGGGCCTGCGTGGAGAACACGGCGCCATCGCCGTGGAGTTCGCGATCATTTTGCCGGTTCTGCTGTTACTTGTCTTCGGCATCGTCGATCTCGGCCACGCCTGGTACATGAAGCATTTGATGTCCGATGCCAGTCGGGAAGGGGCGCGTTATGCCAGCCGTTACTGGACCGTTGGCACTACTCGCATCCTGCCGAAGGATTTAACCCCTTCCGTAACTAACTACGTCCTCCTGACTTCAGCCGAAAATAGCAGTCAGGGCGGCTGGGGGCTGACAAGGCTCCTCCCTTCGGATGCCAACCCCCAGGTAACCCCCGGCGGGCCGGGGGCGACCTGGACCAATGCCACTACTGTGGCGGGAAAAGATCTTATCGTCACGATCACTGCCACGAAAACCTGGTTTGTCCTGGGCAAGCTCATCCCGACCCTTGGCAGCAGTAAAATCCTGTCGGTAACCACGACCATGACGTGTGAATAACTAGGTTTGACCAGAGGCGATTTATGAACCGAGTGAAAAAGGAATTTTTCAACAACGAATCGGGAGCGGTGGCGGTCTATGTGGCCATAGGCCTGGTGGTTCTCTTGGGATTCGGCGCTCTGGCCCTGGACACCGCCCACATGGTGTCCGTGAAACGTGAGTTGACCAAGGCGGCCGAAGCCGGGGCCCTGTCCGGCGCCCGGGCCCTCTGGCCCCTGGAGCTGCCGGTTGATACCACGGGGGCCGTGGCT
>JALNYP010000186.1:2548-2916 GCA_023229795.1 Syntrophobacterales bacterium
TTGTACCCAGGGCGTCAATGTGGCCCGCACCACGGCGACCAATAACTGGGTGGAAACCACCAACCTCGCCACGGGCGAGGTTACGGCGGAGGCCGGCAAGTGGAATTATACCACCAAACAGTTTACCCCCGGGATTAGCGCCGATGCCAACGGCGTCCGGGTGACTACCTCCAGGGCCAACGTCCAAATGATTCTGGCGCAAGTCCTCGGACAGGGCCCCAGAAATATGCGCGCCACCGCCACCGCCATCATGGACTATGCCCAGGGCATAGGATGCCTACCGGTTACTCTGGATGACAACGCGGCATTTGATTCAGCTGGTAACGTCAATAATATTGACGTAACGTGCCGTATGACCCCTGATCCCG
>JALNYP010000187.1 GCA_023229795.1 Syntrophobacterales bacterium
GCCCAACTCCAGATCAACGCTGAGGCTGTGGAGTTCTGAAGCCCCAGCCCTCCTCCGGCCCAAGCTGGCGCTGCTTAAGCCGGCGCCTGCTGGCTAAAAAGCCGCTGCACGGCAGCCTGGCCCGCGGTGACGGCACCCCAACCTTAAGCCGCAGCCTCACCCGCCTGGATTTGGTGGTCATCGGCATGGCCCAGATCATCGGCGCCGGCATCTTTATCATCTCCGGGGTGGGCGTAAAAATCGCCGGTCCGGGCATCATCCTGTCTTTTATCCTGGCCGGCGGGGCTTGTACCCTGGCGGCTCTGTGTTATGCCGAACTGGCCTCTATGATGCCCCAGGCCGGTAGCGCCTATACTTACGCTTACGGCATTTTTGGGGAGTTGGCCGCCTGGATCATCGGCTGGGACCTGATCCTGGAATACGGCATGGGCGCCGCCACCGTGGCTTCGGGCTGGTCCTTCTATCTCCAGGACTTGCTCCGGGCTTACGGTCTGAGCCTGCCCCTCTGGGCCAGCGGCCCGCCCTTTACCGAACCGGGGCGGGTCATCAACCTGCCCGCCGCCCTGGTGGTCATAGGCTTCGCGGTGCTGCTGATCTTCCGGACCCGCTTCAATGCCCTCATCGCCCGGGGATTGGTTATCGTCAAGCTGGGCGTTATCGCCTTCATCCTGGCCCTGGGGGTCTTTTTCGTCAGGCCCCACAACTGGTTGCCTCTGGTCCCCCATGGCGGGGGCAGCATCATTCAGGCTGCTTCCCTGGTGTTTTTCGCTTATCTGGGCTTCGACGTGGTGGCCATCGCCGCCGAAGAATCGCGGAGGCCGGACCGGGATGTCCCCTTCGGCATCATCGGCTCCCTCACTATTTGCAGCCTCATCTATCTGGCCGTAGCCCTTGTTTTGGTGGGCATGGTCTCCTACACCCAAATCAACCCGGACGCCCCGTTTTCCACGGTCTTTCGCCAGGTGGGCCTGCCCTGGGCTGCAGATTTGGTGGGCCTCGGGGCCATCATCGGCATTACCAGCGTCCTCTATATGCTGCTTTTGGCCCAACCCCGAGTGCTCTTCGCCATGGCCCGGGACGGACTCCTGCCCCCGGTGGTGGCGGCACTCCATCCCCGCTATCACACGCCCCACCGCATGACCCTGGTCTGCGGCGCGGCGGTGGCCCTGGTGGCCTCTCTTACCCCCATCGAAAAATTAGCCTTTCTTTGCAATATCGGCACCTTGTTCGCTTTCTTCCTGGTATGCCTGGGGGTGCTGGTGCTGCGCTTTACCCACCCTGCCCTCCCCCGCCCCTTCCCCTGCCCTTACGGCAAGGGCGTGGCCGGCGCCGGCGCCCTGGTCTGCCTGGCCCTGCTGCTCTCCATGCCCGAAGGCTCCTGGCTGCGCCTGGTCTTGTGGCTTCTCCTTGGCCTAGCGGTGTACTTCCTCTATGCCTGGCGTTCCGGACGCCTCACAGTGGCTGAACCCGAATAGGCTGACTTGAAAAGTTCCTGGGGTAGTGTAGGGTATTCCCTTGAACGTGCCTGGGCAGTGCAAAAACCATTGACAGAGGTAACTGCGCCCCGGTATATTAAGGACCGACCGGTCGGTTTCTATCTTTGCAGGAGTTCACCCGATGTCACTCAAAGACAGGATTATCCACGAGTCTTTGCGCCAATTTTCCAGCAAAGGTTTCATGAGCACGTCCATCAGTGACATCCTGGAAGCCGTAGGGACCTCCAAAGGCGGGCTTTACAATCACTTCAAGAGCAAAGAGGACCTTTTTTTCGCAGCCCTGAGTGAAGCCCGGAAAATCTGGCGGCAGCGCAATCTGGCCGACTTGGACCGCTGGGAGCGGCCCTTGGACAAACTCAAGCAGGTCCTGGAAAATTATCGGGATCAATATTTGGCGGACTCGGAAAACTTTCCGGGGGGATGTGTCTTCGTTGCCTTAGCGGTGGAATTACACGACCAGCAACCCCACCTGGCCCAAGAAGTGAATGAAGGCTTTGAACGATTCAAGGGCCTGATTAGACGCCTTCTGGACCAAGAAAAGGCAGTCGGCAAGCTGAAAAAGGGTATCGATACCGTCATGGCGGCCGAAGTTATCTTCTCAGGTCTTCTGGGGGCTTGCGTCGCGTATACCTCAGACAAATCGAAGGAGAACCTGGATCACACGATCAAAGGCCTTATTGACTTCTTGACCATGATCAGTCTCTGAAATTTCTTTGTACGCCAGGTCCTCCATCCCTTTCGGAAAAGGCAGAAATTTTTAGGCGGAATCGGGGGGCCGGTCGGTCTTATCCTAAAAGGAGGTATTTTTATGGACTTCAAATTTTCGGAAAGAGAAGAGTTGCTCAGAAAATCGGCCAGAGAGTTCGCGGAGAGTGAGATTACCCCCAGAATAGACGCTATGGAAGAGACCGGGAATTTCTCCATGGACCTTCTGAAGCCCATGGCGAAATTGGGGATCACCGGCATCATTGCCCCCCGGGAATATGACGGCGTCGGCTTGGGATATTTGGCCCGAACCATTGTGCTGGAGGAAATGGCCCGGGTCTGTGCGGCCGTCTCCATGGGCATGCAGGTCCACCACATGGCCATCGCCGCGCTTAAGGATTTCGGCACCGAGGATCAAAAAAAGAAGTACCTGCCTCCCCTGGCCCGGGGCGAAACCATGGGGTGCGTGGCCGTTACCGAACCTTCCGGGGGTTCGGACCTTCTGGGGATGCAGTCCACCGCTAAACTACAAGGCGATAAATGGGTTTTAGACGGCCGGAAATGCTTTATTACCAATTCCCATACGTCTGATTATTGGGTGGTCATCGCCAGAACCGGGGAAGGCCCCAAAGGACTTTCGGCCTTCATCGTCGACAAGGACGCCCCCGGCGCCAAGGCGGGGCGAGTGGAGCACAAAGTCGGACTCCGGGGC
>JALNYP010000188.1 GCA_023229795.1 Syntrophobacterales bacterium
TGGCAGTTGACCAGCCGCTGGTTGCCCGAACGCTACCAGACGGAGATGGTCTACCGGGATGGCAGGCTGGTACCGCTGCTCTACCGGGAAGAGTTTCTCAACCAGGGCCAGAAGGTCATGAAAGAATACCGCTTCGACCATGAGCGCGGTCGCCTGTCCCTCTGGCGTCAGGCCGAAGGCTTTGATACGCTCAAAAAATGGGAAGTGCCCCTGAAAAGCCCGGTGTATGACCCCTTGACCCTGTTTTACAACGTCCGGCTGGGCGTGTTCGGGCCGTTGCCCGCCGGCTCCACCCTGCGGGTCATGGTCCTGCCCACTCCGGATCCCCGGGAGATGGTCTTCATGATCGGCGCCGTCAACGACATGGGCCGCAAGGTGATGCTGGACTGCCGCCGGTCGGAATCCAAAGCGGTAAACCAATATTATCTCTCCCTCAGTCCTGAGCAGGTGCCCACCCTGGCCTGGACCCATGTGCCCCTGTTCGGCAAGCTCGCCGGGCGCTTACTCAACCCCGGCGAGATCAAGAAGGAGGGCTTGCTGGCCCTGCCCCCCTCCCCTTCTCGCGGCCTTACGGCCCAACCTTGAGGAGCACTGCCGCTTGAAAACTCGATCCCGTCTGGCCGGCGTCCTCCCTTTCCTGGTCCTGCTGCTGGCCATTGGGCTTGGGCCGCCGCAGCCTCAGGCCATGGCTGCCCCGGCCCTCCTGGAGGAGTTGCGCTACCGGGTGGAGGTCCTGTCCTTACAAAATGCGGCCCGGGTCAAGCTCACCTTGAATCGTCTGGGGCCAGGGCGCTATACGGCGGAAATCACCGGCGAAACCCTGGGCCTTATCAAGCTCTTGTCCGGAGGGCAGCGGGAACGCTTGCAGACCGAGATGGTCTGGCGCAACCAACGCCTCCTGCCGCTCATTTACCGGGAAGAGTCGTGGCGCGGGAAGAAACGCCGCCTGAAAGAATACCGTTTTAACTATGCCCAGAGCCGGCTGGAATTGTGGGAGTGGCACGAAGGCAAGGGTCTAGCCAAAAAATGGCACACCGACCTGGCCGACCAGGTCTATGACCCCTTGTCGGCGTTTTACAACTGCCGCCTGGGGATTCTCGGCCCCACCCGGGAGGGGGAGACCAGCACCATCCAGGGCATTCCCTATCCCCAGCCCGAAGCCATGGAGGTTCGCCTGGGTGCGGAGGGCAAGGACGGCCGCCAGGTCATGCTTTCCCTGATCAACCCGGTCTTCCAGGATTCCCGGGGGGTAGTTTTTGCCAACGTCGATAAACAGTTGGTGCCGCACCAGGCCTGGACCACGGTCTCCGGCATCACGATCCGGGGATTGTTGTTGCCGGAAAGCGTCATCATGGCCCCCGGACTGCCGGGATTAAACGCGCCGGGGCTGGCGGCCTCCCGTCGGCCCCCGATGGAAGCTCTCCCGGCCACCGCCGGCCGGGGGAAAAGCCGGTGATCCACCCCCGGGACTGGTACGTGGAAATCGCCGGCCAGGGGCCCGATCTGGTGCTGTTGCACGGCCTGGGGGCCTCCAGCTTCTCCTGGCGCCACAACCGGGCGCACCTATCCCGCCACTTCCGGGTGATCACCCCGGACCTGCCCGGGCACGGCCGCTCCCCGGCCCCGCTGGACGCGGACTACCGCGCCGAGGCCCTGGTCCGGGGCGTGGTGGATTTCTTGGACTGGCAGGGTCTCGGAACCGTCGCCCTGGGCGGCAACTCCCTGGGGGGCGGCTTGAGCCTGGTCCTGGCCCGGGAGCAACCGGCGCGGGTTTCGGCCCTGGTGCTCCTGGCCCCCGCCGCGGCCTTGACCCGGGTCCCTTATGCCTTTTGGCCGCTGCGCCTGCCGGTCCTGGGGTACGCCGTGGCGTCCCTCCTGGGACCCTGGCTGCTCCCCTGGTTCATGCGCCTGGTCTACTGCCACCCGGAACGCCTCATCCCGGAGGCGGTGGTGGGCTATGCCCCTCCCTACCGGGACCTCCGCCGCCGCCTGGCGCTGCGCCAGGTCTGCCGGGACCTTGAGATTCGCCCCCTGGCCGAGATCGCCGCCCTGCTCCGGGACCTCACCCAGCCCACGACCCTCATCTGGGGAAAACGAGACCGCATCCTGCCCCCGACCCAGGGGCACTGGATGGCCGCGCACCTGCCCCAGGCGGAATTTCACCTCCTCTCCGATGTCGGCCATGCCCCCCAGGAGGAAGCGCCGGAACTGGTGAACAAAATTATCATTGATTTTTTAGGCCGTTCAATAAAGAATAAATGACGCGAAACAACTTCACCCTTCAACCGAAGGGAACAACCATGAGGGAGGGTGACGGGCGCCTCTGCCCGCCACAGACATATGACGAAAAACATTATTCCTTTTGCCCGAGCCCAACGTTCCGTCAAGGAGGTGGTGGAGAAGTTCTATCAGGAGCTGGATGACATCGAAGAGATCGTCATCATCGCCAAGGACCGGGACGGCGAATGGATCTTTGCTAATTCCGAACTCGAAAACGAGCTGGAGTGGATCGGCAGCCTCTACAAATTCATCAACAAGGCCATCCTGGAAGACGAAGAGGATTTTTAGGAGGAAACTCGACTGGTTGGGGGGAAAGCCGCGGCCCGGAAGGCTGGTTGGTTTTTCCGTCGAGACCAGGGCTTAAAGAGCGGGGCCATTCGGCCCCGTTTGATTTTTGGAGTTGCAACTGCAACGCCTCCCCTGGGATGGTCAGTGCTCCTCGGGTTCTGGTACGCCCTTAGCGTGACATCGGATAATTACCGGCCTTGCCAAAAATCCGCTCCGATTGCTGATTTTCAAATCCCCCTACCCCCAGCAGTGTCCGGTTAGGAAATTGCATGTGATGACCAGTAAATACCATGATTTATAAGCTGCGTTGGTAGATCGAAA
>JALNYP010000189.1 GCA_023229795.1 Syntrophobacterales bacterium
TCAGGGTGCCGTAGGGATGAACATCGTGAATCACCTCTTTAGCTCCCAGGCGCCAGGTACCGTTTTCACAATGGAATTTATCCCCGGGTTTGACCACCTGGGCGTCCAGGGCGGCGGCGGCGATGAAAACCTTGAAGGTGGACCCCGGCTCCAGGCAATCCGTCACCTGGCGATTGCGCCGGGCAAATTCATCGAACTTGCTATAACGGTTGGGATCTATGCATGGCGTTTGGGCCATGGCCAGAATCTCCCCGGTTTGGGGCCGCATCACCACGGCCAGGCCGCCGGCGGCATGGAATTTCTCCACTCCCGCAATCAGCTCCTTTTCGGCGATATACTGCAGGGTGCGGTCCAGGGTGAGGACCACGTTGTTGCCCATGACGTCGGGATCCCAGGCTTTTTCGCCGGTGACGACGATGTGGCCCCGGGCATCGGTCATATTCCAGCACTGCTTGGGTTTGCCAAAGAGCTCCTTATCATACTGGATTTCCATGCCTTCCAACCCCTGGCCGTCGATGTTGCAAAACCCCAAAACCTGGCCCGCCAGGCCCAATTGGGGATAGTAGCGCTTGGCTTCGGGGACCAGGTAAACGGCGTTTTGGTCGGTGCGGCCGGTGATCTTGGCCGCCCGGGCCTTTTGCGTCTCGGCGGCCTCCCAGGCCCGGAACGCCTCTTCGCGCTCGGGGGTGAGATGTCGTTTCACAAAGACAAAGGGGCGGGCCCGGGTAAGGATCTCTTGCAAATCCCGGGCCTTATAGCCCAGAATGGGGGCGAGTTGCTGGCTCAGGCGGCCGGCGTCCTTGATCTGGCTGGGATGGGCCACCACGGACGAGACCCGGGTGCTGACGGCCAGCTCGGTGCCATTACGGTCCAGGATCATGCCTCGCACCGGCAGGATGGGGCAAAATTTCTGGTATTCCCGGGTAGCCTCTTCCCGGAGTTCCGGCCCCCGGATGACCTGCAGGTAAAAAAATCGGCCGCTGATATACAGGCCGAAGGCTAAGAGAGCCAGGGCCACCAGGCCGATGCGCAGCCGGACCCATTTGCCGGAAGCGGAATTCACGGCAGATGCACGACCTGGGAGGGCTGGGGGGCTCCCATGTCGTATTCGGCTGCCAGTTTCTCCAAACGATGAATGGAGGTGAGGCAGGCTAGTTCAATACGGAGCTTGCGGTTCAGGTCCAGATACTGTTTCTGGATCTCCTGGGCCTGGGAAATCTGGTAGCTCTGGGTGATGTACTGCAAGTCGGCCCAGGCTAACAACAGGGAGGTGAAAAAGACCCCGGCGGTAGCCAGGACCACCGCGGTTACCGCGATCTTCCCCCAGCGCCGGGGGTGGCCGACCTTGCGGTTCTTGGAAATGAAGACCTGTCCGGCGGTGGTCAATCGAATCGTCAGATTGTTCGGCATCCCCCATACCTCCAAAGTTAATGCACCATTTTCTCGGCAATGCGCAGTTTGGCGCTCCGGGCCCGGGGATTGGCCTGCACTTCGGCCGCGGTCGGGGTGAGAGGTTTGCGCGTGAGGCGAACCATAACCCCGGTCCGTTCCCAGCCCGCCATACCCTGCTTGACCAGCCGGTCTTCTAGCGAGTGGTATGAGATGACCACCAGGCGCCCGCCGGGTTCCAGCCAGGCCGGGGCGTGCGTGAGGAAGGTGGCCAGTTCTTCCAACTCCAGGTTTACAGCTATTCGCAAGGCCTGGAAGACCCGGGTAGCTGGATGCAGTCTCCCCCTG
Source organism: Syntrophobacterales bacterium (assembly GCA_023229795.1). Taxonomy (GTDB): domain Bacteria; phylum Desulfobacterota; class Desulfobaccia; order Desulfobaccales; family 0-14-0-80-60-11; genus 0-14-0-80-60-11. The sequence continues at coordinate 1,738 of JALNYP010000189.1, forward strand.
CGCCCCCCGGGTCCCTGGGCCTGTTCCAACAATTTCACCAACTGCCGGGTCGTCTGGAAGGGGCGCCGGCGGCGTTCTTCCACCACCAGACGGGCGATGCGCCGGGCCCGATGCTCCTCGCCATACTCCCGGAAAATCCTTTCCAACTCGGTTTCGAGGGCGCGGTTTAACAGGGTGGCCGCGGTGCGCCCCGGTTCCTCCGGGTTGAACCGCATGTCAAGCGGCTCGTCGCCGCTAAAAGAAAAGCCGCGCTGCGACTCTTGCAACTGCAAAGAAGACAGGCCCAGGTCCAGCAGGATGCCTGCGGCCCCCGGGAACCGGGCCGCTTCCAGCAGCTCCCCCAATTGGGCGTAAGAACGTTGAAACAATTGAAATTTGGAGGTGTGGTGCGCCAGCCGGGTGGCGGCCGCCTGGAGTGCGTTTGGGTCCCGATCAAGGCCCCAGAGCTCCCCCTCCGGGCCGATGCGGTCCAGAATGGCCGCGGCATGCCCCCCCCCACCCACGGTGCCATCCACATATAGGCGGCCGGACCGGCAATTCAGGCCCACCAACACCTCCCCCACCATCACCGGTTCATGCACCGGATTGAGGCCTGCGATTAGATGAGTAATTCGTGCAGTATTCTTTCATGAATGGTCTCTTCCAACTCCTGGCAGTGGGATGGAAGCGTATTCCACTCCCCAATGTTTAAACCATGGATAGTCTTCACTGAGCAGACTGCTCGGTTGAACCGGGGCCGCGTCGCTGACGAAGGCCGAATATTGCATATGAGTAACCGCGGTGGCGGCCAAGCCGCAGGTCTCCGCTGGGGTGACCAACTGGTCTGGCGCAAAGAGCTGCAGACCGATTTCCACCACGGCCGCATCATAGAGAATGCCTTTATTCCGGTTAAGTTCTCCCAAAGTTACCATCATCCCCAGGGAGGCGCGGTAGGGCCGATGGGAGCACATGGCCTCTATCACATCGGCCACGCCCAGGATCCTGGCCTCCAGGAAGATTGCATGCCCCATAAGACCTTGAGGGTAGCCGGACCCATCCAACCTTTCGTGATGTTGGAGGATAATCTCGGCTGCATTGCCGGGAAGCTTGATGGGCTTCAGGATGTTATAGGCCACCAGGGGGTGGGTTTTAAGCAGGGCGAACTCCAT
>JALNYP010000190.1 GCA_023229795.1 Syntrophobacterales bacterium
CGATGGCGTGGCTCTTGATGAAGCCGTCGCCGATGACTATGGTGGGCAGCATCACCTGTTTGAGCTCGCTCACCTTGAAGGCCACGGGCAACAGGTCGTGCAGCTCCTGGTTGTCCTCGCTCACCAGTTCGGCCCAGCCGGCATTGCGCACCGCGTAGAAGTCGGTGTGGCCGCAGTGGATGCTCAAAGAGCCCTTGTTGACCTCCCGGGCCATGACCGTCATCACCACCGGCAGGCGCTTGCCCGCCACGGAAAAGAGGTTCTTGGTCTTGAGGAGCAGGCCCTGGGAGGAGGTGTTGTCGGCGTAGCGCCCGCCCTGGCAGGCCATGGCCTCCACCGCGGCGATGGCCGAGAGTTCGTCGGAGGGCTGGAAATACATGAGCTCGTTGCCGAAGAGGTTCTTTTGGCCGTGGGCCGCCACCCGGGCGAAGGTTTCGGCAATGGGGGTGGAAGGGGTGATGGGGTAGCCGCAGAGACCGTCTACCAGGCGGGTCAGCACCGAAATGGCCGCCTGATTGCCATCCATCAAGACGTCCTGCCGTTTGCGCATATTCTCCAGCAAGGTTGGGGGGATGGTGGCCAGATCAAAGGCAAAGAGTTCGTTGGCGTCAAACCGCTCCCATTCGGTGGGCCAGTCGATGGGCAGGACTTTGCCCTTTCTGGTTTGCCGCAGCCGGTGGTAGGGGAGCTGCTGGCGCAAGGTATCGATTTCGGTGCTGGGTCTCATGGCGGCACTCTCCTTGACAAGAAATACCCAAATATACCAATCTGGTCCTATCTTTATCGCAAATTTAATGAGCCTTGGCAATTATTTTTCATTTGACGCGCTCAATTATCCTTCATAAAATAATAATCAATATAATGAAGGATAACTATGGCAGCCGAATATTTTTATCGGGAATTTCAGGACAACCAGCAGCGAACCCTGAACCGGGCCGTGGAGGCATACCAGGCCTATCTCGAGGCCGTGCAGGCCAGCCAGCCCTTCAAGGGCGGCATGCACTGGAAGAAGGTCAAGGGCAGGGAATATTTATATAAATACCGGGACCGCTCTGGGCATGGCTCCTCCCTGGGGCCCCGTTCGCCCCACACCGAGGGCCTCTGGGCCGAATTTGGGCGCCAGCGCCGGGAAGTATCCGCTCTCCTGGGCGCCCGGCGCCAGCAGTTGGCCGAGGCGGCCAGGTTCTGCCGGGCGGCCTTGATCCACCGGGTCCCTGAACCGGTCACCCGGATCTTGCGATATCTTCCGCCGGGCGACCTCACCCAGGCGCCGCTCATGGTGATCGACACCCACGCCCTCCACGCCTTTGAGTTTGCCGCCGGGGTCTTTATCGGCACGGACCGGGACTCGCCCTGCTTCTCCGGCGCCGCCCAACAGCTCACCCTGGCGGCGGCGGCACCGGTGGCACCGGACACCTTCCTGCGCCTGCTGCGCCAGGCGGACCGCTCTTATGATACCCTCCACGGCGACGGCCTCACGGCCGTCAATAAGCTGGGCTTTCGGGTCAGATTGTTGCGACCCCCAACGGCGCATTCCGGTCCCCGGATGGTGGTTAGGGACGCCCCGGGCGTCACGGTGCCGGCCGACATGGGCGACCTGGCCGCCCTTATGGCCGCGCCCAAATTTTCCCAGGTAGTCATCGGCCGGCGCGGCGACCCGGTAACTATGGTGGTTCCCGATCCTCGGGCCCTGGCCCTGCACAAGCTCTGGCTGAGCCAGCGCCAGGACCGGGAGCCCGCCGATAAAGAACGGGACCGGGTCCAGGCAGCGGCCCTGGCCGAACTGATCCTGCGCTATCTGCCACAATATTATTTCTTTTCTGCCGAACTGCAACTGTTCCCGGCCGAAGTGGCCCGTCTGGCTGAGAACCTAGTTGAAGGCTACGAGGTGGCTGCGGATTTGGAGACCGACTAGCGCCGGGCCCCGGCCGAAAGGCGCAATATGGTTGGCACGGGCCCAGTTTATGCTTATATTTGCACCCAAGACGATGTTCCGGAGGACGACGCATGGATGGTACGGCCCATATAGTGCTCTCCCGTCTCCAGTTCGCCCTCACCACCATGTTTCATATCACCTGGGCGGCGACCTCCGTCGGCCTCAGCGCCCTCTTAGTGGTGATGGAGGGCCTGTGGCTGAAGACCGGGGATGACGCCTACTATCACCATACCCGCTTCTGGGGCAGGCTGTTCCTCCTCAACTTCGCCGTGGGCGTGGTCAGCGGCGTGCCCCTGGAGTTCCAGTTCGGCACCAACTGGGGACCCTTTGCCGCGGCCACCGGTGGGTTCTTCGGCAACATCCTGGGCTTTGAAACGGTCATGGCCTTTATGCTGGAAGCGGGTTTTTTGGGCATCATGCTCTTCGGCTGGAACCGGGTGCGCCCCCGGGTCCACTTCTTCGCCACCTGCATGGTGGCCCTGGGGGCTTCTTTGAGCGCCTTCTGGATCCTGGTGGCCAATTCCTGGATGCAGACCCCCGCCGGCGGGCACTGGGAAACCGGCCGCTATGTTTCCACCAGCTTTTGGGGCAGCCTGTTCAACCCTGACATGCCCTGGGGGGTGTCCCACATGTGGGTGGCCTGCATTGAGTCCACCCTGTTTATGGTGGGCGGCATCAGCGCCTGGTACATCCTCAAAAAGCGCCACGTGGGCTTCTTCACCAAGTCTTTCCAGGTGGCCGTGATGGCCGCCATCGTCATGGCGCCGCTGCAAGTCTGGCTGGGGGACGGCTCCGGCCGGAGCGTGGCCCACACCCAGCTCACCAAGCTGGCCGCCATGGAAGCCCACTGGCGGACCAACCCCCCGGGCCAGGGCGCCCCCTGGAAGCTTTTGGCCTGGCCCAATTTCGCCCAACAGGACAACGACTGGACCTTTCTCACCATC
>JALNYP010000191.1:0-1973 GCA_023229795.1 Syntrophobacterales bacterium
TTCATACTTTTTAGGCGGGTTTTCCGCATACTGCACGGTGTTGTCCGGCCGCCAGCGGAACCAGTTGGGATGCTCCCGGACATAAGGGTGGTCCGGCGACCCCTGGAAGGCAATATCCAGGGCCACTTCCAGGTTAACCTCCCGGGCCCGCGCCACAAAATGCCGGAAATCTTGTATAGTGCCCAACTGCGGGTTCACGGCCTTGTGCCCACCCTCGGCCGCGCCGATGGCCCAGGGAGAGCCTACATCCCCGGGTTCAGCCACCGGCTGATTATTCTGGCCCTTGCGGTTGGTGCGGCCGATGGGGTGGATGGGCGGCAGATAGAGAACATCGAAGCCCATACCGGCGATGTAAGGCAGACGCGCCTCACAGTCTTTGAAGGTACCGTGCACTCCGGGAACGGCGGAGCAAGAGCGGGGAAACATTTCATACCAGGTACCGTAACGCGCCTTCACCGGGTCCACCACAATGGCCAGGTTTTGGTCATAGAGGGTGATGAATCGCTTATCCGGGTATTGGCCCATGAGCCTGGTCAATTCCGGGTGAAGGGCCGCCGCCAGTTTTTCCCCCAGGGCCCCCTCTCCCCGTAAAATTTTGGCCCACTCCCCCAGTTTCCGGGCGGCAGCCTTGGGGGCGCGACCCTGGACCTCTTCGATGAACCCGGCCCCCACCAGAAGTTCGACGGCCACGTCCTGGCCCGCGTCCACCTTTTTTTTGAGGTCCCGCTGCCAGGTACGGAACCGATCCACCCAGGCTTGCAGGGCATAGCGGTAGCGGCCCAATTCCTGCACCTGGAACTCCCCCTGCCAGCGATCATTGACCAGCGGCTGCATAGACGCCGCCTGCCATTCCGCGTCTTGCTCCCGGCGGTAAAGCAGTTGAGCTGCAATGACATCATGGCCATCAGTGACGATATCGGCCTCGACGCTTAGCCGGTCGCCCACGGTGCGCTTGATGGGGAAGCGGCCGCCGTCGATTTCCGGTTTCACCCCTTCAATGACCACCCTTTTTCTCGCTTGGCTGGTTTCCAAGGTTTCCTCTCTACGCCGGGGCAAGATTGGCATCCTCCCTGTTTAGAGAAATGGCTAGATTCGAGAGCTTGAAAAAAATGACGAGACCATAAGAGAACTACGTATAAGAGCCCTCAGCCCAAGCTGAGTACATAAGAGCCAAGGATTTTTATATTTTACCCCAAGAGGAGGGAAAATTCAAATCTCCTCCCCGATGATACCTGTGACCCGCAGCTTCCCGATGATTTGCTCCGGCGTATAACGCTTCCTGCCCATCTCCCTGCCTCTCTTCGATCCACTACTCTAAGATAACTTGTGGGTCATTTGTCGGGGGGCAGGTCAGGAGGCCATCCGACTGGGAGTCTATTTCACCTCCTGCCGGAAGGTGCTGGAGATGAAAGGTTTTCGGTTATTAAATACATACCGTTATTAATCGCGAGATTTTGATAATGGCAAGTCAGTAACCTGATAGTCAGGTCTCCGGCGTTCGTAGGATCGACTGATCTCTGGCATTTTAAGCCATAATCTCGACTAAATATTTCTCCACCCGATATTGCTCATGAAATTCCCTCCACGCGGACCCTTATTTCGTATTATGATAGCGCCATGAAGATACACGAACTACTCACGCCGGAAGCCATCAGGCTCGACTTTGCCCCCAGCCCGGGCCAGGAATTGAAATCCCTCATCTCTCTGGCGTGCTCCCGGGTCGGTGCTGCAACAAGTGAAGCCTGCCACTTCCAAGAGGATGAGCTGCACCTGATTCATGAATACATGAGCGAAGGCTTGGGTATCCTCCACAACCTTTCCGAAGCGGTGGATGAGCCTTTGCTGGTCCTGGCCCTGGCTCCGGCCGGGGTGAGGTTGAAGGGGCAATCCTGCCAGGTGCTGGCCGTATTGATCTCTCCCTTGAAGGGAAGTGGCTCCCACTTTCAGCTTCTCGCCAAACTGACTTCCCTGTT
>JALNYP010000191.1:1983-2864 GCA_023229795.1 Syntrophobacterales bacterium
CGCCGCTTCCAGGAGGAAATCCTGGCTAAACGAAGCGGCGCCGAGGTTTTACGGGCCATCAAACTTCAGGAGGAATCCGGCCACGAAAACTATTGGGGCCTTTCCCGGGAGGAAATCCTGGAGGAACTCCAGACCGGCGCCGCGGGCCTATCCCAGGAAGAAGCTGCCAAAAGGTTGGCAGAAATAGGCGAAAACCGTATCGCCCGAATTCGCCACAAGCCTTTGATTCTGCGATTGGGGGCTAATTTTGTCAACCTCTTTGCCCTGCTGCTTTGGGCCGCGTCGGGGTTTGCCTATCTGGCGGGCATGGTGGAACTGGCAGGAGCCATTCCCCTGGTAATCCTCATCAATGCGGTCTTTAGCTTCTGGCAGGAGTACCGCGCCGAAAAGGCCATCGAGGCCTTGGAGAAGCTTTTGCCTCCCCAAAGCCGGGTCCGGCGCGGCGGCGCAGAGCTGGAGGTAGACGCCGCGGCACTCGTCCCCGGGGACATCATCATCCTGGAAGCCGGAGAGCAGATCCCTGCGGATGCCCGTCTCATCGAGGCCCAAGACTTCCGGGTGGACAATAGCGCCTTGACCGGGGAGTCCAGGCCCGCCTACAAATTCGACGCCCCGGTGGAGGATGGCCAGGAATTCCTCTGGACCGAGATGCCAAACCTGATATTTGCCGGTACTGCCGCCCTCTCCGGCGCTGCCCGGGGGGTGGTCATCGCCACCGGCATGGACACCCAGTTGGGCAATATCGCCACCTTGACCCAGGGCGTGGAGGAAAAGCCCAGTCCCCTGCAGCGGGAAATGGGAGTGGTGGCCAGGATAGTTGCCGCCATTGCCTTCTCCACCGGGTTGCTGTTTTTCCTGGTAGGGGTCTTGACCGGCAAACT
>JALNYP010000192.1 GCA_023229795.1 Syntrophobacterales bacterium
ACGCCCGGCGCTGGCTGGCGGCGGTGACCGATTTCCCGGATTTTCGCTTCACCGCCAAGGTGTGGCAGGTCTTCACCCACGCCCGCCGCTTGCCTGCGGCCGATCTGGCCCAGTTCCAAGACGGCCTGGCCCCGCTCCTCAACGCCGGGAAGTTAGGGGCACTCCTGGCCCAGTTCCCCTATTCCTTCCACAACACCGAAGAAAACCGGGCGTATCTCCTTAAGCTCAGAGCCGCCCTGCAAAACTTTCCCCTGGCCGTGGAGGTGCGCCACCGCTCCTGGCAGCACCGGGCCGTGAGGGAGTTTTTGGCCCAGGCGCACCTGGATTTCTGCAACATCGACCAGCCGATGGTCTCCTACCCCATGGGCGCCACCCGGTGGGTCACCGGGCCCCGGGGGTACCTGCGCTGCCACGGGCGGCGTAAAGAGGCCTGGTTTGAGTTCGGGGACGACCGGGGAGCCCGGTATGACTACCTGTACTCCCCCGAGGAACTGGAGGATTTGGCGGCCCGGGCCCGGGAGCTGATGGAGAAGGCGGCTGAGACCTACGTCATCTTCAACAACCACCCGGCGGGCCAGGCCGTGGCCAACGCCCTGGAACTTATCTCTCTGCTCCACCCCGGCCACAAAGTCAATCCACCTCCAGGCCTCATAACGGCATTTCCCCGCTTGGCACAAACGACTCTGAGCCCTAATGGATGAGAGGAGGAAAGGTTGTTCCACTGTCTGAGGTTGAAATTTGACGCGCCAAGGCCTGGTAAGAGCCTCTGCCACCATTAGCCTGATGAAAACGTCCTCAACGTGACGGTAAACTCTGACCCGTCAGCCACGGGGTGGTGGTTTAACCGGCCTAACCGTGGGGGCTGAAAACTCCTCCCGGCAGGAGTTGGGTCAAATCCTGGCGCTCGCCCTTGATTCCAGCCGCCTCAGTCGGCAAACTTCCCCGTGGGGTAAACGTTCCTCGGATTCCAGAACATCCAGCCGCTGGCGCCGAACTTGTCCGAAGCCTTGATCTGAATCCGCATCCGCTCTTCTTTAAAATCGCCGCCCCTAAAGGCGTAATCGCGAAAGGCCTGGATCCACGGCCGGAAGCGCAGGGGATTGGCCCCGGTGCGCTCCTGGGCCCGCTTCAGCGACAGGTAGACGATTTCATAGGTGTGCTGGACCGGGTTTTTGTAGTTGGGAATCCCGAACTGGTAACCGGAGGGGTAAAGCATCGGGCAAACCACGTCAACGGCCTCCAGGGACGCATCGACCTTCTGGCCGATGCCGGTATCGTCCAAGTTCCACATGACATAACCGAAGATGTCCGCGGCCACCATAACGTTATAAGGCGCCAGGGCCTTGTGTGCCGCCTTCAGAAAACCGGTGATCGCCTCGGTGCGGCTGTCCTGATTCGCCGGCTTGGCGAACCCCACCTTGCGGTTGTCGGGAAAGCGGACATAATCGAACTGCACCTCATCGAAACCCGCCGCGGCCGCGGCCTTGGCGATGGCGATGTTGTAATCCCAGGCCTCACGGTGGAAGGGATCGATCCAGCGCAGTCTTTCCCGATCCCGGAAGACCCCGCCGCCCTTGCTCTTGACGGCCCACTGCGGCCTGGCCGCGGCCAGGGGATCGTCCTTGAAGACCACGATGCGGGCGATGAGATAGAGGCCCTGCTCCTTGAGGCTGGCCACCACGGCCTTGATGTCCTTGAACAATATGGTCTTCTGGGCCCCGACCTCTTCCGCCAGGGGGATGTCCACCTTAAAGGGGATAAACCCGCGATCCCCTTTGACGTCGATGACCAGGGCGTTCATGTTATTCAATTTAATCGCTTCTTTGGCCGCCTCCCGGATTTGCTTGCTGGCGAGCCCGTAGGAGGAAAGGTACAGCGCCTTGACCATGAAGGGGGTGAGGGCGATATCCGCCGGAGGGGTGCCCAGCTCCGAGGTCGCGAGTTCGCGCCGCGCATAACCGGGGGCGCGTAGCTTGAGGGTCTCCCCGGCGCCCTCCAGGTGGAAGGCGCCGTCCTTGTCGGCCCGCACTTGCTGATCGCCCATGGTGACCAGGGCGCCGGCAATGGGCGCCTTGGTCTGGGCGTCAACGACCTTGCCGTTATAGCCTTTGGCAGCGGCGGCAGGCGCCTGGGTCTGGCCTTCAGCCGCCTTGCCCTCTGTGGCGGGGGTTGGGCTGGCTATGGGTTCCTTGATCTGACCGGGGGCGGCGTTAGGAGCTTGGGCTGGGGTCGCTCCGGTAACGGGTTCCTTAGGTTGACTAACCTCGGCCTTGGGGGCATCGGCTACCGCCGCGCCGGCCAGGACCAGGGCCCCCACCAGAATGAGCCCGAGCAGAGAGAGTTTCTGCTTCATATCGACCTCTTGCAACCGGCAGCCTTACCGGCCCGCCCGGAGTAGTGTTCCCCGGCTAACTTGCCGCGGCTTACTGCTTGTCGGGTGTGCGTTTAACAAGCCCGCCCCGCTGGGGGGATTCGGCCAGCTCCAGCCGGGGCCGGGCCTTTAATCCCGCAGTGAGGATTAAACCGGGGAACCGGGAACCCGGTGGTTGAGCTGAGCATCTACCGGGGCCTGTAACTGGGGGCTGCTCGACCGCAGTCCCTTGGCCCCGCCTCAGCAGCCGAAGATGAAGAAAAGTACGCCGACACACAGACATAAGCTCAATTTTTTCCGCATGTTGCTCTCCTTGTGGCAGGCGATGATCAGGCAGGCTGCCCCCACTGCGCCCGAAACCAGGTGCGGCTGCCGAGGCGATAGAACCCTGAACCCCATCTCACCCCGGCTAATAGGTCTTATGCCCCTTTTCCTGTGCCCGGCCGCTCACGATGGCTTCAAAATTCTTGATGCCGTCGCCGTTGACC
>JALNYP010000077.1 GCA_023229795.1 Syntrophobacterales bacterium
GGGATCCGGATTTATGGGACCGGGAAAGGGATCCGGATTAATGTCCTCAGCCCAGACATACCGGGCTCCAGGGGGCTGGTCCCAGGAATCCACCAGATCACAGAACGCCTCCGGGTGCAGCATCCAGGCTGCCTCTTTCCAGTCCAGCAGGACCGAGTAGCCTTCAGGACTCTGAAGGATCTCAACGGACCGGACCCCAGCGTCCAGCAGGGCCCTGGCTGTGGCTTTCCGGACCCTATGGCTGAGGATCCAGTCCACCAGGGACCCGTGGTTCAGTACCTGGCCTGATGCCAGGGAGATCTCCTCGATCAGCAGTTCCCTGGGAGGCCAGTCCGGATTGATCCAGTCCCGCTCCAGCCGATCCCAGCTAGGATAATCCGCTACAAAAGCCGCAATTGTGCTGCCTATAGCTGGACCATGAACTCGGAAAAATGTCGCTTCCACTGCAGCGCCTCCTTTGTTTTCTGCTGCAATAGTAGCGCGTTCGCTACTAACTGTCAAGCAGACCTCTCCGCATTGACCGCAAGTCTCCGGAGGTATTCCTCCGGAGTTTCCTGTGCGGTGGAACTCTTCTCCGCAGTCCTGGCAGACTTTACGTTCTGTTCCCATCTTGATTGGTCCAATCCCCGGAGGAGTTCCTCCAGCACCGTCAGCACGGGGTTATCTAGTCTCCAGTAGTGGCCACATGCCCGGCACCGGAACGCAACCTCATCGCGGATCCAGGTCAGCAGATACCCAAAGACCCCCAGGTCAATGCAGGCGTTATCGCAGGACTGGATATCCCGGGATCCACAGCACCCACACCTCAGATCCTCTGCCATTGCCGGCGCCCCTCTGACCCACAGGGGAACTCCCGGGCCTTATCGGGTTCAGAGCATGCACTTCCCACCTCCATGGTCAGGGCAGTGTGGTTGATTGACCAGACCCTGTAGGGCCCTGCTCCCAGCCAGGATTCTACATTCCGGGCAAACTCATCCGAAGCCCAGGTGAGCTTAACAAGGTCTCCAGTAGAGACACTCCAGGGCTCGGGGTCACTGCCGCTTAGACCGGCCTGCAGTACAAAGCCCCAGTTCAGCGGAATGGGCCGGAAAGTCACCGGAATCCCCCAGATCACCAGGGGACCTCCGGGATCATCTGGTAGGATCAGGTAGGAGCTATCCTCGCCCTTCTGCAGATGCAGATAGGTCTCGTGCTCCTGGGCCACCTGGAACTCCCGGGGCTCCCAGTACCGGGTATGAACCTCCACCAGGGCCCTCCGCATCATGTCCAGCAGGGTATCGGACGGCTGGATCCGGTCCCACAGCGGTCTGCAGACCTCCTGACGTTCCTCCCCGACCACCGCCAGGTAGATCCGCGGCTGCCAGTAGGGGGATTGGGACTGGATCTCCAGGACATGCTGATCCCAGGGCGTGACTACAGGGTCCGGAGGAGTTTTTTCGATTGTCTGCTCCTCCAGATACAATCTCTCTAGGTCCAGTTTGGTTTGGGCTTCGGCGTTACAGGGTCGCCCAGCTCCACAGTCCCGGCAATTGCAGTCCTTATCGTGAATCACGGCGTCACAGGTATAATCCGCGGGGTTCCAGCAGGGTTCAGCAAGGGCCTGTTTCAGGACTTTCTCGACCTCCCGGGTAATCCCGACCTCCTGGCCCCGGAAGACCTTCCTGGCACTATCCGCACGGCTCAGAATTGACCCTCCCTCCTCGCGGAATGACCTGAACAGCCTCCGGAGACCGTCCTCGTGAGGTTTTAGGTAATGGGCCCCCATTTCTTTGTAAAAGACCTTCAGGAAGGGCTCCAGGCCGTAGCCGGCTAGGGCATCCAGCGCCCGGAGTTCATCTTCGGTGATCCGCAGGGTGCAGGTCACCTCGATGTCGGCATGATCTAGGATTCGGGGCTCATGGGACATGGTTTTGGTCTCTTTTCTTCTTCGAATTAGGAGTCTTCATTCCGATATCCACTCCCCGCAGCCCAACCATCCTTCTTTGGTGGGCTGGGGCAAGGGTAGATGTCCAGGATACCGGCAACACATTGGGGCATCGCTGGACACCTCCTGGCCAGTCCCCAGTACAACGAGGGTCTCGGTCTTGGTTACCAGGTAGCGGCAATCCCAACAGCTACCCAGGAGGTGATTGGTCCGCTCAGGTCTATATCTGGCCATCAGGATTCCGCCTTCCCGGCCCCAGGGATCCGGAGTTCCCGGGCCCTTGCCATGAATCGGCTATAGGCCTGCTCGGGGCCCCAGCGCTTGATCCGGACTTCAGCGGGATCCACCTCGGCGGTGCTGATCCAGTAGTCCAGGGTCCCGAGGACCTGGATCTTCTCGGTCGCCAGCATCCGGAGGTCCCAGTACCGCAGGGACTTCTTTCCGGAGAACCACGGCAGGGAATACTTATCCGCAATCACTCCCTCGAAATTCGCTTCAATGGCCCGGTACTCGGGCAACAGCGCCTTCAGGGGCCTTTGAACATCCCCCAGGTAGGCCTCCGCGGCGTCGTGGAGCAGCGCCAGTACAGCGAACTCAGGTTCAATCAGCCGGCTCATCAAAACACTGTGCTGGGCCACCGAATACGGCCACGGAGACTGGCCGCCAAACCGAGCAGTATGGCTCAATCCCCTGGCAATATCCTGAATCCGGATGGCCTCTCTATCGGGGTTCAGGAGATCAATGTATCCACCGCTGGCCAACCAAATAGCACTACTGCAGTTCAGGGTCACGGTGCTTCGGGTCCTTTCATTGGAATCCAGAACTCCACAGGGGGCTGACCAGTTGGACCCCGCTCGGGACAGGCAACTCCGGTTATTTTGTCGTGCCAGCAGGCCGAACATAGGGCATGGCTGGGATTTAGGTCCCGTCTACCGCACCACCGACACCGGTCACCCTGACTTAGGCGATCTAGCGTCATAATGCGGTGAATGGTCTTTAGGCCGGACAATATAGCAGAGTCCGGTTCCCCTGGATGATCTGCAGGACACTGATGGCTGTTGCCATCCTGTATCCGCTGACCGCAGCCCTGACATTGCCAGGAATCCGCACCCCAGGGCGGCCGACTCACAATGTAGGGCCCGGTAAGCCGCCCATGATGCTCCAGAGCCTCCCGCAGTCCCTCCAGATCCGGCCCCCAGATCTCCACCCCAGGGCCAGTCCGGAGTTCCCGCTGGGCCCAGGCCGTTAGCGCCGGCAGATCCCCGACCAATACCACCGGAATGCTCCGGATCACCTGCAGGGCCCTGGGGTCAGCAGGCCAGCCCTCAGAATACCGCCGCAACAACACCCGGACCCTGCCGGTTTCGTGATTCTCCTGGACCTCCAACAGGTCCCAGGACAACCTGATGCCCTTCTGGTGTTCTGAAGTCTCCTCCAGGGCCTCTTGCTTGACCGCTTCCTCCAGCATCCTGCTGAACTCCTCAAGGCAGTTCCGGGCCCGGTCAACGGGGTGCCACATCTGGGAATCCACCGGAACCCAATCCAGCACTGTTTCGCGCCACTGTTCCAGGTACCATTGAGCTGGTTTCATGACTTCGCCTCTTTCTTCGGAATCACAGGATCCAGCCCCAGCATCGCCTCGAGCTCCAAATCCCGAACAACATCCTGCAGGACCTTCGAGATCTCCCGGGGACTATACCCGGCCCCAACATACCTGATCATCGCAGCACTGAGGGCCCCGTAGCAGGACCCCTCCAGCTCCAGCGCAGCCCCAGTATACCGGTAGTCCCGATCATACAGGGAACCGGGATTCGGCCGCCCCGAAGTAACCTCCTCAGTAGCCCGGGAACCCCGCATCCAGGCCTCCCAGTCCATCATGAACTTCAAGGTCCGGTCATCAGTGATATTCCGCAGCGGGTTCCACTGGCCTCGGAGTTCAGTCCACTTCTGCCAGTACAGATCCCGGAGGTCCACTCGGTTTTGGTCCCGCAGGGCTATCTGCCGTCTGCAGTAGGCCAGCTCAGCCTTCAGCGCACCCAGGCAGGGGGGTTCTGCCTGACCGCTGGGATTCTGCAGTTTATCCAGGACCTCGGACCGTCTCGCGTCCGGCGGAACCTCTCCGGAATCGTTACGCTCCAGATCCTCCAGAGCCTCGATCACCATACCCAGGTCGCTCCCGCTTAATTGGATCCCTGCCCCCTGGCCGGTGTCCGGGGTATCCTCTTTCGTGAACAACACCAGGGACCGGTCCCCGGACTCCCAGAGCTGCCAACCATCCTGTTTCCAGCCCCGGGCTACCTCGTGATCCCGCAGCTCGGGGCTCGGAGTCCAGTTCATTTCGCTGGGGAACCGGACATCCCCCTGGTCACTGCTCAGCAGCCCGTTGATCATGTGCTGGATATCCTGCCGATCAGCAGCCCTATAGAGAACAAATCTACCCATCTCGGTGCCTCCCTTGGCTTCTTGTTTCGAAATACTAGCGCATTCGCTACTATCTGTCAACTACAATCTTGAGGGTTGACAATCGAATAACTTTGGAGTATTATTTGAGTGTCGGAAAAGTCTTTGAAAACTGAATACCAAAGAGGTCTGCTCGCGGGCAGGACATTTGTATTGATTATCAACTAAATAAGAGTGTCTCGCCGCGGGCAGGACACTGATTTGGCTTGGGGGACTGATAGTCGACAATCGAGATATTGTCTACAGGGCTGGAGGGGGGCTCGGAGATCTGAGAGACCTACTCCCGTACCCCGCTGGTCGCCTCCCGCCCAAAGCGACCCCCCTACCCCCCGCCGGTCTCCCCCCGGCGCATCCTGCCCTCTAATCCGGGCCCAGGAGGCGCCAGGGCCCCCAGGGGGGTAGTCTGGGTCCGGCCGGACCCCTGGTCGACCTCCTGGGCCCCTCTGGGGGCCCAGGGCAGGCCTTACCGGGTCAGCCAACAGGCGCCCGTGGGGCCCGGGAGGGTGAAGGTTTCGGTGGCGGTGCAGACCCAGAAGGGCCCGTGGGATAGTTCGTCACCCCTGGCGGAGCCCAGGGACAGGGCTAGACCGAAGCCGAGGTCTAGCATCACAGCCCCCAGGAGGGACGGATGTTCCGTGCTGCTGCGAGGGCCAGGGCGTAGCCTGCAGCCCCTACACAGAGCCAATGACGTTCCCGGGGGAACCCGTTCAGGCCAGTGCCCTGCAGCCACCAGGACCCGTCTTTCTTGACCACTGTACCACCCACCAGCTTGCCCATTGTCTTGCGCCTCCTTGTTTTTCTCTCTGAACTCAGTATAGGCGATAATCAGTTAAATGTCATAGTACTGCAGTACTGTGCTGGACAGTACTGCAGTACTCAGTCGGCCGAGCGGACCCCCTAGGGCCCGAAGTAGTGGGCTGAGTAGAGGCCCTGGAGGCCCAGAACCAGGCCCCCCAGGACTGACGTAAGGGCCAGGACCAGGAGGCCCGTCACAGGGCCCCCTGGGGCGCCGCCAGGGCCCCGAGGTCGACCTTCTGGTCAAGGGCCAGCATGAGGGCCCGGTAGGAGGCGTCCAGGGCGATGGACGCCTGAAGGGGGTCAGCATAGTAGGTCATGTTAGCGGACCCCCTGCAGGGCCATAGCGGCCCGGTTGCGCAGGAGAATGGCCTCCCACCGGCGGGGCTGTTCCGGCATCACAACCAGGGTGTTTGCCGCTTCGGCAGAGGCCCGGGCCGCGCTAAGGGCCAGGGAGTCCCGCTGGGCGGGAAGGGTGTTGACCAGGTTCTCAAAGTTCATTTTGCGCCTCCTAGTTGTCTTCTGGCGCCCCGGGTCTTCTAGGTCCGGGGCACATGCAGAATGTAGCACGCCAATTAGTCGACTGTCAAGAACTATTTCCAGGGAGGGGTGCATGCACTGGGAAGAGGGGGTGCATGCACCTTCGGAGAACACTCCGGCATGAGTATCAAAGGTAATCCACAATTGACGTTACGCCTGGATCCCAGTCTCCTGGAATGGCTCCGGGCTCAACCCTACTCCCTGGCCTGCATGGCCGCTACCCTGCGCAGGGTGGAGACCCTGGACCCCCCGGGGTATGCAGCCTTTACGGCACTATGCTTGGGTCAGGACCCTCCCCAGAGAGGTGCATGCACTACAGTCTATCCGGTGCATGCACCCCCCTCTGAGGAGCCCCGAGTCCTGGCTATCCGGCAGCGCATCCAGGGCCTCAGGGAACTCGCTAGACGCCAACCAGGACCCGAGCAGATAGGCGCCCTGGAGGAAGAGGCCCGGGAACTGGAGCGAAGCCTCCTGAGGCCAGCACAGGACCCACCACCACCGAACCCTCTGGCCCTGGTCCCACTGGACCAACTAGATCCATTCCACGTCGATCACCGCCAGGAACTCAGACGACGGGCCGAACATTAGTAGCGAACACGCTAGTAAAAGCTTTAGTCCCAATAACGGCGCCATTCCGGGGCTGTTTCCGGCCGAAAAGGCTGTTTTTGGACCGATCGCGCAGTTCCTTACGGGAGTAGGGATTCCCGAGAGTATATGCGTTTGAGGGCCTCGAACAACCGATTACAAAACCCGATTTTTTCGGCATAAACATTGGGATTCCAGAGAAAAAAATGCGCAACCCGTTGGGGCAACGTCCTTGACAGGCCTGATCCCCAATGTTCATGCCGAAAAGAATCTTTCAATTTTCGAGGTCGACCTTCACGGCGAAGGAGGCCTTGGCCAGACTACCCCCCAGGATGCCAAGGGCCCAGAGGGGCCTTTAAACAGCTCACAGGCCTATTGGTCGAATGTCGACTATTGGGCAGAGCAAGGGGGCTGATCGGGGCCCTGGTTGGGTTCTGGGCCCTCAGCATAGGGCAGGTGCCGGAGGTCGAACGGGGCCTCGGGGGTTAGGGCCCTTGGTCGACCAACAGGGCGCCGGACCGGTCCTGGGTCTGATGTCAGCTCAGGGCCCTGGGCCTCCTGCGCTAGATGGGCGGCGTAGGCTGACAGGAGTATTTCCCGGGCCCTCTTGATCCTGGCCTGGCCTGCCTGGCCCTGGCTCAACCATCTGATGACCTCCGGCGGGAGGCGTATCGCCATATAGGGGCGCCTCCTGGCATCCTCTTTACTGGCGCCCCTGTATCCTCGGTTGGGTATTCCGGTCGGCATCCTCCTGGTTTCGCCATCAGTACCCTGGGCCCCTGGGCAAATATTCGACAAGCAGGCCATGCTCCAAACGCCCGTATTCATTGGGTTCCGGGTACTGGTCGAAATAATCCTTACCTTATCCTGTGCTGATGTCGACCAGTTCCCTGCATACACCTGCATATACTTGGGTCAACCTGCAGGGCCCTGGTCAGGTCCGCTGCGACCTCGTCCCAGGAGGCCTCAGGGCCCCTGAGGAGGCCCTGAAGGTGTTGGTCGACTGCTAGCCAGGACAGGGCCCCGGGGACTCTGTGACCAGGATATAGCGGAAGGGTTCGTCCAGGGTGCTCTGACCCTGCAGGATGGTGTCGCACCCGCAGAGGCCAAAGGGCCCTGGTGGGAGGGTATTGGACCAGGACACAAGTCCGAGCGCTTGTCTTGCAGCGCTGACAGGGTCCGGGGCCTGTTGGGCAAGGTGCCTGCGACCAGCAAGGGGTTTCGCAAGCATGACCTCGCCCTTTACTCGGGCGGGCCTGGTTCCTTCAAAGGCTGTTACTGTGTAGGTTTTCATGGCGCCTCCTGGGCCCAGGGGTCTGGCCGATTCCCGGACCAGCCCCTGCGGGCCTCTGTTGCTAAGATATCCGATCATCAGTTAACTGTCAACCCCCCTGGTCAGATTCCCCTGCCAGGGGGGGGGGTTCTGGGTCTCAGAAGAGGTCGAATGCTGCGACCTCCTGGCGGAAGGCCTCGGTTTCCCAGGGGTGTTGGGCCAGTTCCTCGAAGGAGCCCGGCGCCGGGGCGGTATATTTGCTCCGGGCCTGTTCTGCTTCTGCGGGGGTGACCAGGAGGGCCATCGCTTGACGCAGGGCGGGGGCCTGGGCCCGTTTCTCCTGCCAGGTCTTGCCCTGGGTCCGCTCCTGGCGATACTCTTCCCGCAGGGCCCTGGTCGCATTATCGGGGGTTCTGAGACCCTGGCCCGGGAGGGCTGGAGGATTCATCCCCCCAGGAGTCTGGTCGACGTCCAGGGGGGTCACCGGGCCCTGGGAAGGGGTTTCCCCCTGGGGGATTTCTCCCCCGTAGTCGACGCCGAGGATTTCAGCGCAGTCCGGGCCATAAGCGGCCCTGATGCTGGCTGGAACTGTAAGGGCCCGGTTGCACCGTAGGCAGGTGCAGGCTGCGAGAATGTTCAGGCCCTGAACCGGTTTACCAGCGGAGAACCTTGCAACCGCATTCACGGCGAAGGTTGCCTGGGCCTCGAAGGCTGTTCCCTGGACTGACTTCCAGACCCGGACTTCGGCGCCGTTCGGGCCGTGGAAGAACCGGCCCAGGGACTTCCAGTCCCGGTAGTTCGAAGGATCCGGGCCCACCAGGACCGAGAGGGTACGCTGGCCCGGAAAGAAGGTGTTACCCTCCGTGGCCTGGGTCTCGAACCGGAAGGTCCGGCGCCCCGTGCCGTCTTGCTTCTCCAGGGTGAAGATCCCATTCGGGACCTCCGGGCAGGGCGCGGGGCTGGAGCCCCATTTGCCGGTTTCGGTTTTCTTCGCTGCTACTGCCATTGTCTTGCGCCTCCTTCTGGTTGGGCCCGGGTCTTCTAGGTCCGGGCCGATGAATAGACCTTAACACGAACATCGAATAACTGTCAACACCCTGGCGCCGGTTTATTTTTCCGGCGCCAGGATGGGACCTAGAACCCGAAGGATTCCCGGAAGGTGATGCAGTGGAACCCCCGGGGGTCCTGGCAGACCTCTTCCGGGGCCATCAGCTCCAGGGCCTCCTGGGCTGCGAAGTATTCGTCGAGGTCCTGGGCCTGTTGCAGGGCAAAGGCCTCTGCGTCCTGGCGGGCCTCCAGCTCATCCTCGACGTCGACCAGGAGCGCTTTGCCTGCGCTGGACTTGGCGCCCCCCTGGGCCCTCTAGAGGCCCGGAGCGGGCCTGGGGGGCCCGTCGACCGAGTAGCGCCAGACCTCTCGGGTCTCCTGCCAGGTCTGCTCGCAGAGGGAGGCCCAGGATACCAGGATTTCCCTGGTTACGGGGGAGTAACTGACCGTCACCCTGGTTCCTACCAGACCCTGGCGGAAGTCCTGCCAAAGGTGCCAGACATGAGAGGTCTGGTGGTTCAGGGGGCTGACCTCCAGGAGGTCCAGAAGGCCTCTGCGGGTGAGTTCCAGGGCCCTGGTATGGCCCCCAGGGATCAGGACCTCCTGGAGCATTTGTTCGTGGGACAGGTTCTGAGTTCCGATCATGTGCGCCTCCCAGGGCCCCGGGTCTGGCCCGGGTGGCCTCTGAACTCAGACTAACCGACAATCGGTTAACTGTCAACCCCCTGGGGGAAATTTTTCCCCCAGGGCCCTGCCAACTACATAACGCCTGCGCATGTGCGCGTAACAGACTATCGAATAAATGTCAAGCTTTTTGAAAATTTCCTCCGGTCCGGTCCAGGTACCTGGTGGGGCCCGGACTCCAGCCAGGAGGTCTGCAGGACAATCGGGAGACCGGGCCCCAGAAGTCCAGGAAGGCCCGGGCCCCCTGAGGTCGGTATGCTGATGCCGGTAGGGGGCGCCAGAACCCTGTTAGAGGCCCGGTCTCCCTGGCGCCCCAGGGGGCCAGGAACCCAGGAGGTCCAGCGCAGGATAGATCCCGAGGCGCCC
The DNA here is from genome assembly GCA_023229795.1 of Syntrophobacterales bacterium. Classification (GTDB taxonomy): domain Bacteria; phylum Desulfobacterota; class Desulfobaccia; order Desulfobaccales; family 0-14-0-80-60-11; genus 0-14-0-80-60-11. The sequence continues at coordinate 9,675 of JALNYP010000077.1, forward strand.
TGGTCGGTGGAATCCCGAGACCCAAACCCAACCCCCAGTGATGCAGGACTCTCCCAGGGAATCCCACAGACCCCCCTGGGCCAGGGGCTGGAGGGTCCGGGCCCCGGACCAGTCCCGCGGAACTAGCCAAAAGGCCCGAAGGCCCTGGGCCCGGTTCACCGGGCCCCCTTGGTGGCGACCCAGGGGGTATTGATCCTGAGGTCGACCAGGTCATACCCGAGGAGCTGAGCCGCGGCCCGGACCTTGGAGCCGAGTCCGCTGGAGAATCCGGCGCCCTGGCCCCGGTAGTCGAGATGGACGCAGGCTGTCATCCAGCTTACTTCCAGGGTGTTTCGGCCGAGGTCCCGGACCGAACCGGTCTCCCGGTTGAACCGGAAGGTCACCAGGTTATTCAGAACTTTTTTCATCTTCATCGCCTCTGCTTTCGTTTTGCTTCTGAGGAGACCTTAACACGACCCTCGAATAACTGTCAACACCCTGGGAAAATAAATTCCCAGGGGTGCCGGAGGTCAGCTCCGGAGGAACTCCGCCAGGGCCTGCCAGGTTGGCGCCAGACCCAGGGCCCTGAGCGCTCTGATCATCGCAGGGCTGAGGACTTCCTGGCCCGCCAGGGTGAGCCAATCCCGAGTCATTTGACAGGCCAGGGCCTGGCCCTGGGGGAGGCGCCAGGTACCACCGTAGAGGGCCTGCAGGGCGCCGGAGTAGGCCAGGGCCCACCGGGTCTCGGGGTTAGGCCGACCGCCCTGCGGTGCCCCTGTGGCCTTCACCGGGCACCTCCGAAGAGGTCGTCCTGGAGATCTACCGGGTCCTGGGCACCTGCGGGGGTTTGGACCTCCTGGGCCCGTCTGGTCTCGACCAAGAACCATTGGGGAGGGTCGACGGGCCTACGGGCTGCCGTTCTCTCCAGCGCAGCCTGCAGGGCCAGGTGCCGCAGGTCTACGCAGGGGCAAAAGCTATAGTGGGTTGCCTGGCCAGAAATCACGCTGCCACAGCAGCAATCCGGGCTCACCGGGCACCAGCCAGGAGCTGATCCAGGAAATTCTCTTCCATGTCGGCATGAATAGCGGTCCAGTTCGGGTAGACCGGCGCCAGGGCCGTCATCCAGCGGTCGAACTGCCGGAACGTGGCCGGAACCCGCTGACCGATCCTAGCGCCTTCCCAACGGGCCCGGGCCGTTGTCAGCTCAACCGAAACGGTCCAGTCTGGGCGCCGAAGGGCCAGGATTTTCAGGGCCTCCTGGCGGGTGACGGGGTACCGGGCGTCGACCTGCCCATACGGGCCATGGTCGGTTGCTTCGTAGGTGAACATTTTGTGCTGCCTCCTTGTGTTTTGCTTCTGAGGGTAGATTAGCAGACCATCGAATAACTGTCAAGGGGTTTTGGTAAAATCGGATCCCCTGGTGGTAAAATCCGCCACCACCAGGGGATCCGATCAGGTTACTCCCACCAGGCCTTTCGCTTGTAGTGTTTGGCGGCCCGCCGGGCCTGGTCCTCGTAGGAGTCGACTCCCCGGGGCCAGGTGTAGGGCACCTGCATGGAGTCGGGTTCGGGGTCACCGGCCCAGACCCGGACCGTCCCCATGGACTTGTCCAGGGTCACCCGCTCACCGGGTCTGGGGATCCAATAGCCGTTAACGGTATTGACCGTCACGACCCCGGCGCCCAGGGGGAAAATGTTGTTTATCAAAACCATACTGCCTCCCGTTGTGGTGAAATTTGCTTCTGAGGAGACCTTAACACGAGCATCAATTAACTGTCAAGCCCCTGGGGTAAAATTCTTTTCACCCCAGGGGCGCCGGCCGGTCAGGGGAGGTCGACCAGGTCCAGGAGTTCACCGATCCTCTGTTCGGTAGGGGTCTTCTGACAGTCCAGGGCCTCCAGGGCGGTTCTGATCCTCTTGAGGGCCTGGGTGGCCCGGGACTTCGCCAGGGCAGCGCTCTGGCAGTACGATACCCCCCAGGTGCTGCCCAGGGGCTGACCCTGAGGCCCGCAGAGGAACGTGTACCGGGGCCCTGTGAAGCCGCAGCCGGCCCCTGTGCCCAGGGTACCGCCACAGACGGCCTGGAAGGTCACAGACCCGGGGTCGATCCGCTCGTAGTTGGGAGCATAGCAGGACATGAAAACCTGGGCGTCCTGGTAGGCCTTTTGCCGGTGGTTGGTCTCCACGAGCTGGAGGCCCTTCTGCCCGCAGACCGGGCAGGTCTGGCGGTTGGGTTGCCGGCTCACCGGGCCCCCACAGAGGCCAGGATCCCCCTGCAGAGCAGTTCGGTCCGGAGGTCCTGCAGGTACTCGATGCAGGCATGAAGGTCCGCGGCCTTCCCGGGGTCCGGCGCCATGCTGGGGTGACCGGGTTTCAAGTAGAACCTGGCCATGCCGAGCATTCCGTCTATGGTGCGGGCCAGGAGGTCCGGGGCGCCTTCCTGGTCTCCATCCTCGGATCCGAGGTCATACCGCATGGTATAGGAGTCGACGCAGGGCAGGCCTTCGATCCTGATGTTCGTTTTCGAGTAACCCGGCGTTCTCTGGCCGTTCTCAAAATTGTTGAGCCGGTCCCAACCCGCCAGCATAATGTCAGCCTGGGTCCAGGTCGAGCAGACTACCGGCCGATCACACTGTTCGGGGATTCCCTCCAGCAAGGTCAGGGTAATTTTCAGCGGTTGTTGTAAACTCATCTTAGCGCCTCTTCCCGGCCCCGGGGCTTCTCTCCCCGGGGCCTGTTTGTAGATTAGCAGGCCATCAAATAACTGTCAAGCCTTTTTGGTAAAATTCTTTTCCAGGTAGGCCAGGCCTTCGGCGCGGTGCCGGAAGTCCCGGAGGAAGACCTCAGCCGAGCAGACCCCCCAGGGGCCGCGGCACCCCAGGCGCTCGCAGGCCTCCATGGCTGCCAGCACCGCACAGGGAAACTGCAGGGCCCGGCCCTGGGGATCCCTGAGGGGCTGGCCATGGCTGAGGATCAGGAACGGGGCACCTGCCGGATCCCGGCGCCGGGCCGTCACTTGCTGTTTCGGGCTCATGGCGCCTCCTGGGGGGCCTGTTGGACTTGGGCACTAGCCTCAGCCCAGCCCAGCAGGGCCATGGCCCGTTCTGCTGCCTGCCGGGTGGCGAACCGCCGGACCCGGCCAGCGGAATCCCGGGCATATTCACCCACTCGGGAGCCGTAGATCGAGACCTGGAGTTCGATGCAGAATTCTCGATCCGCGGTTCCCTTCCAGTAAGTATTTGAGCTGTTGCCGGCATTCCGGTCCTTAATGACCCTCATGGTGTTGCGCCTCCTTGGACTTGTTTTGGTAAAATAGTGCCCGGAGGTCAGGTTCCCTACGCCGAAGCCTCTACAGGAACCCGACCTCCGCTGGAGTTTTCCATGTCCAGCTCCTCCCGGCTTCATCGCCCCTGCAGCACCCGGGAAGTACGGCTTGCTCGCTGAGGGTCCGGCCTCTGTGGTGTTGTTCCGTCCCGCCGAAGGGCCCGGACCACCCCGTCTAATGTCGCACGACTCTCGACCTCCGTTCTGTTTTGCTCCTGAGACAACCTTACTCGATTGTCAAAGAACTGTCAAGGGGTTTTGGTAAAATTGTTTTACCCGGTTGCCCGCTCAAGGTTCCGGAGCTGACCGGCGCTCAGTCCCTCCAGGGGTTCAAGCCCGCGCATGGTCGGCCAGGAGGGGCGCTGGGCTCGTCCCCCGTACCACGTAGCCCAGACAAGGCGGCCTTGCAGTCGCAGGCGGATCCAGGTATGCCCGTCAGGCAGGCGGGCTACCTCCAGGAGGTCTACGCCGCGCATCAGAAGGCCACCCTGTAGATCGGGCCCCGGGGGCCCTGGACGTAGAACCGGGCGTTGACCTGTTCCTGGGTGTTGAGCCCGGTTTTGCCCGAGCAGGCAAACAGGAGATCCGCCAGGGTGCCGGGATACCGGCGCCCGTCATGGGCCCGGATGAAGGCCAGGTCCCGGGTGCCGATCCGGTTCACCTGGATGTTAAAATGGTCCTCCGGGGCCTCCAGCTCCCGGACCCAGACGGTCTGGACCCGCAGGGGATCTGTTCTCTCGATCGGGTTAGCCAGGTTCATTGTCTTGCGCCTCCTTGGTTTTTGCTTCTGGGTGTAGATTAGCAGGCCATCGAATAACTGTCAAGCCTTTTTGGTGAAATTCTTTTCCAGCTCACGGCGCACGGCGCAGCAGGGCTCAGGACAGGGCGCCGGCCACGAACAGAGGCCCCGTTCGGGCTTGATAGCGCCGCAGCACATGCACCGGTAGCCCCGGACCCCCTGCAGGCTGGTGTGGGCCCCGTTCTGGTAACTGAACCCGGCTCCGTCACAATGCCCACAGTGAAGATTCGCCTTTGCAGCTACGGTGTTGCCGGCCAGGTGCCGGACCCGGACTTCAAATTCCCTGGTATTCATGGCCCTAGGCCTCCTCTTCCAGTTTGGTACTCTTGGCGGCCCGGTGGGCCAGGTTGCAGACCCGGGTCATGTCCTCAGGGTAAAAGTCCCCCCGGACCGAAACCGTTATGATGGACCAGCCCGGCAGGTGAGCCCGCTTGATCATGTTGACCCCGAAAACAACCCCGTCGACATCGATCTTCAGGGTCTTGGCCAGGGTTTGGGAGTCTCCCATCCTGCTGGCCCCGAGGGTTCTCTATAACTTTCATCGCTGGTGCCTCCTTGTTTTGCTTCTGGGACCAGCTTACTCGATTGTCGAGGAACTGTCAAGCCCCTTGTGGGAGTATTCCCTTGTGGGAGTATTTTTCTGGCCCGCCCACCAGAACATGCGCCGGGCCAGCTCGGGGCCCAGGGCATGGGGATAGCGGCCAGCATAGACCCGGGCCCGGCGGATCAGCGGTGGGAGTTCCTCCAGCTCAAGGCCCTGGCAGGCCAGCGCGAGGGCCTCATTTGCCCGGAGAGCGTTGGGGATGTTCAGGGGCCTGCGGGTTCCCGGCAGGTAACGGGATCGGTCATCGCTGACGGATCCGTCATGCCAGAACCAGACGGCCTCCTGGTCCTGGGTCTGGGCTGTTTCCCGGACCCCGGGGGGAACTACAGGGGACTTCTTCACGGGGGTTCCTTTCTGGCCCCTCCTGGGGCCCCAGGAGCCCCGCAGGGCCTTGGGTAGTGGTTTGGGTCCTACCTGGAGGCCAGAGCCATCAGGCGGCCGGCCTGGGCGCCGAGCAGGGCCTTCTCGTCCTGGTTGGGGAGCTGGCGAATGTTCGCCGTGATGGCGCTCACCAGGTTGAATAGGTTCGTGGGGTCCTCCGAGATGATCCCGGTCGACCGGTCACCTTCCAGGACCGTCTGAACGGCCGCGAGACTCACCCTTTTGGTGAACTTCTGGGCTTGGAGGAACTCCGCGGCGCCCTTTTCATCGCTGGCGCAATGGAACTCCATCGCGGCCTGTATGGCCTGGCGCTGCGCCAGGGTGCCGGCTGCGGTCCACTGCTGGACGTAGTTCAGGAAACCAGTCGAGAACCGGGTATAGGCGTCGCCTACGTGTACCACTCGGAACGAACAGGCGTCCAGGACGTCCCGCAGGGTATGGTTGGCGCAAATCGCCTGCAGGATCCCGCCGGTAAAGGTGCTGGACGAGGCCCCGACCTCTGAGCCTCCCACCTGGATGAAGGGATAGAACACCTGTCCGTTGATCTCGAAGCCCCCGAG
>JALNYP010000193.1 GCA_023229795.1 Syntrophobacterales bacterium
CGAGATTTTAAAAGACATACTGCCAAAGAAATCCTGGCGGTTGCCCGGCAAGAAGACAAGCAATGGCTACTCAAGCAGTTTGAATTCTTCAAAAGCGCGCACAAAGGGAACAGTCAGCATCAGGTCTGGCAGGAGGGATTCCACCCCCAGGCTAGTACCACAGAAGATATGCTCAGGCAGAAGCTGGATTATATTCATTATAATCCCGTGAGGCTGGGATTAGTGGACCGCCCCGAAGACTGGCGCTATTCCAGCGCCCGGAATTACTTGGGGCAGGATGGGGTGTTGGAGATTGATTTGGTTGAATTATGAGGCAGAGCACGGCGTTACGGGCGTGCCCAAGTGCAACTTGGGCACGAGAGTAATTTGAATTACTTGCGGATTACACGACTCCAAGGCGTTGTCCTGGTCTACGGGGCCGGGGCCATGATCTCCCAGGTGCTGATCCTGCGGGAGTTGATGGTGCTGGCCCAGGGTCAGGAGCTGAAGCTGGCGTTGGGGTTGTGGGGCTGGCTCCTGTGGGCCGGGTTGGGCAGTCTGGCGGGCGGCCGCCGGCATGCGCCCGGAACACCCGACGTGGAGCCGGGCCGGCTGGGCGGGTTGCTGGCGCTCTTAGGGTTGCTTCTGCCCGCCACCATCCTGGCGGCCCGGTCCCTTCCCAGCCTGGCGCACCTGCCCCTGGGCCAATCCCTGCCGCTGTCCACCACCTTCCTGCTTTTTGTGCTCCTGCTGGCCCCCGTCGGGTTGGTTTCCGGCTATTTTTTCCCCGGCGCGGTCCAGGTCCTGTCGGCCGGGGCGCCCCAACGGGCTGCCGGGCGGGCCTATTATCTGGAGACGCTGGGCGCGGCCCTGGGGGTTCTGCTGCTCCAGCTCTTCCTGGTGGGCCGCTATGCCAACCTGAGCCTGGGGCTGGCCATGGGCCTGGGACTGGCCCTGGCGCCCTGGCTCCTGGCCCGTCCCCGGTCCCTGGCGGCTCGGGTGGCGCTCGGCCTTAATCTCCTGGTGCTGGCCGTGGCGGTCCTGGTCGCCCCCCGGTTGGAGGTGGTCAGCCGCAGCTGGGAGTGGCCCGGGCGGCAGGTGATCGCCACCGTGGACAGTCCGTATGCCCTGTTGTCGGCGCACCGGGAAGCAGAGCAAATCAGCTTTTTTGCCAATAACCTCTGGCAGTTCACCTATCCCGATCCCCTGACCGCCGAGCACCAGGTCCAGTTGGGCCTGCTGGAACACCCCCAGCCCCGGCGGGTGCTCCTGTTGGGAGGCGGGGTGGCCGGCCTGGGGGCGGAGATCCTCAAGACCCGCACCGTGACGAGCCTTACTTACGTCGAACTGGACCCCTATCTGGTGCGACTGGCCCAGGGCCTCCTGCCGGCGGCGGCCGATCTGTCCCGGGACCCCCGGGTCCAGATCATCTACCAGGATGCCCGGCGGTTTTTAGAGACCACGGACCACCGCTACGACGTCATTCTCCTGGCTCTGCCGGAACCCAAGAACGCCCAGTTGAACCGCTTCTATACCCGGGAATTTTACCGGATTGTGGCCGGGAAACTGTTGCCCGGAGGGGTTTTCAGCTTTGGCCTCACCGGGACCGAGACCAGTTTCTCGCCGCTCCGGGCCGCGTATCTGGCCATGGCTTACCACACCCTGGGCCAGGTCTTTCCGGAGGTGGCGGCCTTTCCGGGCGGCCAGGTGCGGTTTTTCGCCTCCACCGGTGGCGGCGTTTTGGTCTCCGACCCCGAGGTCCTGGTGCAGCGGCTGAAAATTCGTCAACTGCCGTTACAGTATGTGCGGGAATATTATCTCCTCCAGGACCTCTCCCCCTGGCGCCGGCAGTACCTCGACCAGGTCCTGCGCCAACCGACGCCTGCCGTCAACACCGATCTGAACCCCAGGTGCTACTTCTTTGACCTGGTGCTGAGCACCGTCCAGGAAGGGCTGGGCGTCAAGGAGGCGCTCCTGGCGGTGCAGAAACTGCCGCCCGCGGTCCCCTGGGCGGCCCTGGCCCTGGCCACCGGGCTGGCGGGGGCCGCCCTGCGCCGCCGCCCCGGACCCCGCTGTCTGTACCAGGTGGGGGTGATGGGTTTGGGCACCATGGCCATGGAAATCCTGGGGCTGGTGCTGTACCAGATCAGACTGGGTTCCCTATACCAGCAACTGGGGCTGCTCATCGCCGCCTTCATGGCCGGGATGGCGGCCGGGAGCGCCGCAGTCTCCCATTGGACCAATGGGCCTCGGGGCGGGCCGCGCCTGCTGGCGGGGCTGCAGGGGGGCCTGGCGGTCCTGGCCGCATCCCTGGCCCTCTGGTTGCCAGGGGGTGCATCAATAGGGGCGTCGGGGTCGGAGTTCTGGACCCGGGCCGGATACATCCTCATGTTGGTGGCGGCGGGTTTCGGCGGCGGCGGGATCTTTGCCGCCAGCGCCGCCCTCTGGCATGAGATCGTGCCTGCGGTCCGGGCCCAGGGCGGCAGGCTGTATGCCGCGGACCTTTTAGGCGCTACCCTGGGGACCCTGGGCATCAGCCTGCTGGTGCTGCCGGTGTGGGGCATCGTAGCCGCCCTCTGGATGGTGGCGTTTCTCCATGCCGGGGCCGGGTTGATGGCCCTCTTGAGCCCGAAGTCCTGAATGACGAGCGGCCGCGGCCCCGCCAGTTTGAACCTCTCATACCGTTTTCGGTTTCCGGTGGAAAATAAATATATTATCAATAAGATAGCCAATGTATAGCGGCAATTTGAAAAAGAACCTGGTATAAAATAATATTGTGAGGGTCGGTCCAGCGGATTGTTTTCCCCGGGCCGGGGCCGATGGGGAAAAAATTGACCGGTGATATTGCCGGGATCGCCCCCTG
>JALNYP010000004.1 GCA_023229795.1 Syntrophobacterales bacterium
TCGGGAAACCATCCTGGGTTTCGGGGTTAATCGGTTGGGTCTTTTCGGGTCGTGCGCCCGGGGGGAGGCGACCTCAGGAAGCGATTTGGATTTCGTGGTGGAGTTAGAAAAGAAGAGTTTTGATGCTTATATGGACCTTAAAGACTTTCTAGAGAAATTATTCGGCTGCAAAGTTGATTTGGTGATGAAAGATGCTATAAAACCCAGGCTTAGAGAACCAATATTAAAAGAAACGATTTATGCGCCGGGATTATAACATCTACCTCAATGATATAATCGAGTGCATTGAAAAGATCATGAATTATACGACAGGATTTTCATCGGCAGATTTTTGTAATGATGCAAAAACGATTGACGCGGTAATCCGCAATCTCGAAATAATTGGTGAAGCTGCCAGAAGATTACCTGAAGAAATTAGAATAAAATTCCCTGATGTGGAGTGGCACAAGATTATTAGCCTAAGAAATATTTTGATTCATGAATATCCAGGGATTGATTTAGAGACTATTTGGGACATCATTGAAAATAAACTTTCGCCGTTAAAAAAGCAGGTTAAAGAAATTCTACAAGGTCAACAGTAACCATGACCTCCGGCATCCTCCTCATCGATAAACCCGAAGGCGTGACTTCCTTCGAGGTGGTGCGCCGGGCCCGGCGGGCCTTGGGGATACGCAAGATCGGCCACCTGGGCACCCTGGACCCCTTTGCCACGGGGTTGTTGCCTCTGTGCGTGCAGGAGGCCACCAAGCTGGTGCCCTACCTGATGCCCGAGCCCAAGACCTACCGGGCGCAGGTCAGGTTGGGGGTGGCGACCGACACCCAGGACTGCACCGGGGAGGTGGTGGCGACCTCGGAGATCAGGCCGACTGTTGAGGAGATTCACCGGGTGGCCGCAGGTTTCGTGGGAGAAGTGACCCAGGTGCCTCCCATGCACTCCGCGGTGCATCACGAGGGCGAGCGGGCCTACCGCCTGGCTCGCCGGGGGGAAGTGGTGGAATTGGCTCCCCGGACCGTGACCATTTACGAGTTGAGCGTGGACGCGGTGGCCATCCCGGAGTTCACCATGATGGTGCGGTGTTCCCAGGGCACCTACATCCGCACCCTGGCCAAGGATTTGGGCGAGGCCCTGGGGTGCGGGGCGCATCTGGCGGCGCTGCGCCGCCTGGCGGTGGGACCGTTGTCGGTGGACGAGGCCTTGCCACTGGCGCGTCTTACTGAGCAAAGGCGGGAGGAACTGGAGGCCCGGATCATCCCGCCGGCGGCCTGCCTGCCGGGAATGACCGCAGTGGCAGTAGGGCCGGAGGAGGCCCGGCGATTGCGCCTGGGCCAGGCAGTAGCCCATCCGGCGATGGCCCTAGCAGACGGCCAACGGGTACGGGTCCTGAGGGACGGCGAACTGGTGGCCGTGGCCAAGGTAAGGAGCCTGATGCCCCCGGCGGGGCTGGCCCCGGAACGAGTGTTTGTGAGCAGTTAACTGATTAAGGAAGCAACGAGCTGGCATCTGATGCCAACAGACTTTGCGACAAATAATGCGGTAAGCAGCGCGGAAAGGCCGTTGCTTTTTGGCTGACGGTTGAAAGCTGAAAGCTGACCGCTAAAAAAGGAGGAAGACGTGGCCTTAAATACGCAACAGAAACAGGAGATTATCGATCGCTACCGGCTGCATAACGCCGATACCGGCTCCCCGGAGGTGCAGGTGGCCATCTTGAGCGAGCGAATCAGTTACTTGACGGATCATTTCAAGGTCCATGCCAAGGACCACCATTCCCGTCGGGGATTGATCAAGCTGGTGGGGCAACGCCGGCGCCTCCTGAATTACCTGAAGGATAAGGATATCGAACGCTATCGGACCTTGATCGAGCAACTTGGTCTGAGAAAGTAGGAGGCTCATTGAGGAAGAATATGTCCAAAATATATTCAGTAGAAATCGGAGGTCGCGATCTCCATTTCGAAACGGGCCATTTGGCCCAACAAGCCAGCGGCTCAGTGCTGGTGCGCTACGGGGAGAACGCGGTATTGGTTACCGCGGTAATGTCCGACTTCCCCAGAGAAGGTATAGATTTCCTACCCCTGACGGTGGATTATATGGAACGAGCGTATGCCGCCGGACGGGTGCCCGGGGGGTTTTTCCGGCGAGAGATCGGTCGCCCTTCGGAAAAAGAGACCCTGTCCTCCCGGTTTATTGACCGCCCGATGCGGCCCTTGTTCCCCAAGGGGACGGTCAACGAAATCCAGATTATTGCCACGGTGTTATCGGGAGACATGGAGATTGATCCGGACATCGTCGCCTTAAACGGCGCGGCCGCGGCCCTGGAGATTTCCGACATCCCCTTTAACGGCCCGGTGGCCGCGGTGCGGGTGGGCAAGATCGACGGGCAGTTGGTGATCAATCCGACCAACTCGCAATTGAAAGAAAGCACCTTGAATCTTATCGTGGCCGGCGCGCCCCAGGGTCTGGTGATGGTGGAAGCCGGCGCCAAGATGGTGCAGGAAGATGAGGTGCTCGAAGCCCTGTTTTTTGCCCAGGAGCAGTTGCAGCCTATCCTGGAACTCATCAAGGGCATGGGCCGGGAGATCGGGGAACCCAAACGCCTGATCCAGGAGCCGCCGGATTACTCGGAGTTGCGCCAGAAAATCGAGGCCCTGACTCGGGATAAGATCCTGGCCGCGATGAGCCATCCTGAAAAGAAGGCCCGGCACCAGGCCATGGACCAGGTGCGCCTGGAAGCCTTAGCCGCCCTGGGGACCGACGTGGAAGGCCTGGAAAAGGTCGCCAACGGCCTCATCTCGGAGCTCAAGAAAAAGCTGGTGCGGGACCAAGTGCTCACCGAGCAGCGCCGCATCGACGGCCGCAGCTTCGTGGAAGTCCGCCCCATCAGCGGGGAAATCAACATCCTGAGCCGGACTCACGGCTCGGCGGTCTTCACCCGGGGCGAAACCCAGGCCCTGGCCGTCGCCACCCTGGGCACCCCCTCGGACGAGCAAAAGATCGAGACCCTGGTGGGCGAGACTTTCAAGTCCTTCATGCTCCACTATAACTTCCCCCCCTATTCGGTGGGTGAGACCCGCATGATCAGGGGTCCGGGGCGGCGGGAGATCGGCCACGGGGCCCTGGCCGAACGGGCCATTTCCCCGGTGCTGCCGTCCGCCGAAGAGTTTCCCTATACCATCCGCATCGTCTCCGAAATCCTCTCGTCCAACGGCTCCTCCTCCATGGCGACGGTCTGCGGCGCCTCCATGTCCCTGATGGACGCGGGTGTGCCCATCAAGAGCGCGGTGGCCGGTGTGGCCATGGGGCTCATCAAGGAGGACGATCGGGTGGCGGTCCTGTCCGACATCCTGGGCGATGAAGACTCCCTGGGCGACATGGACTTCAAGGTGGCCGGCACCGCGGATGGGATCACTGCCCTGCAGATGGATATCAAGATGACGGGGTTGACCCGGGAGATCATGGGCCAGGCCCTGACTCAGGCCCGGGAAGCCCGGCTGCATATCCTGGGCAAGATGAACGAGGTTATCGACAAGCCATCGCCCACTCTGAAGGAGCACGCGCCTAAGATCATCGTGATCACCATTAATCCCGATAAGATTCGGGAGGTGATCGGACCCGGCGGCAAGATGGTCAAGTCGATTGTGGCCGCTACCGGGATTAAGATCGACATCGAGGACGACGGCCGCATCCATATCTCTTCATCCGACCAGAAAGCCGCAGACGAAGCCATCCGGATGATCAACGAGATCACCGCGGAGGCGGAAATCGGCGCCATCTATACGGGCAAAGTTAAGAAGATCATGGACTTCGGCGCCTTTGTGGAGGTCCTGCCGGGCACCGACGGCCTGGTGCATATCTCGGAGTTGGCGCATCGCCGGGTGAAAACCGTGGACGAGATCCTCAAAGAAGGCGACATTGTCACGGTCAAGGTTCTGGACGTGGACCGGCAAGGGAAAATTCGCCTGTCCATGAAGGCGTTGATCCCCAACGACAACCCCCAGCCGGAACACTCGGATCGCAGGGGAGACCGTGCACCAAAAAAGCGTCCTGAGTAACGGCCTCAGGATCGTCACCGAGGAACTCCCCTACTTTCACTCCGTGGCAGTGGGGGTGTGGCTCAACGTGGGCTCCAGGGATGAGACGGAGGCTGAGACCGGCCTCACTCATTTCCTGGAACACATGGCCTTTAAGGGTACCCCTCGCCGCACCGCTCTGGATATCGCCCGGGAAATCGACCAGTTAGGAGGCATGTGCAACGCCTTCACCGCCAAGGAGCAGACCTGCTTTCACGGGCGGGTCCTCGGGGAGCACCTTCCCCGGCTGGTGGACCTCTTGAGCGACCTGGTGCTTAACTCCCATCTGGATAGCGAAGACCTGGAACGGGAACGGCAGGTCATCCTCGAAGAGATTTACTCCCAGGACGACAGCCCCGAGGAACTGGTACAGGTCTTTTTTTCCCGGAAGTTCTGGGGAGATAACCCCTTCGGCCGGCCCATTCTGGGGGAAGCCGAACAAATCGCCGGGGTTCGGCGGGAGGACCTGCTGTCTTACCGCCGGCGGGTCTATCGCCCGAGCGAGACCGTAGTGGCCGCAGCCGGCCGGCTCAAGCACGAGGAGATGGTGGATTTGGTGGCCGCCAGTTTTGACGGTTTTGCCAACGGCGCCCCGGCCCTGGCGCGCCGACCCGTCACCACCTTCCCCGGAGTTTACCCCCTGGCCCGGGACCTGGAGCAGGTCAACCTCTGTCTGGGGGCCCCGGCCCTGGCCGCGGGAGATGCGCGGCGCTTCGCAGCCACCATGCTCCAGTTGATCCTGGGAGGCAACATGAGTTCCCGCCTCTTCCAGGTGATTCGGGAGCAATTGGGGCTGGCCTATTCCATCAACTCCCATATCCAGTTTTTCAGCGATGGGGGCCTCCTGGGCGTGTCCGCGGGCACCAGCCCCGGCAACCTGGAGCCCATCATGGCGGCGATCCGGCGCGAGCTGCAGAAGATGCAGGCCGAACCGGTCACCGAGGCCGAACTCAGCGCGTCCCGGGAAAACCTCAAGGCCGCCATCATGCTCAGCTCCGAGGATTGCGACCACCTGATGCTGCGCCTGGCCAAGAATGAGCTCAACTTCGGACATTACATTCCCCTGGAGGACATCATCGCCGGCCTGATGAAGGTCAGCGCGGCCGAGATCCTGGAATTGGCCCGGGACCTGCTCCGGCCGGAAACCTGGGGCGTGGCCCTATTGGGTCCGGTGGATGAGGCGGGCAGTTATAGCCTGTCCTGAGGCAGCCGTTAGCAATTAGCAATTAGCAGTTAGCTATCAGCCTTTAGCAAAGATTGTGCGTGCGAAGTTGATCAAATGCAGGGTGCGCCCTGCGTACCATCTCTCTGATAGCTGTCAAAGGAACCTCATGTTAGAAATTTTACCGGAGAGTGAAGGCAACATCGTTGGGGTGAAGGCCACCGGCACGTTCGACCGCCAGGAATTCCATGAAATTTTGATGCCGCACCTGAGATCCATGATAACCGAGCATGGGCGGGTGCGGCTGCTCTTCTGCCTGGAGGAAGATTTTCAGGGCTTTGACCTGGAAGCCATCAAAAACGAGGCCTTGAATAGCGAGCACCAGAACGATTTCCAGAAGATCGCGGTGGTGGGCGGCTCCTGGTGGCTCAACTTGCAGATGAGCTTGGTGGCACCTTTCCTCAACGGCGCCTTGCGCAACTTTTCCCGGGCCGAACTCCCCGACGCCTGGGTCTGGATCAGGGCCTGAATGTTCGCAAGAGCACCCCACAAGGCCGTAACTAAGATATCAAGGAAAAGCGCTCCTAAAGTTGCCCACAAAAAGACAGGGCCACGGATGACCCTGCCTCAATGGCCAATGGTAGCAGTCAAATTTAACCTTTCTTCATTTTTCTCCTTAACCCTGATAGACCCAAGCCCAGCAGGCCGCTACCCAACAACAGGAGAGCGGAGGGAAGGGGGATGAAGACCAACTGGTCATATTGCAATTGGAAGTTATCGAAAGCTATTTGGACAGGTAAGCCACCCGGGATTGTACCCGAATTAAGCCCACAGGCTAGCAAAAAGGCTGCATCCAAGGCAAGACTTGGGTCTTCGGAGTGGGCGACATTGATCCAATCAGTGGGACCCATATAATAACAATCAATCGTGTTGCCAGTTCTGGTAATCCTAAAACTTCCTCCCCCCCCTGGAGCGATATCAGTTTCAACCGTGGAGCCGAATGCAACACTGGTCTCACCATAATATATCTGATTGTAATGTGTTCCATCAGTGGCGGTATGGTCGCCGAACAAGGCCACTCCGGCTATTAAATCGGTAAGTAAAGGCTTATTTAACCCCAAGCCTACCTCGACCCCATTACCACTTGGCCAGTTCAATAAAGTAAAGTCAACTTGCATGTCGAAGTCGCCTCTTAAGGCCCAGCGGCTTTGATACCCGGCATCTCCACTCGTAGTTCCTGCTATCCAAATTTGCAGTCGCTGGTTCGTCTCCTTGACGGTGAAACCAGTACCAGAACTTATGGCTTGCCATAGGCTGGTATTGATACTGTTGTCGTTAAAATCGTCGATAATAGTATTCATAGAGGCCACTGCTAGTAAAGGAGAGGCCGAAAGCAAGCAACTGGCCACAAGCAAAGTGGCAACCAAAGCCATTTTATAATGCACTTTTCCGCTCATGGAATTCTCCTTGCCGAACCTCGGCGCTGACCTCGTCTCAATCCTTAAATGGCAGAGGTGCGATCAGCTTTTCTTGATTCTTCTCCTCAACCATGGAAGACCTATCCCTATCAGGCCGGAGCCTAACAACAAGTAGGTGGAGGGAATCGGCACCAGGTTTTCGACCCCGGTGTATTGCACCTGGAAGTTATCAAAGGCTACCAAAGCAGCCTGGCCTCCCCAAAATGGAGGTGCACTATGGGCAGCAATAAAGATGGGAATATCGGCCAAAAAGGAATTATTGACTAGTCCCGCTATAGTGACCCAATTATCGGAAGAATCCAGGTAGAACCCTGTCAATAGGTTGCCGGTCCTGAGCAACCGGAGCGTGCCAGAAAGGTCGCTGGTGTATTTAGCACCGATGATAGTGAAAAAGTTTGTAACGTATTGCTCTGTACTTTGCCCGCCCCCGGCACCTACTCTTGAAACCTCCTCATACACTGGAACTGGGCTCGCGCCTCCTATCGATGTCCGTATTCCATTATTTGCTGGCCAAGTCAGCAGGGAAAAATCAACACGCATGTCGAAGTCGCCGACCAGGATGAAATTGCTTGTGACGCCACCGCCAAAAGCTACTGGAGGAGCCGACGAAGGTATGTTTACCTGAAGCTGGCCGGAAGTCTGCGCAACGGAAGCGCCCCCACTGGTCCCAACTGTCCATAAAGCCGTATTGAGGCTGGGGCCGTTAAAGTCATCGGTAATGGTCCCCGTATAGGCCAGGAGAGCAGGGGCCGAAAGCAGACAGATAGCCAGAATGAACAAGACAACCAGAGCCATTTTATAATGCATCCTGGACTTCATAAAGCCTCCTTGGCGGGACCAAAATCTTGGTAAATTCCCACCGGTTAACTGTTCGGTTTAAAAAAACCGGCCGACTGTCTGCTCGGACAAAAGCCAACCGCTTTCCTTCCCCGCCTCGAGGCGGGTTTGGACTTTATGAAGACGATAAACATGCTTTACAAAAAAGTCAAGCATTATTTACAAGATAGAGTAATTAAATTAATAATGGAGAGGCCGATTAGGGGAAGGCTAAATATTCTGGGCGTTTACTTCTGAAGAGTGCCAGGCTGAGTGGTTCATCAGGGGTACTGAAAAATCAAGCGGGGCCGGCAGGCCCCGCGTTTTCATGGCATAGATGGGAAGGCTGGACCGGTTAGCCCACGGGCCCCAGGTCTTAAGCAAATCAGTCCGGTTCCTGCTCAAAAATCCTCTTCGTCCTCCAGGATGGCCTTGTTGATGAATTTATAGAGGCTGCCGATCCATTCCAGCTCGTTTTCCAACTCCGAATTGGCGAAGATCCATTCGCCGTCCCGGTCCTTGGCGATGATGACAATCTCTTCGATGTCATCCAGCTCCTGATAGAACTTCTCCACTACCTCCTTGACGGAACGTTGCGCCCTGGCAAAAGGTATGATGTTTTTCGTCATGTTGTTGGCGGGTAAAGGGCCCGTCTCCCTCCCTAGCAATTATTCCCCTCGGTTGAAGGGTGGATTTTCTATTTATTATCATTGTTTAATGAATGGGCCAAAAAATCAATGATAATCTTGTTCACCGCGGCCGGCGCCTCTTCCTGGGGGGCGTGGCCCACTTCGGGCAGGATGCGGAACTCCGTCCGGGGCAAATGCCGTTTTAGCCAGTGCCCCTGGGCCGCGGGCAGGATGCGGTCGGCTTCTCCCCAAATGAGCAGCGTCGGCAGAGTCAGGTGGCTCAGGAGATCGGCAAGGGCCGGGAGGGGCCGAATCTCCAGTTGCCGGCAGACCTGGCGCAACGCCAGGCGGCGGCGCAGGTCCCGGTAGGGCGGGGCATAACCCGCCACTGCCTCGGGGATCAACCGGTCAGGATGATAATAAACCAGGCGCATGAACCAGGGCAGGAGCCAGGGGCCCAGGAAGGCCGCCACCGCGGCCCCGAGGATCGGCAGGCGCAGCGGATAAAAGGCATAGGGAATCCGGGTCAGGGCCGCGGCCGGGGCCAGTAGCACCAAAGCATTAACCCGCTCCGGCTGCGCCGCGGCCGTAAGAAGGCTGAGGCCGCCGCCCAGGGAGTTGCCGCCCAGGACCGCAGTCTCGATCTGGTGCCAGTCCAGGAAATCCCGGACCCCTTGCACCAGGGTCTCCACCCGATAATCCGCGTCCAGCGGCGCGGGGGAGCGGCCATGACCGGGAAGATCGGGGGTAATCACCCGGAAGTGCTGGGCCAGGCGCGCCCGATTATGCCGCCAGGAGAAACTGGAGGCCCCCAGGCCGTGGAGGAGCACGAGGTCGGGGCCGTGGCCAACGATCTCCACGTACCAGTCACGAGGATGGATCACCTAAAATTTCTCCTACATGGAAAAATTATCTGTAGTCCAAAATCAGCGGGACGCGGCAGTCCCCGCACCGGGCAACTGCAACTCCTTGAGCCCGGGGGGCAAGAGAACGCTGTCCGGCAAGATCTGGCCCCGGATGGTAATGCCGTAAACCGTGGTCCAGACCTGCTGCGGCACCAGGGCCTCATCCACTTGGGCAAACACCTGGCCGCGGGCATCCCCGAAAAGCGGGTTGGCCAGAGAAACCATGGCCTGGCGGCCGCCCCCGGTTCTGGCGCCCAGGCGCACTTCCATGGTTTCGGGCCGGGGGTAGGGCACCCCCGGGATGACGGTGGTACCCCCTGCATGGGTGGGACCCAGGAGTCCCAGGCGGTAGTTATAGAACGCGGTCAAGGGGTCATAGATGGGCCCTTTGAGGTAGGTCTGCCATTTTTGGAGGAGCCCCTTGCCGTCGTGCCACTCCCACAGGACCAGCCGGCCCTGCGCATAGTCGAAGCGGTATTCCTTCAGGCCGCGCTTCTTGCCGCGCCGGGTCTCTTCCCGATACACCAGGGGCACCAGCCGGCCGTCCCGCCAGACCATCTCGGTTTCCAGGCGTTCCCGGCGCTCACCGGTGACCGCCCGGATAAAGCCCCGGGTTTCCCCGGTCACTTCGCCCACAAAACGCCCCGGCCCCAGACTCTTCAAGGTCAGCCGTGCCCGGGCCGCATCCTGCCAGGCCAGGACGGACAGTTGGTAGTGCAAATCTTCCAGGAGGGGTTCGGCCGCCGGGGCCGGGCTGACCAGCATGACCAGCAGCCATAGGGCCAGGCAGGGGAGGGCGGCCCCAGGTCTTAAAGACTCGTCCGGACGCCGGAGTTGAGGCTTTAACAAGCCATACTCCTCACCGGCGAACTCCCAGGACCGGGCCGGGGGCGGGCGGCAGGGCCACCAGCCCTTCTTTCTTGACACCGCCGGGATTCAGCAACTGGCCGGTGAGCTTGCCGAAAAAAGTTACCCGGGTCCAGGCCAGGGTAGGCACGCGGTCGCCATTGAGGTAGATATAATACTGGTCCGCGGTGGCGGCCTCCGGTTGGCGGAAATTCAACATCACCTTGCGGCCCTGGCTGGTATTTTCTCCGATGCGAAAGACCATCTCCCGGGGCTCCGGTGCCGGCAGGACCGCCACCCGCAGGCTGGAGCCGCCGGGCAGGGGCCCCAGGACGCCCAGCCGCACGTTGTAAAACAGGCTCAAAAGGTCATAGACCGGTTCTTTCAGGGGGACTTCCCATTTCTTGACCTTCTGACCGTCGTCAGCCTGGCGCCAGAAAGTCAGGCGCTGACGCTCATAATCGAACCGGTATTCCTTGACGACGTGCTGCCCTTTGTTGATAAATTCTTCACGATAGACCAGGGGCTTGAGCCGGCCATCCTGATAGACCATCTCGGTCTGGTACCGCTCCGGTAGCCAGCGGCTCAATAGCTTCCACATCCCCTGGGCCGCGCCGGCAAACTCCGCCAGGTAACGTCCCGGGGCCGTCTCGGTGAGGGTCAGGTGGACCCGGGCCACGTCATCCCAGGGACCCAGGCTAATCTGATACTCCAGGCTCTCCCGGGCTGGGGCCGCGGCGGCCGGAGCCGAGAGCGGCGCCAGGCCCAGCATCAGGAAAACAATTATCCAGTGGAGCCCTAGGGCTCTAATCATTCGTCCTCGCGATCTTGATCTTTGGGGGGCGGCGGGCTCCACACCCCGGTGTAGAAGCGGTCCTGCCACCATTTCTGCAAGTCTTCCTCGGCCGCAGTCTCTACTAAATCGTAGCGATAGGCCTCGATGAATTGGACTAACCGCTGGTAGGCCGCGTTAATCTGCTGCATCCGGACCCGGTATCTTTCTTCCTGGCCGTCGGGGGCCCGGTCGGGATGCCATTGCCGGGCAGCCCGGCGATAGGCCGCTTTGATTTCCTTCCGGGTGGCCTTGAGTTCCAGGTCCAGGAGGGTGCGAGCTTCATCGAGGGTCATAGCTGCATCGAAAATGGGGTGTCCCGCCGGGACCCCCTTTGAGAATTTTATCGAACCAAGCGTCGACTATGGTTAATTATATCCTTGATTCACGGATGGGCAAATAAGGGATTGCACTACAAGAACGATCAGCTCCCGTTGAGAAGTATAAGTCGCTGGAAACCGCGGTTTTCCGGTGCTTCGTCTCTTGAGGTTTGCTTGTCTTCTCGCCTAGGGCATGGTAACATAATTAAATTCATATAGTTGTCTTCCTTCGGGAAGTAAGCCCGTTGCTTTCGGGCCCCAGGGAGAAACGATCCGGGGCCTTACCGCAAGCCGCCAGGTTCGGCAAAAGGGGATAAGATAAATTCCATGAAGCAGAATAAGACCTTAGCCATGTCGGCCCAAGAGTTGGACCAGTCCTTGGACCGCCTCACCGATGAGATTATGGCGCACCACCCGGCGCACGACGAGATGATCCTGGTGGGCATCCGCACCGGTGGGGCATTTCTGGCCCAGCGGCTGGCTGATAAAATTGTCCGGCACCGGGGCAAACCGGTGCGGGTGGGCGTGCTGGATATCACCCTCTACCGGGACGATTGGACTCAGTTGAGCCACAAGCCTTTGGTGGGCAAAACCGAGTTACCCGGCTCCATTGACGACTCCGAAGTGGTGCTGGTGGATGATGTGCTGTTCACCGGGCGCACCATCCGGGCGGCCTTGGACGCCATCATCGACTACGGGCGGCCCCGGCGCATCGAGTTGGCGGTGCTGGTGGACCGGGGCGGCCGGGAACTGCCCATCCAGCCCGATTATGTGGGCCGGGTCCTGCAGTTGCCCAAAGGTCAAAGGGTTAACGTTTATCTGAGCGAGATGGGCCAGGCGGACGAAGTAGCCATCGAATCGGGCCCCCCGGAAAGGCCGTAATGGCACGCGCCCCCAAACCCAAGGCCCGGACCGGTTTGGCGCCTCTGGCTCCCGAGTTGCAAGCCCGGCTGGAGAGCCAGATAGCCCAGGTGGCGGCGGCACTGCAGGCGGAAGCCGGTCTTGACGCGCTGAAGGCCCTGGTGACGCCTGATCCCCAGGATTTCGAGTGGGACGTGCATCTCATGGCCGCGCTGGGCGCTGTGAAGCATCCCGCCATGGCGCCTCTCCTGGCCGCGCTCTTTGGCGAGGCCCGCGATAAGGTGCGGCGCAAGGCCTTGAAGAAGACCCTCCACCAGCTCCAGACCCGGGGGATCGCGGTGCCCCATGATCTGCTGCCCCGGGAAGAAGTGCAGGTGGGCGCCCCCCGGCCCGGAACCGCCAAGGCCCTGGTCTCCCCCCTCTTTGGCGACGGTGACTGTTACCTCATCCTGCAAGGCCCCCCGGAGGTCCTGCGCGGTAACTTTCTGGTCTCCCGGCTCAGCGAAACCGAAGGTTTGAAAGAATGCGTGCTGCTGAACCTCAAGCGCCAGCAGCAGGACGAATTCTGGGCGCAATTCCGCGAGCAGGGCCTGGATGAATGGTTCGATATCCCCCCGGCGTACGCGGTGCGGCTGCTGGATGAGGCCTACCGGAGCCAACCCGACAATGACGCCGGTTATCGCTTTGCCGGTTTGCGGGAGAAAATTGTGGGGCATTGGGGTAGACCAGAGTCCGCCCCGGACCCGGTGGAGGCGTTGCCGCCGATTCCTGCCAGCGAGCGCCCCCGCCTCCTGGAGCACTCCCGGAGGCTGGCCATGGACTCCCTGTTCCGCTCCTGGATCCCAGGAGTAGAGGAAATCGGCCCCTGGCTGGAGAAGCTCGCCGAGGTCCAGAAGAGTCCTCTGGTGTTGTCGGAGCCCCAGAAACAGGTGCGCCTGGACGCGGTCCTGGATGAAGCCACCCGGGCCCTGTATCCTCCCGATAATCGGGGGAATTGGGGCCGTCGCCTCAAGGCCATGGCCTACTATCTGCACTTGAAAGGGCGGGAGGAGGATTCCCAGGCCGCCCTCGCCACGGCCGAGGACCTGGCCGCGCCCGAGACGAGCGCCCTCACCGGGGAAAGTCTTTTCCTGAAAGGCCTGGTGCAGCAAACCCTGCTCCTGGTCTGGCAGATGCACCAGCCTGAGGAGCCCGGCGGGGCCTCCGGCCTGGTGGCGCCGCCCGGCGACTCCCTGCTCATCCGGAGATAGATATGATTCACACCCTGAGCGTGCGCACCGGCAGCCGCGTCGAGATGGTGGATGTCACCTCGAAGATTCAGGAACTGGTGCGGACCGGCGAAGTCGAGGAAGGCGTCTGCCATCTCTTCGTGGCCCACACTACTGCGGGCCTGACCATCAACGAAAACGCCGATCCCAACGTCCAGACCGATATCCTCATGGTACTGAACAAGATCATCAGCGACCGGGAGGCCTATCGCCATCTGGAGGGCAACTCTCCGGCCCATCTCAAGGCGTCTCTCATGGGGCCGCAGCTCAGCGTGTTGGTGAGCGGGAAAAGCCTGGTCCTGGGCACCTGGCAGGGCATCTATCTGTGCGAGTTCGACGGACCCCGCACCCGCAAGGTGCACATTAAAATCATGGCGGGTTAAATGGCGCAGCCCCGAGCCTTTTTTTCCGAAGTGCGATTGGACGGCCAGCCCCTGGCCGCCTACCAGCAGAGCCCGGCCAACATCCGGGACCGCCATGTCCTCAAAGACTTCCTGGAATACGTGCATATCCACCAGGGACTGTTGGTCCCATACACCGCCGACTATCCCCTCATCGAGCCCCGGGAACTACTGCCATCCTTCGAAAAGAATTTTTCGGAGTATAAGTGGCTGCCCAGCTTCAGCATGGTGGCCTTCAACCGGGCCCTGTCGTACCAGGAGGAAATCTTTCAGTACGACGTGCTGCACCCTCGGGTAGAGGGCAAGCGGCGGCCCGGGCGGGGCAACCTCGAAAAGATCCTCCCCCACCTGGACCGGGACCTGCGCCCCATCTTTAAGCAGCAATTCGGGGGCCGGGATCTCACCGATCTGGCGCATTACGAAGAATTGCTGCCATTTCTCTTCCATATGGACCGGGCCCAGGTGATCGCCCGGGATGAGGCCGGGGATTTTCGCCTCCTGGGGGTCTATGCCTCCTTTCCGTCCGACCTGGACACCGAACTCAAGGCCTTGGGATGCCGGCTGGGCAAATTCAAAAAACTGGATCACGCGGTTTACGAGCGGGAACGGGAATTCGTCTATCAGTTTCTTATGGAACTCTACGGCTTCCCCATCGCTTCGGAGCGCCGCACTTCCGGGGCCTTGTTCGCCCGGCGGCTAAGCCGCCTCAAGGAGCAATACCTCGTCAAGGTCTTGGGCGCCTCGGACCGTACCATTACCAGTCTTTCGGGGTTCGAGCAGAAACGCTATCCTCTGGTGGAAAAGATCGCCCTGATCTCTCTTCCCGTGGGAGTGGCCGAGGCCAGCCCCCACCTGCGCGACGCCGGCTATTACGTCGACCCGGAGCGGCGGGTGGTGATCCTCAAGGTGACCTATCAGCAGCACAAATACAACCGCAACAATGTCCTGGAGGATCGGGCCCTGTCCGTGGTGCGTCAGGAGCTCATCCACCCCTACCACGGCGGCCGGGAAACCAGTCTCAATCTCCTGAAGGACACGAAAAGGCTTCTCAAGGACCTCACCGACATCGTCCGGGGTGAGTACATCGGCTACATCACCTATAAACGCAGCGAGCTCCTCACCTCCACCAAGACCCATGAAGAGCGTCTCAAGTTTCTGTCGGCCTGGCTCACGAAAAACCAGCGGCGGCTGGGGACCTATAGCCAGGAGACCTTTGAGGCCGCGAAAAAGTTATTGAACAGCTACCTGGCCCACCGCGAATACCGGGAGGTCTTCGCCCGGCACCGGGAACTGCACCGGGAGGTGGTCCATGGTTTGACCTATCTGAACCAGGTGCAGAGGCTCCAGCCCCTGGAAAAGCTGGCGCAAGCCGAAAAGTGCCAGAAAGGTCTGGGCCCTAGCCGCCGGCTGGCTCTGGCCGTGGACTTCCTGGAAGAAAACCGGGAGCAGTTGCCTTATTTCTACCCCGACCTGTTTGACAAGTGCTGCCAACTCTATGATCGGATCACCTATTATCCTTATTTTAGGAAATTGCTGACCGAGGCCAGCCCCCCGGCCAGCTCCTTCCGTCGCCGGGTCTGGGAGATCCTGGTCCGGGGCCGGGAACTCCTGGCCGATTTGCGGCGGCAGCATGATTGGGTCGCGGCCGAGGCCCAACGAGGTACGCCGTTTCCGATGCTTTCCCCCGACTTCCAGAGGTCTTCTGCACCCAAGCGCGCCTGAAATTGAGTCGACGCCCCCAGGAAATTCTTCTCTCAATTGCCAAAAGTCATGGGTAGCCGCAGGCTTCAGCCTGCGCTGGCCCAGGCGAGACCTCTGTGCCAGCATTTGAAAATAAATCCTCTCACTCCCCTTGAATTGAGGTAAATCGTGATTACTATATAATTGAAGCCCGAGGACCGGAAAATCTGCCGCCGGCCCCCCTCAAGCAATGCGAAAAGAAGGGGCGCGATGTGGGGGTTGCAGTCCCACCTGGCTGTTTGGAGAGGGCCGCACCGACGAGTGTGGCCCCTCTTTTTTGGCTAAATCAGGCAGGGCCAGCGACGGTCCTGCCTTTTTTGTCTACGAGGAAATCTAAATGGCAAGTGGCCTTGTACTCGGACGGTTTTTCCTGTGGGCCCAGCACCACGGCGATTGACAAAGTCCTTGCATTATTTTAGAATTTCACATTTATGAATCTTTATGGTCGGGGGTGACACCGTATGGAGAAACACGACCAAGAACTCATCGATCAGTTAATGGACCGGAACCCGGAGTTGAAAAGGCATGTAGATGAACACCGGGAATTTGAGAAGCTTCTGGAAGAATTTAACCGCCGGCCGTATCTCACGGCCGCCGAAACCGTAGAGAAGAAGAGGTTGCAGAAATTAAAGTTAGCCGGCCGCGACCGGATTGAACAGATCCTGGCTGAATATCGTCAGAAGGAAAACGTGCAATGAAAATGACCGGGGCCCAGATTTTTCTGAAATGTTTGGAGCGCGAAGAAGTTAAACATATCTTCGGGTACCCAGGTGGGGTGGTCCTCGATATCTATGACGAGCTCACCCGGACGCCCCAGATTCAGCATATCCTGGTGCGCCACGAACAGGCCGCGGTCCATGCCGCGGACGGGTACGCCCGCGCCAGCCGCAAGGTAGGGGTGGCCCTGGTCACCTCGGGCCCCGGCGCCACCAATACGGTGACCGGCATTGCCTCGGCCTATATGGATTCCATTCCCATCGTGGTGTTTACCGGGCAGGTGCCCACGGCCCTCATCGGCAACGACGCCTTTCAGGAAGTGGACATTGTGGGCATTACCCGGCCTTGCACCAAGCACAACTACCTGGTGAAGGATATCAATCAACTGGCGCATACCATCCACGAGGCCTTCCATATCGCCCGGTCGGGACGGCCGGGGCCGGTGCTGGTGGACCTTCCTAAGGACGTCATGCAAGCCAGCATTGTCCCTAAATTTCCCGAGAGCATCAAAATCAAGAGCTACAACCCCACCTACCACGCCAACCCGCGGCAGGTAAAACGGGCACTGGATTTGGCCCTCACCGCCAAAAAGCCGGTGCTTTACACCGGCGGCGGTATCGTCTTATCGGATGCCTCGGAGGAACTGACGAAATTCGCCGAGGCCCTGCAGATCCCGGTGACCAGCACCCTGATGGGGTTGGGAGGCTTCCCCGGCGACCATCCGCTGTGGATGGGCATGTTGGGCATGCACGGCACCTACTGCGCCAATATGGCCGTCTCCAAGGCCGATCTGCTCATCGCGGTGGGGGCTCGGTTCGACGACCGGGTCACCGGCAAACTGACGGAGTTCGCGCCCCATGCCAAGATCATCCATGTGGACATCGACCCCAGTTCCATCAGCAAAAACGTCAAGGTGGATATCCCCATTGTCGGCGATTGCCTGGATACCTTGCAGCAGCTCAACGGCTTGCTGAGTGAGATGCCCGCCCGGAATTGGGCCGAGGCCAGGGAGCCCTGGCTGAAAACCGTGGCGGACTGGGAGCGGGAACACCCCTTGACTTACATCTGGAGCGATACCGTCATCAAGCCCCAGTATGTCATCGAAAAACTGTGGGAGTTGACCAAGGGCGATGCCTTCATTACCACGGAGGTGGGGCAGAATCAGATGTGGGCGGCCCAGTTTTATAAATTTAAAAAGCCCCGGAGGTTGATGACCTCAGGGGGCCTAGGGGTCATGGGGTACGGCTTCCCCGCGGCCATGGGGGTCCAGGTGGCCCAACCTGATGCCATCGTCATTGACATCGCCGGGGACGGCAGCATCCAGATGAATATCCAGGAGCTGATCACGGTGGTGGAAAACAACCTGCCGGTGAAGATCGCCATTTTGAACAATACCTTCCTGGGCATGGTACGCCAGTGGCAGCAACTCTTTTACGAGCGGCGCTACAGCTCCACACCCATGGGGGCCCCCGATTTTGTCAAGCTGGCCGAAGCTTACGGCGCAGTGGGGCTCAGGGCTACCAAGCCCGAGGAAGTGGTGCCGGTCATCCAAGAGGCCCTGAACACGCCCAAACCGGTGATCATGGACTTTAGGGTGGAACCCGAGGAATGCGTCATGCCCATGGTGCCCGCGGGCAAAGCCATGCACGAGATGTTACTGGCCTAGGAGGGGAGATGGACTCACGACAGCGGCATACTATTTCAGTGTGGGTGGATAACCTTCCCGGGGTGCTCTCTCGGGTGACCGGCCTGTTTTCCGGGCGGGGCTTCAACATCGAGTCCCTGTGCGTGGCCGAGACCATGGACCCGGAGGTCTCCCGCATTACCATCGTCTCCACCGGGGATGAGGCCATCACCGAGCAGATCATCAAGCAGCTCCACAAGCTCATTAACGTCATCCGGGTAGTGGACCTGAGCGAACTGGAACATGTGGAACGGGAGATGGCCCTGGTCACGGTGAAGGCCGACGGCGCCTCCCGGGCCGAGGTCTTGCGGATTGCCGACATCTTCCGGTGCCGGGTGGTGGACGTCAGCCCCACTACCTATAGCCTGGAAATTACCGGCAATCACGCCAAAATTAAGGCGGTGCTGGACAACCTCAAGGTACACGGCATCCTGGACATCGTCCGCACCGGCAGCCTGGCCATCCAGCGGACCAAGAAGGAGTAGGAAAAGGGGGCAGCCGTTAGCTGAATACGACACCAACTCGGTTGCCATTCTTCGCTGCGCTCAGAATGACAAAATGTAGGGTGGGCACGGCCCACCATTTAAATCGGCTGAGCAACTTCAATTTGATTCCCGGGCTGCGCTCGGGAACAAGCATATAGAAAGGAATTTGCCAATGAAAATGTATTACGATGCGGATGCGGATTTGGGAGTGCTCAAAGGCAAGAAAGTGGCCATCATCGGCTTCGGCTCCCAAGGCCACGCCCAGGCCCTGAATCTCAGGGACAGCGGCGTGGACGTGCTGGTTTCCGAAGTCCCGGGTACGCCTAACTATGAGCTGGCCGAGAAATACGGCTTCAAGCCGGTGTCCGCCGGGGAGGCCGCGGCTCAGGCCCAGGTGGTGCAGATCCTGACCCAGGACCACGTCCAGGCCATGCTCTACGAAAATGATCTGAAGCCGCATATGACCAAGGGCAAGACCCTGCTCTTCTCCCACGGCTTCAACATTCACTTCGGGCAGATCGTGCCGAACCCCGACATCGACGTGATTATGGTGGCGCCCAAGGGACCCGGCCATTTGGTCCGCAGCGAATACGAGAAAGGCGCAGGCGTACCCTGCCTGGTGGCGGTGGAGCAGAACGCCTCGGGTAAGGCCCTGGCCACGGCCCTGGCCTATGCCAAGGGCATCGGCGCCACCCGGGCCGGGGTGCTCGAGACCACCTTCCGGGAAGAGACCGAAACCGACCTCTTCGGCGAACAGGCCGTGCTCTGCGGCGGCGTCTCCGAATTGGTCAAGGCCGGCTTCGACACCCTGGTGGAAGCGGGCTACGCCCCGGAAATCGCCTATTTTGAGTGTTTTCATGAACTGAAACTGATCGTGGACCTCTTCTATCAGGGCGGCCTCGAATACATGCGCTATTCCGTGTCCGACACCGCGGAGTACGGCGACTACACCCGGGGACCCCGCATCATCACCGAAGAGACCCGGGACGAGATGCGCCAGATCCTCTATGAGGTGCAGACCGGCGAATTCGCCAAGGAGTGGATCCTGGAAAACCAGGCCCGGCGGCCGGTGTTCAACGCCCTGCGCCGCCAGGAGGCCGAGCATCCCATCGAAGAAGTGGGCAAGAAGCTGCGCTCCATGATGGGCTGGCTGAAAAAGTAAAACCCCAGGGCGAAAAGGGGAAAAGGCGAAATGGGAAAAGCTCTATTACATTCTTCGGTAATCAACCGTTTCGCTTTTTTCCCTTTCCGCTTTTTCGCCCCAGCGTTACAATTTCGTAAGGGGGATGGTCAATAAGTATGGCCCTATCCTCCGGAACGAGGCGCAGCCCCATCGCGGCGCCCGGCTATCCCCTGATCCTGGCCGGCGTGGTGCTGATCTTCCTGGGACTGATCGGCCATTGGCCCTGGCTCACCGTCCTGGGGCTGGTGGCGGGCGGCTTTTGCGCCTACTTTTACCGGGACCCAGAGCGGGAGATTCCCGGCGCGGCCGGGCTCATCGTCTCCCCCGCGGACGGCGTGGTGGTCCAGGTGGACGAGGTCCGGGAAAACGAATTCATGCGCGGCCCGGCCCGGCGGGTGGCTATCTTTATGAACGTCTTCGACGTGCATGTCAACCGCTCTCCTTTGGCGGGCACGGTATCGGAGATGAAGCACCGGGACGGGGAATACAAGGCCGCCTCCCGTGAGGACGCGGCCCTGCGCAACGAACAGCAGGCGGTGGTGCTGGAATGTGAAGGGCGGCGGGTCCTGGTCGTGCAGATCGCGGGGCTGTTGGCCCGGCGCATTATTCCATTTGTCAGACCCGGACAGAGCCTGGCCCGGGGCGAGCGTTTGGGCATGATTTGTTTCGGTTCCCGGGTAGATCTGTATTTGCCGCTCACCGCCGAAATTAAGGTGCAGGTTAAGGACCGGCTAAAAGCCGGGAGCAGCGTCATAGGGAGATGGGCATGAGTTTCCGCCGGAGACGTAAAAAGAAAGACAGACGCCGCTTCAGGGGCGTGTTTCTGCTGCCCAACCTCATTACCACCGCTAGCCTGTTCGCCGGGTTTTACGCGATAATCGCGGCCATTGACGGCCGGTTTCACAGCGCCGCCATCGCGATTCTGGTCTCTCTGGTCCTGGATGGTCTCGACGGCCGCATCGCCCGGATGACCAAGAGCACCTCCGACTTCGGGGTGCAGTATGATTCCCTGGCGGACCTGGTAGCCTTCGGGGTGGCCCCCGGCATCCTGGTGTACCTCTGGGCCCTGAAACCGTACCATCAATTCGGCTGGGTGGCCGCGTTCCTCTTTGTCGTCTGCGGGGCTCTGCGGCTGGCCCGCTTCAACGTCCAGCAGGGGTCCTTCGATCCCCGCTATTTCAACGGCCTGCCTATCCCGGCGGCGGCCACCATGATTGCCACGTCGATCATCTTTTACTATGAGATCGGGGAATGGGCCCCGGAGCGCCATGTCTTTATCCTGGGGATGATCTACCTGCTGTCGTTTCTCATGGTGAGCAATGTCAAGTATGTAAGTTTCAAGAAGATGGACCTCTTCCGGCAGCATCCCTTCCACAGCCTGGTGGCTGTGGTCCTCATCTTTGTGGTGGTAGCCACCGCACCCACGATCATGGGGTTTTTGCTCATGGCGATTTATGTGGCCTCCGGACCCGTCAGCACCTTTATGTATTATCGCCGATTGCCGTTGCCGGACAAAGGCGAGAACGAAGCCCCGCCCTCGAAGCTTACCGATTCCCAGGGATTATAGGTTGGCGGAGGGGGAGAGGCCGGGAAGCCGACCGGCTTAGCCACCCGTCAACCTGTCCTCGTGCCGGTTTTCCCGACTGGATTGAAACCGCAGGTTATTATAGAATAATTAACCGTGAGGACGGGCCTCCGGGCCCGCGGCCCAGGGTAGCACAGGCTTTCCAGCCTGTGCCTGCGGCTTAAATCTATCGTGGTATTAGACAGCAATGCGGTCACTTCTCTTTAAAATCATCGCTGTTCTCCTCGGCTTTCTGGCGGCCTTTGCCGTCGCCGAAGGCGCGGTGCGGCTTCTGCGGCCCCAGGAGGTGGCGCCGGTGCGCTTCGCCTTTGACCCGAACCTGGGGGAGATCCCCGTGCCGGGCCAACAGGGGGTGCGGCATTCCCCCGGGGTCTATACCTTTGCCTATAGTAACAACTCGCTGGGCTGGCGCGGCAGCCGGGAATACCGGGAGAAGAAGACCGCGGGTTACCGTATCCTCATGCTGGGGGACTCTTTTGTCTACGGACTCGGGGTCAATGACGACCAAACCCTGGCCGCCCGGGTGGAGAAGAACCTGACCGCGCCCCACCGGTCCGTCGAAGTCATGAACGCCGGCTGCCCCGGCAAGGGCACGGATTACGAGTTGAAGTTATTTCAAACGGTGGGTGCCAGATTCCACCCCGATCTCACCGTATTGTGCTTTTTTTGCAATGATTTTGAGGACAACGAGCGGGGAGAATATTATAATGTCAGTCAGCAGGGGGAACTTACCGCCAAGCCCCTGGCCGGCAACCAGGGCGTGATCAAAAAGCTGTTGTTCCATCTGCCCGGATACAACTGGCTGATTTCCTGGTCCCAGGCCGCTAATTTAGTCAAACAGGCCGGGGTTGAACTCCTGGTTAAAGAGGCCCAGCACACGAACCCTGACTTAACCAAGGGATTAGTAGTATCATATAATAAGACGGCAAGCGGCTATACCACTGAGACTAATAAGAAATTAACCAAGGTTTATGTTGAGCGGTTGAATGCGGCAGTGCGACAGGCCGGTGGTTCCCTGATGATTTGTTATATTCCCTGCTCCCAGGAAGTGAGCCAGTATCGCCGGACTCGGGTGATTTCTCCCGATGAAACCGCGATGCAGGGGATCGCGATGTCCGCCGGCGGCGCGTTTTGGTCTTTGACCCCTTTGTTGGCCCTCTCGGGCCAATCTATCGATCACCTCTACTACCAAGAAGGTCATTGGACCGCCGCGGCACATGCGCTGGCAGCCGAGTATTTGAGCCGGATCATCTCGAACCGGCTGACGCAGCCGCCAGGTACATCGAACTGACCCTTTAACCAAAAAGGTTAGAATATGGCACACAAAGTTTTTATCTTCGATACGACCCTGAGGGACGGGGAGCAAACCCCCGGCGCGAATCTCAACGTGGACGAAAAACTGCAGATCGCCCGGCACCTGGAACTCCTCAACGTAGACGTCATCGAGGCCGGGTTCCCCTTTTCTTCGCCCGGGGATTTCGAGGCGGTGCGCGCCGTGGCCCGGGAGATTCGGGGGCCCCAAATCGCCGGTCTGGCCCGGGCCTTTGCCAAGGACATCGACGCCTGCTGGGAGGCCATCAAGGAGGCCACTAATCCCCGCATCCACACCTTCATATCCACTTCCGACATCCATCTGAAACATCAGATGCGCAAGTCCCGGGAAGAAGTGCTGGAAATGGCGGCGGCCGCGGTGAAGCACGCCTCCCAATATACCTCCAACGTGGAGTTTTCGGCCATGGACGCCTCCCGCAGCGACCTGGACTATGTGGCCCAGGTCTTCACCGCGGTCATCGACGCCGGGGCCACCACCCTGAATTTCCCGGATACGGTGGGCTACGCCATCCCGGATGAGTTCGGGGCCAAGATCAAGTACCTGATGGAGCACATCCCCAACATCCACCAGGCCGTGCTCTCGGTTCACTGCCACAACGACCTGGGGCTGGCCGTGGCCAATACCCTGGCCGCGGTGATGAACGGAGCGCGCCAGGTGGAGGTGACCATCAACGGCCTGGGTGAACGCGCCGGCAACGCCTCCCTGGAAGAGGTGGTCATGGCCCTGTCCACCCGGCGGGACCGGCTGGAGTATTTCACCGATATCGTCACTCAGTACATCTATCCCACCAGCCGCCTGACCAGCAAGCTCTCCGGCGTGCCGGTGCAGCCCAATAAGGCCATCGTGGGCGCCAACGCCTTTGCGCACGAGTCCGGGATTCACCAGGACGGGGTGCTCAAAGACGCCAGCACCTTCGAGATCATGACCCCCACCGCGGTGGGCATCAAGAAGAGCTCGCTGCCCCTGGGCAAACTCTCGGGCCGCCACGCCTTCAAGAACAAGCTGCGGGAGATGGGTTTCTACCTCAACGATGACGAGCTGAACCGGGTTTTTGCCCGCTTCAAGAGCCTGGCGGACCGCAAAAAGACGGTGTACGACGAGGACCTGATCAGCCTGGTGGAAACCGAGGTGATCTATAAGTCGGTGCCCGAACACTTCCGCCTGGTGGAACTGGTGGTGCTCACCGGGACCATGGCCCGGCCTTCGGCCAACGTCAAGATGGAAGTCGGCGGCCAACTGCTGGGACCGTACTCGGTGTTCGGCGACGGTCCCATCGACGCGGCCTACAAGGCCATCACCCACCTGGCCGGCTCCAAGTGCAAGCTCTTGAAGTTTGCGGTGAGTTCCATCACCGGCGGCACCGATGCCCAGGGCGAGGTCTCGGTGCGCCTCGAAGATGAAGGCCACGTGGTCACGGGCCAGGGCGTGGACCCGGACGTGGTCACCGCCAGCGCCCGGGCCTTCATCAACGGCCTCAACCGCCTTAACTTCCTGAAGGAAGGCGGCCCGGTCCAAAAAGGGCCTAAACCCGAAGAACTGTAAAAGCAAGTGGCCAGTGGTCAGTAGTCAGTTGTCAGAAAGTGACAACCGCTGCCGGCTGCTGGCCACTGACTACTAGGATATGGAGTAATCAATGGCTAAACCGCAAACCATAACCCAAAAAATTCTGGCGGCTCACACCGACAAAGACTACGTCGAACCCGGTGAGCTGATCATGGCCCGGGTGGACATCGCCCTGGGCAACGACATTACCGCGCCCCTGGCCATCAAGGAATTCAAGCGGGTTGGGGCCCATAAGGTCTTTGACCGGTCCCGGGTGGTGCTGGTCTGCGACCATTTTGCCCCCAACAAAGACATCCCCTCGGCCATCCAATGCCAGCAACTGCGCCATTTTGCCAAGGAGCAGGACCTGACGCATTTTTACGACGGCGGCGACATGGGCGTCGAACATGCCCTGCTGCCGGAAAAAGGCATTGTGGGGCCCGGCGACGTGGTTATCGGCGCCGACAGCCACACCTGTACCTATGGGGCCCTGGGGGCCTTCGCCACCGGTGTGGGCTCTACCGACCTGGCCGCAGTCATGGTCACGGGGGAGTGCTGGTTCAAGGTGCCCGACAGCATCCGGTTTGTTTACCACGGCCGCCTGCCCCTGTGGATCACCGGCAAGGACCTGATCCTCCACACCATCGGCGATATCGGCGTGGACGGGGCCCGGGGCATGGCCATGGAGTTCACCGGCGAGGCCATCGATTGGCTGCCCATGGCCGACCGCCTCTCCATGGCCAACATGGCCGTGGAGGCGGGCGCCAAAAACGGCATCATTGCCCCGGATCAACTGACCCTGGACTACGTCAAGGAGCGCGCCCTGCGGCCGTTTAAGCAGTATGCCAGCGACCCGGACGCGGCGTATCTTTTCGAGCGGGCCTACGATGTCAGCCAGCTCGAGCCTCAGGTGGCCTGCCCGCCTTCCCCCGGTAATGTAGTGCCGGTATCCAAAGTGGGCGACGTGCCCATCGATCAGGCGGTGATCGGCTCCTGCACCAACGGCCGGATCGACGACCTGCGCCTGGCCGCCAAAATCCTGAAAGGCCATAAGGTGGCCAAGGGCGTCCGCCTCATCGTCATTCCCGCCACGCCCCTGGTGTGGCGGCAGGCCATGGACGAGGGCCTGACGGCCATTTTCCTGGATGCCGGCGCGGTGATCGGACCCCCGACCTGCGGCCCCTGCCTGGGCGGCCACATGGGTATCCTGGCCCCGGGAGAGACGGCCATTGCCACCACCAACCGCAACTTCACCGGCCGCATGGGCCATACAAAATCCAAGGTCTATCTGTCCAGCCCCGCGGTCGCCGCGGCTTCGGCGGTGACCGGCCGCATCAGCAGCCCCAAAGATTTATGAGGAGAATACACCTTCCTCGTTCCCAAGGTGCACTTGGGAACGAGGAAGAAATAGTTAAATTTTATTATTCATAACGATAAAGATCGAGGAACCATATGGCGATGGGTAGGGGCGAGACCTTTCAAATTATAAGCTTTGGGCTCTTGGTCTTGGGGGGTCTCTGTGTATTGGCGGGCACGATCCTTGGTTTCTGGGGTAGCCGCATTTCGGATAAGGGGTACTTGGAGACTATCGGGATCCTGAAAACCCACGTCGAGGCTGCGCGGAAACGTCAGGAGCCAGCGTGGACACCCTTCAAAAGGATTGACGCCAGCAACTTCATTCCACCTACGGCCAATTTCGCAATAATTCAGTTTAAGCTATGGAGTGAAGACAATACGGTTCCATTGATGATCAGGATAGCCTCATCAAAAGACGGTTTAGGAGTCATCAACGAAGTCGCTGGGCCCTCTGGAGTAGTGACGCAAATGCTAACTGAGAAGCAGGCCTTCTACATAAGCTTTTCTCATCCTAACATAAAGTACGAGGTGATCGCCTCGGGCTGGAAGGAATGAATGCCATATAATCGAAAACCATTCCCCTCGTTGCCAAGGTACATTTGGGAACGAGCCAGTAAGTCTATACTATAAGATGGAATGGTGACATTGTGTTATATTCCTTATAGATATTAGGCATTATATTCTTCTGCTCCCCGGGGGCATGGGCGTGCAGGGCTGGGCAATAAAATGGTACTTGCCTTGGCTAGGCTAGTGTCAGCGATGCTGCTCTTATCGGGCTGCTCCGGCGTCCTGATGGAGTCTAAAGACAGTAGTGGCAAGATAGAAAGGCTCAAGCTGGATAGCGGCGAGACGCGGCGAGACCTGGAACAGTTACGACAGTAAGCCGCGTGAGCCCTATGTCGGCACCGGCAAACACGGCATAGATGATATGAGCCTTATGCTTCTGAGGGAGATGACTTTTTAACCGGCGCCATCCGAACGCCGGGCCCGCACCACCCGCTCGATCCCATTGAAATCCTTGATCGTCTCGACACGGTCATAGGCCTCGGTTTGCTGCAGTAGGGTTGCGACCTGGGGCGCCTGCCCATCTCCCACTTCCAGCAGCACCCAGCCGCCTTTCATAAGATACTCATGCGCCTGCCGGACCAGAACCCGGATCAGGCTCAAGCCGTCTTCTCCCCCCCATAACGCCTGGCGGGGCTCGAAGTCTTTGATGTCCCGGGGCAGCCGCTCCCACTCGGCCCGAGGCACATAAGGCAGATTGGCCGCCAGCAGGGCAAAGCGGCTCTCGGGCCGAAGCCCGGCCAGCAGGTCCCCCCGGAGAAAGCGGATGCGGTCAGCCACCCCCAAGCGGCTGGCATTGTCTTGGGCCACCGCCAGGGCCGCGGCGGAAAGGTCCACTGCCACCCAGGCGGTGTACGGCAACTCTCTGGCCAAGGTTATAACGATGGCGCCGCTGCCGACGCCTATTTCTAATCCCCAAAAGGTTGGAGTTTCGGGTTCCGGGTTCTGGGTTCCCGGATGGGCTTCTAGAGGAGTGATTTTTTTATCTGGCTTAAAATCTTTTGCCGCCTCTAAAGCCGCGGCCACCAAGGTTTCAGTCTCCGGGCGGGGGATCAGTACCGCAGAAGTCACGTGGAAGTCCAGGGACCAGAACTCCCGGTGGCCGGTGAGGTAGGCCACGGGTTCCCCCTGGGCGCGCCGCAGCACCAGGGCCTTGAAGCGGGCCAGTTCTTCTTGATTGAGCGGCTGGTCGTAGCGCAGATAGAGGTCCAGGCGGGTTAGGCCCAGGCTGTGGGCCAGGAGCACTTCGGCAGAGGTCCGGGGTTCGGAGACCCCTTTCGTGGTGAAATAATCCGTGGTCCACCTGAGGATTTTCAGGATGGTCCAGGATTCCGGGGCGGGGGCCATTTACGCCTGGGCCAGGGCCTGGGTGCGATGGTAGGCGATCAAGCTCTGTAAAAGTTCTTCCAGATCGCCGTCCAACATGGCTTCCAGCCGGTAGAGGGTAAGGCCGATGCGGTGGTCGGTGATCCGGCCCTGGGGGAAGTTGTAGGTGCGGATGCGCTCGCTGCGGTCCCCGGTGCCCACCATGCTCTTGCGTTCCTGGGCGATCTGCTGCTGCTGTTCATGCTGCATCATATCCAGTAGCCGGGACCGGAGCACCTTTAGGCCCTTGGCCTTATTTTTATGTTGGGACTTTTCATCCTGACAAGAAACCACCAGGCCCGTGGGCAGGTGGGTGATCCGCACCGCCGAATCCGTGGTGTTGACGCTCTGGCCGCCGGGACCCGAAGACCGGAAGACGTCGATGCGCAGTTCTTCGGGGTTGATCTGGACGTCCACCTCTTCGGCTTCGGGCAAAACGGCCACGGTCACCGCCGAGGTGTGGATGCGCCCCTGGGATTCCGTGGCCGGGACCCGCTGGACCCGGTGCACGCCGCTCTCATACTTGAGCTGGCTGTACACCTTGTTGCCGGAAATGGAAGCGATGATCTCCTTGAACCCGCCGACGCCGGTAGCCGAATGGCTCAGGATCTCCATTTTCCAACGCTTGCGCTCGGCCAGGCGCGTGTACATGCGGTAGAGGTCCGCGGCAAACAGCGCCGCTTCCTCGCCGCCGGTGCCGGCCCGAATCTCCAAAATGACGTTCTTGTCATCCAGGGGGTCCTGGGGCAGCAGCAAGAAGCGGAGTTCCTCTTCGAGCTTTTCGGCCTGATCCTTCAGTCCCTGGATCTCTTCCCGGGCATAAGCCTTCAATTCCTCGTCCGCCTCTTCCTTCAGCAGGGTCTGGTTCTCCGCCAGTTCCTTCTCCACCTGCCGGTAGCGCCGGAAGATCTGGATCACCGGCGTCAGGTCGGCGTGTTCCTTGCGATACTTATGGTAGAGGTCCTGGTTCTTGATGACCTCAGGGTCGGTCAGGGAGTCTTCCAGTTCCTGGTACCGCTGTTCCAGGGATTCTAAGCGATCAGTCAGCATAAGATATAAAGGAAGGCCGGGGCGCAGGGCGCTCCAGCCCGAGAGTTCAAGATTAGGGCCGTGCTGCCCCTTAACTCATTTAAATATATTATAAATTAAAACCGCGGCCACGGCAATGACAAAGAGCTGGGAAACCGAGGTTCGGGGGCTCATTTGCACCTTTTGCGGTTGAAGTCGTTTTATTCCGCCGCCAGATCGACTTCTGCATTCAGGATGAGATAAACGTGCTTGCCCACCATGAACCCGCCATGCTCCATCTCGATATTGAAGACCATGCCGAAATCCTCACGTTTGATCTGGGTCTCGGCGCGGAAACCGAAGCTGGTGTAGATCTGCCCCTCGTCGTCAAAATGGGCGGGCCCGGTCCAGCGGACATCCAGCCGCACCGGGCGGGTGATGCCGCGGATGGTTAGGTCGCCGTAAACCCAGGCATGATCCAGGCCGGCCACTTCGACCCCGGTGCTTTTAAAGAAGATCTTCGGGTATCTCTCTGCCTCCAGAAAATCGGGGCTTTTTAGATGGTTGTCCCGCTTCTCCACGCCGGTGTAAATTGAGGCGGCGTCGATTTCTACCTCCACGCGGGAAGCGATGACATCCTGAGGGTCGAAGTTGAGAGTGCCGGTGAAGTTGGTGAACATGCCGTGCACCCAGCTCACCATCATGTGGCGCACGTTGAATTGCGCTGAGCTATGGTTGACGTTGAAGAGCCATTTAGCCATGTCGCCTTCCTGTATGAGGTGGTTTGCCGGTTAGGTGGATATGGATGGAGATGAGAATAACTTAATGATTGGACAGACAGTTTCAAGGGCTTAGGCGCCCCTGAAGGTCAGGTGCGATATCCAAGCGGGCCACACGGAGGGGATTTTGATCGCGGAGCGTAGAGATTAGTCCGCCAGGCGGCGGATAATTTCCGGGATGGTGGCGGTGGCCAGGTGCGACATGGAGCCCCCGGCCAGGACCACCTGGAGGGGCACGCCCATCTCCGTGGCGGCCGCCAGCATCAGGTCGCAGATGTCAAAGTAGGCCGCTTCGGTGAGGCCCAGGGAGCCGTAGTCGTCCCGGTGGGTATCGAAGCCGTAGTACCAGATGAGCAGGTCCGGCCTAAAGGCCGAAAGCCGCGGCAGGTTTTGGCGCACCAGGTCCACGTATTGGCTATCCGGGTTGCCGTGCGCATTCATCCGGTAGGCGTTGACGTCCACCTTGGTGCCGTCGTCCGAGTGATAATTGAGGCCGCAGAAGCACAGGTGGAACACGCCGGGGTCGTCCCGCACCAACTGGCGGGTGCCGTCGCCGTGGTGCGCGTCGGTGTCCACAATGGCAAAGCGCCGCCAGGGGCTGATTTCCCGGGTGTGGGTCAGGGCGATAACCACGTCGTTGAAGCAGCAGGCCCCCCAGAATTGGCGGAAGCCGGCGTGGTGGCCGCCGGCCCCGATGAAGCAGAAGGCCCGGTCGATCTTGCCCGTGGCCAAATCCGCCATACCTGCCACCACCGAGCCCGCGGACTCGTATGCGGTAGAGCACATCCCATCCATGGCCACCATGGTGAGCATCTCCGGGTCATGCACCTTGAGGATCAGGTCTTCGGATACCCGGGGAGCCTCGATGAGGCGCACGTTGGGCCGGGCCAGCAGCGGCTCCAGGGCCTCGGGAAAATCCCGCAGCCGGTTGCCCACGGTCATGTAGCTCTTGCGGCTGAAGGACGGGTGGTAGTAAATGCCGATGTTTTTCATGTCGCCGCAAACCCTGTAGCCGCAGGCTTTAGCCTGCGCCGGGAGACTATTTTTTCTTAGTCCTGCCGCCCTTCACCAACTCTTCCCATTGCTCGTACTTGGGGAAATAAACGTAGAAGAACCCCAGGGAAATCACCATAAAGACATAGAAATCCAGGCCGTTGCCGGTTAAGAGAAACAGCACCAGGCCCAAAATTGCCACGGTTTCGCACAGGGCGAAGGTAATGATGGCCGCCTGGGGCAGGTTGTCCACCGACTGGGCCAGCACGATCTTTTGAACGACCTTGATAATGAAGTATTGGCCGGCAGCCAGGGCCAGGAAGATATATGTGAGGAGGCTGGCCGTGGCGGCAGGCAGCGCGGCGAAACCCGCGAAGGGCGCCCAGCGCCACTTGATCACCTCCACCACCCCGGCGTAGACGAAGACCGCGGCGATCAGGGCCAGGCCGATGAAGTTCACGGTCAGATAGCGGGCTTTTAAGGCAATGTGGGAATTTTTCGGCAATGCCATGCTTCTCAGCCTCCGGGTGATATGAACCGGGTAACTGCTGCACCCGTCTCGAATCTACGGCATCGCCAGCTTACTTCTCAAGACACCTGCGATAAATTTGTTGTCTTCAGCGTTGAGACTAGTCATGGCCTGGTCAAACCGGGCCACCCGTTCCTTGTCGTCGAGAAAATGGGCGATGGCGTCGGCTACCTTGATGGCGTCTTCCAAAACTCCGTGGACTTCCGCCAGGGACTGGACTGTTGAAGAGGTGCGTTCGTAATCGCCGATAACGTCTTGCAGCCGCCGGTATTCCGCCAGCCAATCGTTAAAATTATTCTCCATCTTCACATAGCCTTCGGCGTCCCCTATCACCCACAATCTAACGGTGCGCTGTTCCTCTTCGGTCAGGGGTTGGTTGTTTTCCAATTTGGGGATGATGTCTTTTACGGCGGCGGCCGTGGCTTTCTCCAGGGCCTGCGAGACCATTTCCTTGGCCTTCACCAGTTCCGTGGCCACGTAACTATAATCTTCAGAGGTGTTGTCGTGCGCGGCTTTCAGCATCGCCTGGGACATGCCTGCCAGATAATCCATTATTCCTCCATAGGAAGCCAGCGTTGACTGGTTATCACCCTCAGCCGAGGGCGGGGCCTGGTTCTCCTCCATACTGCGCCGCAGGCCGCGGCCCAGACCACAACCCATGAGCTATCTTATTCAGGAAAGAAGCCCCTGGCGGTTAGCAGCACCGCATGACCGTGGGGCTCCCGAAGCGGTCGCCCGGACGGGGCTTCTTGGCTCCAATGAACTCCGGGGCCTTGACTTTGCCCAGGTCCTTGGTGCGGAAGCGGCTGATCAGGAGGACGCCGCCGGGCACGGCCACCTTGAGGCCCTTGTCCGTCACCTCCAGGATCTCGCCGGCCGGGGCCGGGCGCTCTTCCATGAGGAAAGAGGCATTATAGAGCTTGACCGTCTCGCCCCGGAAGGTGGTGGTGGCGCCGGGCTGGGGGTCGCAGCCCCGGATGAAATCGAACACCTTGCGGCCCGGCCGGTTCCAGTCGAGCGCAGCCACCTTCTCATCGCACGGAGGATCATACGTGGATAGTGAGTGATCCTGGGGAATCCTGGGGGCCTCACCCCGGGCGATGAGGTCCACCGCCTCCAAACAAGCCTGCACCCCCAACTGGTACAGCTTGTTGAAATACAGCTCGCCGGTGGTCTCGCTAGGACCGATCTCCACTTTCTTTTGGAGGAGGATGTCGCCGGTATCGATGCCCTCATCCACCCAAAAGATGGTGAGGCCGGTCTGGCTCTCGCCGTTGATCACCGCCCAGTTGATGGCGGAGGAGCCCCGGTATTTGGGCAGGATGGAGGGATGGTAGCAGATGGAGCCCAGCTTGGGGGCACTGAAGACCCGGGCAGGCACGATGTCGGTGACAAAGGCCAGCACCCCCAGGTCGGCCTGCAGGGAGACCATCTGGTCGAAGGCCTCCGGGTTCTTCATATGAGCCGGTTGGAAGACCTTAAGGCCCGCGGCCAGGGCCGCGTCCTTGAGGGGATCGGTTTTGGCGCCTCGATCCGGCGGGCAAAACACGCCCGCCACCTCTTGCCCCTGGTTGAGTAACCCTTTCAGAACGTCGGCGCCGAAGGCCGCCTGGCCGATCAAGGCGATGCGCATAGTGCCCTCCTGGTGGTGTCTCAGGTTGGAAAGAGGGGGCGGCAGCCCAATCCGGCAGGAGGCTGGGCCACCGGCCCGGCAACGTCCAGTTTACACATCTTGGGCGCCACGGCCCGGGCGCATCTTGGTCTAACCGTAAAGGCGCACCCCGGCGGGCGCCCGCCCGGAACCGGAATTAATGGTGATGTTCGTCCGGGGCCTTGGCCGGCTGCATGGACGCGGCATAAAAAGCCAGAGCGCAGGCCGCCAGCATAGAGCCGACGGAGATCGCGGCGCTATGTCCCCAAATGGCGACGCCGATACAGGCGAACACCAGGATCATCAGGTAAGCCTGCTTTTTCCGATAAGGTTCTTTTCCTTCCGACATGACGAATCCTCCTATGAAGCGTTAAACTGAGCCTGTGGGTAATCACATGGTACGCCGGGCGCCCCTGGCATCATCTTATCACTGAGCGGACTTCCCTTGTTCTGCGTATTCGATGGCGGTCTCGATCCGCCGCAAAGTTTCCTCCCGGCCCAGGATACTGATGACTTCAAAGAGGCCGGGGCTGGCCGTTTTGCCTGTCAGGGCCACCCGCACCGGCTGGGCCAGGTTGACCATCTTGAGCCCGGTCTCCTGGACTAACGCGGCGAACAATTGGTTCAAGGCCTCTTCAGACACCTCGGGCAAAGCTTTCAGGCGGGCCGCCACCTCCTGCAAGTGAGGCACGCTGGCCGGAGAAAGAAACTTCTGTGCGGCCTTGGCCTCGTAGGGCCTGGGGTCCAGGAAATAAAAGCGCGCCGCCTCGGCCATCTCCACCAGGGTCTTGCTCCGGGCGCTCAGGGTGGGCACTACCTTGGCCAGATAGTCCTGGTCCGGATCGGTGATCCCCACCCCGGCTAAAAAAGGGGTCACGGCCCGGGCCAACTCCGGGGCCGGCATCTCCTTTAAATAGTGGCTGTTGAGCCACAGGAGCTTTTCAATGTCAAAGACCCCCGGGGACTTGGTCACGTGGTCCAGGGCGAAGTAGTCGATGAGCTCCTGCCGGGAGAAAATCTCCTGGTCGCCGTGGGACCAGCCCAGACGGGCCAGGTAATTCACCAGGGCGTAGGGCAGGAAGCCCTGGTCCCGGTAGGCCATGATGGACAGGGCGCCGTGGCGCTTGGACAGCTTGGCCCGGTCTTTGCCCAGCATCAAGGGCATGTGGGCGAACCGGGGCGGCGTGGCGCCCAGGGCCTCATAAATGACGATCTGCCGGGGCGTATTGGGAATATGGTCTTCCCCCCGGATGACATGGGTGACCCCCATGGATAGGTCATCCACTACCACGGCAAAGTTATAGGTGGGGATGCCGTCGGCCCGCAACAGCACCAGGTCGTCCAACTCCTGGTTGTCAAAGGCGATGGGCCCCTTGATCTCATCGTCCCAATGGGTGACGCCCGTTTGGGGGGTCTTGAAACGCACCGCAGTATCCGGCCCGGGCGGCAGATTCAGATCGCGGCAGTGGCCGTCATACTTGGGTTTCTCGCCCCGGGCCATGGCAGCCTGGCGGGCCTTGGCGTCCTGGGGCGGACAGTTGCAGTAATAGGCGCTGCCATTGGCCAGCAAGCGGTTAATATAGTC
The DNA here is from genome assembly GCA_023229795.1 of Syntrophobacterales bacterium. Lineage (GTDB taxonomy): Bacteria > Desulfobacterota > Desulfobaccia > Desulfobaccales > 0-14-0-80-60-11 > 0-14-0-80-60-11. Next base: position 33,683 of record JALNYP010000004.1, read on the forward strand.
CTGATAGACGGGCATCCGGTCCATCTGGCGATAGGGGCCTTCATCCCATTCCAGGCCCAGCCAATGCATAGCTTCCAGAATCTCGTCGACAAACCGTTCCTGGGAGCGCTCCCGGTCCGTATCTTCGATCCGCAGGATAAAAGTCCCGTGAAAATGCCGGGCAATGAGCCAGTTGAACAACGCCGTATGGGCGCCCCCCAAATGCAGCGAGCCCGTGGGACTGGGGGAAAAACGAGTGCGTACTTCTGACATGTTACCTTCCTTTAAGACTAGGGGGATTTTTACCATAATTTTCCGGCCAAGGCCAGGGTTTTCCCCTCTTGCCGCCAGCATTTCCGCCCTGTGAGGCCGGAAATCCGATTGCCTCTAAGGGCAAAAACTGTTAAAAAGTCTCGTAATATCTTTAATCTGTCGCGCTATTGCCCTGATTTACGGAACTGCAAATGTCCGATACGCCGCCGGTCAGCCTCTCCCAGTCGCACGACTGGTCCTCCTTTCTGATCCAGAAAACCCCGGGGGCCGTGATTACCGCGGATCATCAGGGGCTGATCACCGAGCTCAATCCCGCCGCCGAGAGGCTGACGGGCTATAGCCGGGGGGAAGCCTTGGGACGCCCGGCCCTGGAAGTCCTGCACCTGCAGGGCGGGGACCCGAGCACCTGGAATCTGGTGTTGAAGGGACATAAAGAAGCCACGGAGGAAGTCACCCTGCGGAACCGTTCCGGCCAGGAGGTGCCCGTGATGATCAGTTCCTTCGCCCTCCGGGACGATAACGGGACCCTCCGGGGCGGCGCCATCATCATCCGCGACCTGACTCCGGTGAAGCGCATGGAAACCGAGCGCCGCCACCTGGTCAACATGTTCGCCCACGACCTGAAGACCCCGGTGGTGGGCATGGCCGGTCTGATCCGCCGGATGCTGCAGGGGAAAGTGGGCCCTCTGAGCGACCCCCAGATAAATTATCTGCAGACCGTCTTCCGGGAGATGGACCGGCTGGAAAAACTCATTACCCGGTTTCTCGAATTCGCCCGCCTGGACCTGCGGATTTTGACCCCCCAACCCCAGGCCCTGGACGTGGCCAAAGAGTGCCGGGAAGTCATCACCCTGCTGCAACCCCTGGCCGAAGACAAGGACATCACCCTGGAAACCCGCCTGGTCCCAGAAATGCCGCCCCTCACCGCGGACCCGCTCCTGTTCCGGCGGGTCCTCGAAAACCTCCTGGAGAACGCCATCAAGTATAGCCCGGCCCATAGCCGGGTGACGTTGGCTGCCGCGGCTGAGGACCCGGCCATCAGATTTACCGTGCAGGATCAGGGTCCAGGGATTGCTCCTGACGACCTGGCCCATCTCTTTGAAGTCTTCTATCGCGGCGCCCGGGAAGGAGACAACCGGGGCTTCGGCCTGGGGCTGGCCACGGTCAAACGCATCATCGACGCCCACGGCGGCCGCATCTGGGTGGATACGGCCCCCGGCCGGGGCTGTACGTTCTCTTTTACCTTCCCCCTGGAACCCCAAAACCCCCTGGCCAACAGCCGCTGACCCCGATCCCGCCACCCCCTCGCCCCAGAGGGAACCAGCCGCGCCACAGAATTTTACCATGTAAATAACTTGACTCTGGAGGGGGGATTATTATGTTTTGATTAAAAAATGAGAGGTGACAGTTATGCCTTTAGAAGGTCATGGCACGGATTGCGATTGCGGCTGCTGCGGTTTCGAGGCCGAGCCCAAAGTGCAGGCGAAGTGCGTGTGCCCCTCCTGCGGTAAGCAAGTCCCCCAAGAGGCGGGCCAGGCGTGCGGCCACCGGAAATGCCCCTCCTGCGGCGCCGAGCTGCAGCCGGGCAAATGAAGCGGGAGAGGGATTAACCTCAACTCCGGGAGCGGATGCGGTCGATAAGGGTGCTGGTGGAGTAGCCCGGCACAAAGGGCAGGGCCAGCACCTGACCGCCCCGGGCCAGGACTACCTCTCGCCCCACGATCTGGTCTAACTGATAGTCGCCGCCCTTGACCAGGACGTCGGGTTGCAGCAGGGTGATGAGCGCCAGAGGGGTGTCTTCGCCAAATAATACCACCCGGTCCACGCAGGCGCACGCGGCCAGCACCCGGGCCCGGTCGGCTTCCGGGGTCAAGGGCCGCCCAGGGCCTTTGCACAGGCGTGTAAGCGAGGCGTCGGTGTTGACCCCGACGATCAAGGCGTCCCCCAGGGAACGGGCCTCTTCCAGATAGGCCACGTGTCCCGGGTGCAACAGATCGAAGCAGCCATTGGTGAAAACCACCTTCTGGCCGCCATCCTGCAGGTCCTTGACCCACCGGGCCCCGGCTTCTTGCTCGATCACCTTATGGCTGGTGCTGCATGCGGTCATGATTTCCCTTTTCGCCCTGCCTTCAATGCTTGACCCGGGCCACGGTGAGGACTTCCACCCGGCGGGCCCCGGCCTTACGTAAAACTCTAGCGCATTCCTTGACGGTGGCCCCGGTGGTAAACAGGTCATCGATAAGCAGGACGTTTTTGCCCTTGACTAGCGCGGGGTCCGGCACCCCAAAGGCGTCCTTGACGTTGGCTTGACGTTCCTTGGGCTTAAGCCCCACCTGGGGCGCGGTATGGCGCAGTCTGACCACCGCTTCCCGGGCCAGGGGCACCTCCGGGAAGGCCTGGGCCAGGAGAATGGCCTGGTTGAAGCCCCGGTGTTTCAGGCGCTTGGGGTGCAGCGGCACCGGCGCGATCAGGTCCGCCTCTTCAACTAACTCCAGACAGCGCGGCTGCTGGAGCCAGCTGTGCATCACGGGGAGATAAGCCAGGCGGCGGCCGAACTTGAAGCCGGTGATGGCCTTGGTTATGGGTTCCTCATAAACGACCGCGGCCCGGGCTCGGGTAAAGGGCGGCGGCTCGGCCTGGCAGTCGCCGCAGACGCGGTCCTCGCCCTCCTGGGACTTGAACCTGCGCCCGCAGCAGGTACACAAAGGACTCACCACCCACTCGATCCGTCCCTGGCACTTCGGGCAGACCGCTACCGCCGCGTCTTCCCCCACCGCGGCGTCGCAGAAGAGGCACAAACGCGGCAAGAAGAACTCCAGCAGGCTCAGTCCGATGTGCTTCAGCCAGATTCCCGGATTTTTCGAAAATTCTCCCGTCCCTGGGTTCATTGCAGCTATTAAACCATGATAACCTGAAGATTGGCAAATAATCTTAATATGGCGTGGAGGTTAAGGAAGGTTTTTTTACAGGCGGAGGGGATTATTAAGGCGGGCACAGAGGCCCGCCCCACCAATCCTGGCCGTAGCTGCATAGGCGAGACGCCTGTTCCACCTTTTATTTTTCCAGGAGGGGGTTTGGGGGAACCTTGCTTTTTGCAAAAAAGCGGGGTTCCCATAAAGGATGGCAGGCGGGACGCCCGCCCTACCAGAACAGCTACAGCTCCGCTAACCGCCGGGCCAGGGCTTCGGCGTCGGCGAAGAGGGTTTGGATGGCCGCGCTTCTGAGGCCCGCGCCCCGGGCGATGCGTTCGGCTTGCTGCCGGGTGATGAGGTCCGAGGGGCTGTGGGAATCGGTATCGACCAGGAGGGAGGCGCCCACTTCCAGGGCCAGGCGGGCCACGTGGCCGTTGGCCAGGCAGTGGCCTTTACGGGCGGAGAGCTCGAGGAAAATGCCGCGCTCCCGGGCCAGGGCGACTTCCTCGATAGTGATAAGGCCGGGGTGGGCCAGGATGTCGATATCGGCTTCGATGGCGGCCCGATTGGTGCCCGGGGCCACCGGCTCCACCAGGGTCTCGCCGTGGACCACGATGAGTGGCACCCCCAGGGCCCGGGCCTGGGCCGACAGCGGCGCAATCTGGGCCGGCGGCAGGTGGGTGAACTCCAGGCCGGGAATGAGCACCGGGTAGTCGCCCCGGTTGAGGCTCAGAGCCGCGCTCTTCAGCCGGGTGAACACCACTTCGAAGTTGGAGGCGTCCACGTGGTCGGTAATGGCGAGATAACGGTAGCCCTTCACCTGGGCCCGCCGCCACAGCTCCGCGGGGATCAGCTCGCCGTCGCTATACAGGGAGTGGGTATGCAGATCAATCATAAAAACCTGTTTTCGGTTTCAATTTTTCAGTTTTCGGTAAAAGAATAATGAACCAGTGAATAAGTATTTTATACCATTTCTCGGAGGCGGTATCCAGAGGTAATCATGTTTTTGCCAGCCCGAGGGGCGGCGGCGAGCAGGTAGGGTAAAATTAGGCTAATGATCTGTCTTTACAGTCTATGAGCAAAAAAGGCGCAGGAACTGAAAACTGAGAACTGAACTTCCTTTACATTTTATATTTGCCGAAATCTTCCGGGTCCAGGCCTTCCAGCACTTCGGTCCACTTTTTGGCGTCTTCGGTGGTGATGGCCTCCTTGGCGGTGAGATCCACCCGGCGAGCCTTCTGGATCACCACGTCGGCCACGAAGATGGGGGCCTTGGTGCGCAGCGCGATGGCGATGGCGTCGCTGGGCCGGGCGTCGATGCTGATTTCCTTGCCTTCCCGGATGAGATAGATGAGAGCAAAATAGGTATTATCCCGCAGGTCGCAGACCTCCACCTTGGTCACCGTGGTCTCCATGAGTTCCATGATATTTTTCAGCAGGTCATGGGTCATGGGGCGGGAGAACTTGATGTTCTCCAACTCGCTGGCGATGGCAGTGGCCTCCAGCAGCCCGATCCAGATGGGGACCGCTTTGTCCGAGTCCACGTCTTTCAGGATCATAATGGGACTGTTGGTAAAGGGGTCGATGGTCAATCCGGAAACCGTCATTTCTCTTAGCATAATACCTCCCCCGGGGAAGCTCTCAGGCGCTCCGCCCAACGCTCACGAGGTGGTCGAGGCCTTGCACCCTCCGGCCTTTCAGGGAATGGGGGTGCGCCTCGGTGATGACGACCCGGGTGAGAGAGCCCACCAGTTCCCGGGGTCCGCTGAAGTTGACAACCTGGTTGGTTCTGAGCCGCCCACACAGTTCCTCTATGGAGCGCTTGCTGAAGCCTTCCACCAGCACCTCGTGTTCCTGGCCCACCAGGCGTGCGTGGGACTTGAGGGTGAGCTCATCCTGCAAGGCCTGGAGTCGGGCCAGACGTTCGGCTTTGACTTCTTCGGCCACCTGATCAGGGTACGTCGCGGCCCGGGTCTGAGGCCGGGGAGAATACTTAAAGGAAAAAGACTGGTCGAACCCCGCGGCCCGCATCAGGTCCAAGGTCTGCACAAAATCCGCCTCGGACTCCCCCGGAAATCCCACGATCAGATCGGTGGACAGGGCGATGCCGGGGCAGGCCCGGCGCAGGGCCGCAACCTTTTCCAGGTAATGTTCATGGGTGTAACCGCGGTTCATCCTTTTTAAGATCCGGTCGGTGCCGGATTGCACCGGCAGGTGGAGATGCTCGCACAGGGCGTCCAGCTCGCCGAAGGCGTCGATCAACTCAGGCGACAGGTCCCGGGGATGGGAGGTGGCGAACCGCAGCCGGGAGAGGCCGGGCAGGCCGTTGAGCCGCCGCAAGAGTTGGGTAAACGTGATCGTTTCAGCCAAACCGCGGCCGTAAGAATTGACGTTCTGGCCCAGGAGAGTCACTTCCTGGCCGCCAGCGGCCAGGAAGTCAGCGACTTCGGCGATAATGGCGTCCGGTTCCCGGCTGGCCTCCCGGCCCCGCACGTAGGGGACCACGCAGAACGTGCAAAAGTTGTCGCAGCCCCGCATGATGGTCACCATCGTCTGAAACGTACCCGGCAACCAGGCGCGGCGGGGCAGCTCCGGGCAGTCCCGGTTCAGGCCGACGTCCACGACCCGTTCGCCCCGTGCGATCCGGCCCACCAACTCCGGCAAATGGTAGATACCCTTGGTGCCGAACACCAGGTTGAGGTGAGGGGCCGCAGCCAGCAGCCGCTCGCCCTCCTGTTGGGCCACGCAGCCGCCCACGCCCAGGAGGAGTTGGGGGCGCTGCTGCTTCAAAAACTTCAGACTTCCCAGGAGGCTCTTGACCTTCTCCTCGGCTTTGCGGCGGATGGCGCAGGTATTGATCAGGTAGAGGTCCGCCTCTTCGGCATGCGCCGTCAGCTCATACTCCTCCCCCAAAACCTGGGCCATCAGTTCGGAATCGGCCACGTTCATCTGGCAGCCGAAGGTCCGGATGTATAATTTTTTCTTGGGCCGCGCCATGTATTCTATTTATTAGAAACGTTCCCCCTTGTCAACTCCGCGCCTGCCGGATGATGTCACTAACATATACAGATGCCCGGTTTCCATAGCACCTGTAGTGCCCGGTTGATTTTGTTAAACCTTTTCATTATCTTGGGTGGATAGGGCAACGCTGAGGTGGGCCTCGGTGCCCGCCTGATGAGGAGGTTCGCATGTTTCTCTATCTGGTGCAACACGCAGAGGCTAACCGGGAAGAAGAAGACCCAACGAGAGATCTGAGCGTTAAAGGCCGCGAGGATATCAGGAAAGTGGCGCAGTTTGCCGGGAAGGTGCAAGTGACCATCAACCGGATCCTGCACAGCGGCAAGACCAGAGCCTTGCGGACCGCGGAAATCCTGGCGGCCGAACTCAAACCGGCTCAGGGCAGCGCCGCGACCGACGGCTTAGCCCCTCTAGATGACCCCGCCATCTGGGCGGACCGGCTCGAAAGCCTGGACGAGGACCTGGCCCTGGTTGGCCATCTGCCCCATTTGGCCAGGCTGGCCAGCCGGCTCCTCTGCGGGGTTCAGCAGCCCGGCGTGATCAATTTCAAAATGGGCGGCATGGTCTGCTTAAAACGCGAGGCGCCGGGCCGCTGGGCGGTGGAGTTCATACTCATCCCGGCCCTGATTCACTAAGCCGCAGCGGCTCAAAAACCGCGACTCGTCAGCCCTTCACTCGCTGAGGATCAGGTCCTTAAGCGGCCGTTTGGGGACGTGGTGGACGCCTTGTTCATCCCGCCAATACTTGATGTCGCCTGCGGCCCCTACCTCTTCCAGAACCACGGTTTCCTTGGGTTTGCCCAGGGCGATGACCAGGACGATCTCGAAGCCGTCCGGAATCTTAAGCGACTCCCGCAACTGGTCTCGCTTGATGGAGCCGATCATGCACCCGCCCAGGCCTTTCTCCCTGGCCCCCAGGAGGATGCTCTGGGCCGCGATGCCCACGTCCGTGGCCAGGGTGGCGGCGCGGCTTTTATCCCCTACCACTACCACATAGGCCGCGGGCCGCTCGCCTGCCGGGGGGCCGGGCCAATCCGGCAAATAGCCGGCCCAGGCCAGGCAGGAGAAGATGGCCTCATTTTTGCGGGGCTGGTTGGACAGGATATACCTGAGAGGCTGGAGATTGCCGGCGGAGGCCGACAGCCGGGCCAGGTTCACCAGCCATTTCAAGGTCTCCATCGGGATTGCCTCGTTCTCGAAAAACCGCCGGCAACTGCGATTGCGTCTGATCAGGTCTTCAAGCATGGCAGCTCCTGGTGTTCATGGCGGGGGAAATCCTCTCGCCGGGGCCGGGCAGGGGCCCCGGCGGGAACTTAGGCTGAGGCCTGGAGCGGTTCCAGGCGAAAGACGCCTTCGGGGGTGAGAATGGCGTTTACCCCTAAGGTCCGCAGGAAGTCGGCCAACGGCCGCCCGAGAATGAGGTCGGTGGCCTCCGGGGTCAACTCCCAATCGCCGATGAGCATTTGCCGCAGATAGTGGTCGAAGTGCAAGGCCTCGAACAAGGGGTCGCCGGCGGCTTCCCGGCCGGCGCCCAGGTCGCTCAGGAGCGCGGCAACTTTAGCGCAATCGCAGCGCTCTTGATGCTCTCTGATCAGCTCCCAAATCTCGGGGACCGCGGCAAACAGGTGGACCCGCTGCAATAATTCCTCGGGCCCAGACGCGGGCGCGGGCTCGCCCCAGCAATTCTGGCGGCGGCATTGCTCCGGCCGGTCCTCATAAATGCGGCAACTCTGATTGGCCGCCAGGTAAAACCAGCATTGCCGGCTGCCCGGGACCTCTCGAACTTTCAGCCGCTCCTCGGTCAACGGAGTCACCTTGCCCTCCCGGGAGGTCGCGGGTTCCCCGGACCTGAGGGTATAAACGTCGTTCCAGTTGAGGACTTCCCGTTGGAACAACCCCAGATCGGGACCCAATAGGGTCGGGCTGCCCTGTTCGCAACACTGGCCGCAGCGGACGCAACTGGCCCCTCGCTCCAGGAGCTGGTTGCGGCTGACGGTCATCAAGCGCCGCCAGGCCACGGCCCGGGATTCGGGCGACAGGGTGTTCCAGCTATCATAGACCTCTTTGAATCCTGCGGCCTGCTCGATTTCCCGGCGCAGAATTTTGTAGCGTTCGCTCTGGGGAGAAACCTGGAGAACCTCCGACAAGTAGTCCTGCCAGATCTTGCCAAATACCTCCCGGGGACCCTTGGCCAGGGCCTCCCAGGGTTCTTCATGAATCTTTCCCATAAATTTCTTTTCGGCCATGTCTGTCCGCCTTAAAATCAGTTTTTAGTTTTCAGTTTCCAGTTTTCGATAAAATAAATGCGGATTGTCAATGCCTTGCGGTTTAGGCACCTTATCATTTTATCATATTTGGTTTTCAGGAATAGGGGCCTTGCCGTTTTCGCTTAGCGGCCTTCCTGCTGCAAGAAATTCAGTAACCCTAGGGTCAACTCGGTCATGCCGTCCAGGTCCAGGCGGTCCATGGTATCCCCGGGTCCGTGGTAGTGAGGATTGCGCATAAACGCGGTGTCGGTGAGCATGACCGCGGGATAACCCGTGTCCCAAAAATTGGCGTGGTCGCTTAATCTTACTTCCGGCAGCAGGTGGCCTCCGAAGGGCACAGCCAGAGACACCGCGGGGAGCTGGCAGCCGCCCTTGATGGCGGCCTCGAGGCGATCCAGCAGGGCGCGGGAGCGCTGATCGCTCACCAACCCGATGAAGTCGCCGGTGGTGGGATAACCCATGAACTTGAGGCTCAGGGGCAGTGACTGGCTGCCGGGGGCCTTGGAGTAGTATCCCACCATCTCCAGGCAGAGCATGCCCAGGATGTGGGCCTGTTGCCGCCGGGCTCGCTGCGCATAGACCCGGGAGCCCATAGCCGCGCTGGCAAAGGCCGGGGGCTCCTCGCAGGTAAACGCGATAAAGGCCCAGGGCCGGGGCGGCTTCAGTTTGCGGGCCTGCCGGGCCACCTCCAGGAGCACCGCCACCCCGCTGGCGTTGTCGTCGGCCCCGGGGGTGCCCTCCACCGTATCGTAATGGGCGCCCAGGATGTAATAGCCGCCGGGATTCTCGTCGCCCACGATGATATTGCTAACTTCCTGCCCCTGGTACTTGAAGCTTTGACGCCGGGGGACGTAGCCCATCGCGGCAAACTGCTGCGACACATAGGCTTCGGCGGCCTGCAAATTTTCCGGGCGGAAAATGGAACGGTCCCCCAGGGTGACGCTCAAATAGCGCAGATGTTGTTCCAGGCCGTCTCTAAGGTGCTCTCGATCCATGGCATGAGCCAAAGGCGGGAGGAGCCCGCCTCCCAAGATGACTGCCAGAAGATAAATCCGCCAAACCGAGGTCAAGATAGCACTTATTTACTCTTGGTCTTTTGGTTAAAAAGTCATTCTTAACAGCTGATAGCAATTTTTCAGGCGTAATGCAGCGCCAGCCACACGGTGGGCCGGTCGGGGTCGGTCCATTCTACCCGGTGGCGGCGATGGGCCCGGATGAGCAGGTAATCCCCGGGGCGCAATACTCGGGGCTCCGGTTCATCTTCAAATCGTAAGGCCGCGCTGCCGGACAACAGCGCCACCCATTCGTGGGTATCCTGGTCGTACCATGCCCCCGGGGCAGTGGCCTGGCCCGCGGAGACGATGCGCTCCAGGCGAAAACTGCCGTTCTCCTGGATCACTTCAAGGATTTCTTCGGGGATCTCAGGGGGCAGACCGGCAAACAGGTTAGCCACGGCAAACCTCCGCTAATTGCTAATTGCTAATTGCTAATCGCTAACTGCTCACTAGCCCCGGCTGCCGATGAGCCAGTGCCGCAGCCTGCCTTGGGGGTCCAGGCGCAGTTGCAGCACGAAAGGGATGCTCCGGCCCGGGATGGCAAAGCGCAGGTCCCGCCACTCCAGGAGTTGGTCGCCGGCCTGGTCCTGGACCCGGCACAACAGGGGAAACCGGGAAAATTCCAGGAAGCCCGCCAGGATTCTGCGCGCCTCGGGCGTAGAAGGGGCGCGACCCGCCGAGGCCGGCGTCCAGGTCTGGACGGTAAGATGGCCGGGGTCCTGGTAAGGGGTGGCCGGGGACAGGCAGGCCTGGTCAGGTGGCGCGGCAACCGTCTGCACCGCCTTACCCCGGTCCCCCAGCCCGAAGATGGCCTTATACGGCAGTTGCACGAAGGTCTGCCGGATATCCTGCGGGCCGGACGCGATGAGGTGCCAGCGCCGGCAGGAAAACGGCTGGGGCAGGGCAGCCACGGTCTGGATCTCAGGGTGAGACGCTCGCAAGACCCGTTGGGCCAGGTTCAGGGCCTGGTGGTGGTAGAGCGCGCAGGTCAGGAGGTAGAGTGAGGCCGCGCCCAAGCAGCAGGCCCCGAGACGGGAACCCCAGCGGGGCATCGCCAGGGCAATGATGGCGCCGGCCAGCAAAATGGCCGTGAAATAGGGGTCGATGATGAAAATCCAATCCAAAGAAAAGCGTTGCCTGGACAAGGGGTTCAGCAGTTGGGTGCCATAAGAGGTGGCCAGATCCAGAAAGAGGTGCGACGCCAACACCACCAGCCCGATCACGAACAGCGGCTTAAACCAGCGAGGCCCTCCCAAAAGCCGGCCGGCCAGCGCCCCCAGCAGGGCAAAGAGGACCAAGGCCACAAGAGAATGCGTGAACCCCCGATGATAGCGGATAAAGGCCAGCCGGTCCCAGAAGATGAAAAAGTAATCCACGTCGGGCAAGACCGCAAAGATCGCGCCTGCTAACGCGGCCCACCAGCGGGACGGCGCCGGCACCAGTTGGGAGCAGATCACGCCGGTGGCCACGTGGGTCAGTGGATCCACGGCCACCTCCCGGTCTGGGTGCCGTAATGGGGAAACTGGCGGAGCAGGTCATCCCGCAGGGCCACGGCGCTGGGATAACGCTCCTCCACTTTTTTCTTGAGACACCTGAGGATAATGGCCTCCAGGGCCGGCGGGATTTCCGGGTTCTCCTCCCGGGGCGGCACCGGTTCCTGTTCCAAAATCTGGTCGATGAGCAGCTTCTCCACCTCGCTGTAGAAGGGCAGTTCCCCGGTATAGAGCAGGTACATGAGCACCCCGATGGCCCAGATGTCGCTGCGGCGTTCGCTCTGGCCCATAATCTGCTCCGGCGCCATGAAGGGCCGGGAGCCCACCATGGTGGCGCTGATCTCCTTTTCCCCCAACATCTTAGCCGCCCCGAAATCCAGGAGCTTCAGGTTGCCGTTGGGTTGGATGATGATGTTGTTGGGCTTGATGTCGCGATGCATGATGCGGTTTTGGTGGGCATGGGCCACCACCTCGATGAGTTGCAGGATGATGCGCTCCACCAGGGGCCTGGGCAACTCCTGGTCCAGCAGGTCCCCCAGCGTCTTGCCCTCCACATATTCCTGAATAATAATCAGTTTACCATCATCTTCCAAAGTTCCCATCAGGCAGGCCACCCCGGGGTGGGGGTCCAGCTTCTGGCAGATGGCGGCCTCTTTGCGGAACTTGGCGTTAGCGGCCCTGAGGAAAGGGATTTTGGCCACATAGCGCCGCTCGGACCCGGTGGCTTCGGTATCCACCACCAGCCAGACCTCGCCGAAATTGCCCTGGCCCAGCTTCTTGATTTTTTCATAGCGGCCGCCCAACAGGGGCGTCATTTGCATGAGGGCCAGGTAATCCCGGGCGCTGGGCAACAGGTGCTCCACCAGTCCCTGGAGGGCCCGCTTGAGAGGGGAGGGGGAGCCCACCGGCTTTACCTGGAAGCTCACCACGTCCTCCGGGCGGTCCTTCAGGGCCAGGTCGTTGATCAGCACCGTCACCGGCTGGCCCTGCCGGTTCACCAGATGCAGTTTGACGTGCTGGGCCTCCCCCGGCTGGGACAGGACCCGCCGGAGACGCTCTTGGTCCTCGGGGGCGTAGAGTAATTCCTCCAGAGGCACCGGCGTTTCGTGTTTGCCTGGATAACCCAGGAGCCGCCGCAGAGCGGGGTTAAGGCGGCACTCCGAGCCCCAGCGGTCGCAGAAAAAGAGAGGATGGCCGGTCTCCTGGAAGATGCGGGAGAATTCCTCGTGGGAGGCCAGGAGCAGCCGCCGGTCGTGTTGCAGGCGGAGCACCACCGCCACCCGGGCCAGGACCCCCTGAGGGTCGAAGGGGGGCAAGAGAAACTCGTCCGCACCCACCTCCAGGGCCCAGGCCGCAGCCGTCTCGGAGAACTCGGTGAAAGCGACGATAATGGGCAGGTTCCAGGTGGCCGCCTCATTCTTGAGCCCGCGGATTAAGGGCTCCACCGCCCCGGTCTCTTCCAGAATAACCAGGAGGTCCGGGGTGCGGGCCGCCAGATCCGCGGCCAATTGGTCTCCCCGGCATTGAACCACCTCATAGGGAGCGCCGGCCAGAATGTCGGCCAGGCGCTGGCGGGTCTCGACCTCGGGTCCGACGATGAGAAGGTAGGGGGCAGGCACGGGGCGATTCCTAGGGCCTCAAGCTTGCCAGACCTGGGGCAGGAAGCGAGTCCCCGTAGGGCTCAGGGTGAGCAGGGTCCAGCCGCAGCCGCAAGGTCCCTGCCCGGGGCGGAACACCGCCGGCGTCCCTTGCAGCGCGTGAGGATGCGGCCAGGCGGTGGCAGGCAGGGATAGGTGGAGAGGGTTTTCGGTTACAGACCAATCAATAGAACTATTGCCATCATAATCAGCATTCCTGGCCCCTGATCCCTGGCCCCAAATCCCTGTTCCGTGGACGTGTCCATGCAGGCAGAGCACCCGGCGGAAGCTGGAGAACAGCGGGGCGATTTCGCCTGCGTCCGCGGTCCACTGTTGCCAGGGTTGGAAGATCTGGGGCAGGGGTGCATGGGAGACGATGACGAGGGGCGCGGCAGGGTCAATTTCGGCTAATTCTCCGGCCAGCCAGCGGCGTTGGGCTGCGCCGACCTCAAAGACCGGGCCCGCCGGCGTAGCGGCCAGCGTGGTGTCCAACCCGACCAGGTGAACGCCCTGAAACGTCCGGGAAAAGCGCGGCTCCCCGAAGCGCCGCCCCCAGGCGGCAGCCCCATGGCGGCCGTAATCGCCTTCGCCCCGCACGGCCCACACCGGCGCGGGCAGGTCCGCCAGGATTTCTTCCCCCAGATCCATGGCCTCGGGCCGGCCCTGATGGGCCAGGTCCCCGGCCAGGAGCACCAGATCCGGCGAGGGTTTTAAGACGCGCATCTCGGCAACCGCCCGCGCCAAGGCCTTGGCCTCGGGACGCCGGTCGTCGCCGTCTTTTAAATGCGCATCGGCCAACAGCGCCAGACGCAGCGCCGGGCCGGCCGCAATGCTGCGCCTCGGCCAGCCCCAGGGTCCCCAGACCCAAGCCGCGGCCAGGCCCCATCCCAGCCCTTTGATAAATCCTCGCCGGTCCATGATGTTCTATTATAACAAATATTTGCCTAAGAATCTTCCCGAAAAATGTGGGACGCTGCCTCCTCACCCCGGGATTTTCCGGGGTGTCTATCCAGAAGAGATTTTATCCATTATACTCAGTTTAGCTGAAACCTTGTTCTGTCGCAGCCGCGGCGGGAAAAACCACTGGTTGTCAGGACCCCCATGGGTAAAGGCAGCGCCTCATTCTGGGCCCAGACTCGAGGCCTGGCGTGGCCTTTCTGGGCCGCCAACTTCATGGAGATGATCGAGCGCCTGGCCTACTACGGGGTGCGGGTGGTCATCCCCATCTACATCGCCCAGGCCGACGAGATCGGCGGCCTGCATTTCAGCCAGGCCGACAAAGGCCTTATCTTCATGTGGTGGGCCGTGGTGCAATCGGCGCTGCCGGTCTTCACCGGGGGTTTCGCTGACCGTTACGGCTACAAGCGCCAGATCGCCCTGGCCATCGGCCTCAAGGCCCTGGGGTACGTGATGATGGCCACCCAGCGGGATTTCTGGCCGTTCTTCGGCGGCTGCCTGGTCCTGGCCGCGGGCACCGCCATCTTCAAACCCCCGGTGCAGGGCACCTTCGTCAAGACCCTGACGCCCGAGACCTCCGGGGTGGGCTGGGGCTTTTTCTACATGGTGGTCAACGTCGGCGGCTTCCTGGGGCCGCCGCTGGCCCATTTTCTCGGCGGCTACTCCTGGCCCGCGGTCTTTTATGGCTGTGCGGTACTGGTCAGCCTGAACCTGCTCTGGCTGTTCACCTACCGGCGGGTGGACTCCGGCGCGGATACCTCTACCGGGGCCTGGCACGTGGTGGCCACTACGGCCCGCCACCTGGCCAATCCCCGCCTCCTGGCCTTCATCCTTATTGTCTCGGTCTTCTGGGCCGTGATGACCCAGCTCTGGGACCTGCTGCCCAATTTCATCGTGGACTGGATCGAGAGTTCCTCCCTGGCGCAGCACCTGCCGCAGTTCATGCTGTCCCGGGATCTGTCACGGGGGCTGCAGATCACCCAGGAATGGGTGATCAACCTCAATGCCTTCCTGATCATCCTGTTCGTGGCGCCGCTGTCCTGGTACGTCAACCGCAGGATGCGGCGGCTCACCTCCATCTTTTTCGGTTTTGTGATTGCGAGCGTCGGGGTCTATACCGCGGGCTCAAGTATGTCCATTTACTCTTGCCTGGCCGGCATCGCCTGCTTCTCGGTAGGGGAGATGCTGTGCTCGCCTAAAATGAACGAGTACCTGGGGGTGATTGCACCCGCGCCGCACAAGGCCCTGTACATGGGCTATGCCAATATTCCGATGGCCATCGGCTGGGGCTGCGGCGCGTTTATCGGGGCGCGGCTCTATGCCCGGGGCGGTGAAAAGGCCGGCCTGGCCCTACGCTACCTCGCCGAAGTGCTCCACGTCCACGACCTGCCGGACCGCACCCAGGCCTTTGCCGCCTTGATCGCCAGGCTGCACCTGACCCCGGAGCAGGGGACCCGCCTGCTATGGGAGACCTACGACCCCAGCCGGGTCTGGATTCCCTTTGTCATCATGGGCTTGCTGGCGGGGGTGGCCTTGCTGATCTTCAACCGCCGGGCCCGGCGTTGGGAAGACACCAACGCCTGAGATTAGCTGTCAGCTATCAGCTTTCAGCATTACGGGTGTGGAGGCAAAGGTAGAGGGTGCCAAAGATTCGTGGAGCATGGCATAATCACGGAAAGGCTGGGGCGGGGGTAAAACGAGGAGAAGCCGGGGGCCCAGGTGCCTCCTTACCAGGAGGGGGATTCACCTGCGTTCCCCGGCTTCCCAGGATCACGGAACCTTTTTCGAAATCCCCTTTGGGAAGTCGCCGAACCTTCGTCCAGAACGTTCCGTGGCCGCACTCACTGCTCGGCTTGGGGGCGGGCATCTATTGCCGCTTCCGGCTATCAGCGCCCGACCGGCCTTCGGAAAGCCTTGGATCTCGGCCGGCCTGCTGCTCATGGCCAAGCAGGTAGCTGTGAAGTCCAGTCCGGAGGGCGATCCAACCCTCGTTGGGTGCAGCCGAATGGCCGTCTCCCCGTAACCTTCCCGGTGCTCAGACTGAACGTCCTAGCAAACATATAATTAATCATCTTTCCAGAAAAAGCAAGGGAAAGAGGAAATTTTTGGGGAAAATTTGGGTGGCGGTAGGCAAGGGTTTTGGTATCGCTTCCGGTGCTGGCCTTAACCCAAATATTCATAAAAAGCTGGGCCGCTTTGATTTTGGCAGGGATGATCTTATCTTTGAAGAAAAAAGTCTGGCGATCCGCAGACCAAAACTTTGGAGATCGAAAATGCCAACTATCAGAAATATCCGCAAGGTGTTGAAGGCGAAGCCCACCATGGAAGGGGCCGGGGTGCGGCTGCACCGGGTGTTCGGATTCAGCGAGGTGCCGATGTTCGACCCGTTCCTGCTTCTGGATGATTTCCGGTCGGATAAACCGGCGGATTATCTCAAAGGGTTTCCCTGGCACCCCCACCGGGGCATCGAGACCATCACCTATGTGCTCAAGGGCGACGTGGAGCACGGCGACAGTATGGGGAACAAAGGGGTGATTTCCTCGGGCGACGTGCAGTGGATGACCGCGGGCAGCGGCATCATTCACCAGGAAATGCCCAAAGGGGACCCGGCCGGGGCGATGGAGGGCTTCCAGTTGTGGGCCAATCTGCCGAAATCGCAGAAGATGATGGCGCCGCGCTACCGGGGCGTGGAAAGCCGGGACATCCCGGAGGTGGCCAGGCCCGGGGGCGTCAGCATCAAAATAATTGCCGGCAGGGTAGGGGAGGTGACCGGGCCGGTCCGGGACGTGGTCACCGAGCCGGAGTACCTGGACGTCACGGTGCCGGCGGGTACGACCTTCACCCACCCCACCCGGCGGGGCCATACGGTGTTCGCCTACGTCATCGGGGGTAAAGGATATTTTTGTAAGGAGAAAAAGCCCTTTTCCCATGAAGTGGAAGGGCTCAACTACTTCGATATGCAATGGGAGCCCTTTGTCAGCAACGGCATGCTGGTGCTCTTCGAGGACGGGGATGAGATCATGGTCTCCACGGAAGGCGAGCCGGTAAGGTTCCTGCTGGTGTCGGGCCGGCCCATCGGCGAGCCGGTGGCCTGGTATGGCCCCATTGTGATGAATACCGAAGAGGAATTAAGAGTGGCGTTCGAGGAGTATCGGAACGGCACGTTTATTAAGAGCGGTGAGCAGTAAGCGATGAGCAGGGCGGGCACGGAGGCCCACCCCACCGATTTATCTATTAGCCGCTAAAGGGCGGACACAGAAGTCCGCCCTTACAGTAAATCGCGCTTTTTCCAGGACCCCAGAACCTAAACCCCAGAACCCTTTCTAAAGCACTCCTTTGGTGGATGGCACCCCCGTGGCCCGCGGTTCCGGCAGGGTGGCGGCATCCAGAGCCCGGCCGGCAGCCTTGAAGACCGCCTCCAGGATGTGGTGGGTGTTCTCGCCATAGGGCACGGTGATGTGGAGGGTCATGCCGCCGTGGATGGAAACGGCTCGCCAGAACTCCTTAAGCAACTGGGGGTCCAGTCCCGCGCCGCCGGGAGGGAGTTGCACGTCCAGGTGGAGGAAGGGGCGGTTACTCAGATCCACGGTCACCTGGGCCAGGGCTTCGTCCATGGGCACCCGGGCCTCACCGTAGCGCTTCACCTTGGGCCTCTGGGCCAGGGCCTCCCGGAAGGCGTGCCCCAGGCAGATGCCGATGTCTTCCACGGTGTGGTGCTGATCCACTTGCAGGTCCCCGACGGCCTTGATAGACAGATCGAAGTAGCCGTGGGCCGTGAACAGGTGAAGCATGTGGTCGAGGAACGGGATGCCGGTGTCGACGTCGGCCTGGCCGCGGCCGTCCAGTTCCAGTTCCAGATGGACTTCAGTTTCCCGGGTCTGCCGGTGGATCGCACTCTTGGGCATAGGTGATGGTCTCCTGGAAAATGGGTCTCAGACTGGGCGGCAAGCCCAGGTGCGCCGGTCTATACTGACCTTACTTCTGCTTCGGTTCCCAACAAGAGGCGGCGTCATTATAAATCATCAGGCGGCCATTTTGTTCACAGGTCCACTGATTGCCCACTTTTCGAACATTTTGCCCGCCCACGGGCGCCAGGGGGGACAACTCGTCCGGTGTTCCCAAGGTGCGCTGTTTAGTGGCTTCGACATCCGGGTTTTTGTAACCCGAAGATGAAGCGCAGCCTAATGCCAAGACGATCAACAGCAACGCGGCCGCCGCCATCCCGATAAGACGAATCTTTGCGTGCATCTCTTCACCCTCCCGCTTATTTGGTCTGAGGTTTCTGAGGTTGAGGCTCCCAACGCGCCGCAGCTTCATTATATACCATGGGCTGCCCTTTAATTTCACAGGTCCACTGATTGCCGATCTTCTTCACCTTGGTCGCTTCGGCCGGGACCAGGGGGGACAATTCATCCCGGGTGCCCACGACACTGCGCATATAGTTGGTCATCGGGGGTTGTTCAAGGGGCGGCGCGGCCCAGCTATTACCCCACATGAGGAACATTAAAGCCGCCGACAGCCCGAGACGATGCATCTTGAGCGGCATGGACTTGAACCTCTTGATGGAGAAGTCTCTGTAATTGCCGGCGATAACCCTCAAGTGACGGGCCTATCATAAATCTTTTGGCCGACCTTGACAAATGTTTATGGTAAGATAGCGAATAAGATTCTTGCGGCCGCCAGGTTCGGCGGTCGTGCGGCTGACCCGGATTCCCCGGGACCCGCCCGACGGCCGGAAAGGGCGACCGCATCACCACAAGGAGCACGCACGTTCCGTGATCGCCACAGCCATGATGAACCGCTTAAACCATCGGAAGTTTTTTGGGATCAACCGCCTCGGGGCTCTGCTTTTCCTGGCCCTGGGGGCCCTCGCCTGGGCCGGGCCGAGCCTTGCCGCGGCGGGCGCGCCTCAGGCCGTCATCGGGGCCACCACCTTTGATTTTGGACAGATCTACGAAGACCGGGCTCTGACCCACACCTTCGTGATCAAAAATACCGGGGACGCGCCGTTGAAGATCGAAGACGTGGACCCGGATTGTGCCTGCACCGCGTCCAGCTATGACAAGACCATTCCGCCCGGCGGCGAAGGCGGCATCACCCTGACCATCAAGCCCTTTTCGGTGCTGCACCAGTTTAAGAAGGAGACCAAGGTCCGGCTCAATGACCCGGAGCGGCCCGCCCTGTCCCTGGTGATGGTGGGCAAGGCCCAGCCCTTCATCGAGATTCAGCCCAGCCATATCGTGCGGTTGCGCGGCAAGCCCGGCGAGGATATAGAGGGCCAGGTCCGGTTTACCTCGCATCTGCCCGGGCCCTGGAAGATTACGGAGGTGCGCAACAGCATCCCGGATAAAATCGACGTGACCCTCAAGCCGGAAGTGCCAGACAAGGTCTATGTCCTGGAAGTGCACAACAAGTGGCAGCAGTCGGGTCCCTATGCCGGCCTGGTGGAGCTGCTTACTACCTCCAAAGAGCGGCCCCGCCTTATCGTGCGAGTCTTTGGGGAACTCTACTTGCCTTCGGCGGGCGGCCAGTAGAGGAGCATTTCGTTTAAGAGGTGGGCGGCGAAGGTGCGGGCCGCCAGGCGCAGGAGCAGTTCATCCTCCTTGGGGGCCGGCGGGCCGGGCTTGATGGGCGAACTCACGCTGAACCGGTCCTGGAAGGCAAAGAGGGTGGCGTCGCCCCGGGTGATGGACCCGGACACCACCAGGTCGGCGTCGATCTTGCCGGTCAGAAACCGGACGGCCGCGCCCCGGATGGCCACATACTGGATGACGCCGTTGACCACGGTATCGCCCTGGGGCGAGATTTTCAGGCCGTTGGCGCGCCAGGCCCGGTCCAGTTCCTGCATGAAAAGTTCCTGAAAGGGAGCGCCCGGCGTGCCCTGGGCGGTGGCCACTGCAAAAGGCGTCAGGTTATAGACCGCCTGGGCCGGAGTGAAGTCCGGGGCTCGATAGCAGGCGGTGAGATATTTACCGGGCGCCAGCGCCACTCCCGGCGGGACGTCCGGCGCCAGCCGGGGCACGCAGCCCCAGGCGCCCGCCAGACACAGGGCCAGAGTCAGGACCAGGGAGGTGCACTTCTTTATCCACATGGCCTCTGATTACCACAAACCGCTAGCCTCTGCCAACCATTTAACCGCTCAGTGCCGGAAAAGCCGGAGGCAGGGCCGGAGCGGACCGGAGGGCGGCCGCGGTAATCGAGGCGGACGCCGGCCGCGCCAGGGGGAGAGACGCTAAACCCATGATTTTCGCACCAGGAACTGCCATAAAGGGAAAGCTTGCCGGGCCTCAAGGCGCATGGTAACCTTCCGTAAAATCGCGCAATGGACCGCCAGCCTGGCGGCCCTGTTAGTGGTAGGAAGTCTGGGCTTTGTCTGGCTGGAAGGCTGGAATTTTTTCGACGCCCTCTACATGACGGTGACCACCCTGACCACCGTGGGCTACGGCGAGATTCATCCCCTGGACCGGCTCGGGCGCATTTACAACATGGTGCTGATCCTGGCGGGAATGGGGGTCTTGCTCTATATCGTCGGCGGCCTGGCGCGGGTACTGATCGAAGGAGAAATCCGTGCAGCCTTAGGAAAGCGCAAATTGATCAAACACATCAAAAAGCTGAAAGGCCATTTTATCATCTGCGGCTTCGGGCGTATCGGCGAAATTATCTGCCGGCAGCTCAAGGAGCGGGGCCTGTCCTTGGTGGTCATTGAAACCGACCCCGCTCTGATTACTCGCCTGGAAGAATTGGGTTATTTTTTCATCTCCGGTGACGCCACCCGGGATGAGGTCTTGCTGGAGGCGGGGATCGAACGGGCCAAGGGGCTGGTGGCGGTGGTTTCCACGGACGCGGACAACGTCTACGTCGTGCTGACGGCGCGCAGCCTGAACCCTAAGCTCCTCATCGTGGCCCGGGGAGAAGAGAGCGGCTCGGAAAAGAAGCTGCTGCGAGCCGGGGCCGACAAGGTGGAGTCCCCCTACCGCATGGGCGGCCAGAAAATGGCCCATACCATCCTGCACCCCACGGTGGTGACCTTCATGGAGTTGGCCATGAAGGAGGGGGTGGACTGGAGCATGGAAGAGATCGCGGTGGGCCAGACCTCAACCCTCCTGGGAGTGCCGCTCAAGGATTCGGGGATTCGCCAAAAGCTGGACCTCATATTAGTGGCGATCAAACGGGCCGACGGCGACATGCTGTTCAACCCCAGCCACGATACGCCCATTCTGGCGGGGGACACCCTCATCGCCCTGGGGTTGCGGAAAAACCTGGACGCCCTGGAAGAATTGGTGCAGTGAGGCAGTTGCTCAGCTATCAGAAAAAAGTAGGGTGGGCACTGGCCACCAGAATTAACAGATAAGGTGTCCAAGCAGAGCTTGGACGGAAAAGTTTTCGTTCCCAAGCACAGCTTGGGAACGAGTATAACAGCTATCAGCTTTCAGCAACAAGCAGCCTGGAAACGAGTCTGAAACAGGAGGGTGTTATGGCGCAAGCGCAGATCGGCCGCGGGGTAAAAATCACCTTCTTGGGCCACTCGGCCTTTAAATTGAGTGGCAGCGGGGTTTCGGTGCTCATCGATCCCTGGCTATCGAACCCTTTGCTCAATACGCCGGTGGATAAGGTGGGGCCGGTGGACGTCATCCTGGTGACTCACGGCCACGGGGACCACGTGGGCGAAACCGTTCCGGTGGCCCAAAAAACCGGCGCGCCGGTGGTGGCCATCCATGAACTCAGCGTTATCCTGGCCCGGCAGGGCGCGCCCCAGACCATCGGCATGAACAAGGGCGGCACCCTGGCCATCGCGGGATTAAAGGTCACCATGACTCACGCGGTGCACTCCTCCGCGGTGGAGGAAGGGGGCAACCTCATTGCTGCGGGCGATCCCGGCGGCTTCGTCATAGAGTTCCCCAACGGCTTTGTGGCCTACCACTCCGGGGATACCGCGGCCTTCAAAGACATGGAACTCATCCGGGAGCTCTACCATCCGGAGTTGGCCATGCTCCCCATCGGCAGCCACTACGTCATGAGCCCGGCGGAGGCGGCCCTGGCCTGCCGCATGCTCAAACCTCGCTGGGTGATCCCCATGCATTACGGCACCTTTCCGGTGCTCACCGGCACTGCAGAGGAATTGATGGAGCGCCTCAAAGGCGAGCCGGAGATTACGGTGATTCCCCTGAAGCCAGGCGAGACAGTGGAGTAGGGAGCTGTCAGCGATCAGCGGTCAGCTTTCAGCCAAAGGATTAAAAAACTGGGACGGGATGGTTTTTATAATTGTGGCCGCTTGGGGTAGCTTGCGCAGGCTGAAGCCTGCGGCTACCAAACCTGACTTGATTATGCGCCTCTTTGTTTTCATAATGCATCCGGCTCAACAACTCTATTTAAAGTCTTTAAGCTGACAGCTGACAGCTTTTGCTCAAGGAGCAAATATTGCGCCGTAAGAAGGCCTGGCAGGAGTATCCGGACCAACCGGAGTTGAGGCGCGAGGTCATGGCCCGCCATAATCTGCCGTCGTTGGTGGCCCGCATCCTGTTGAATCGCGGGCTGGCCGCTGCGGACGATATCCTGGCGTTCATGGACCCCTCGTTGGAGCGCCTCTATCCGCCCTTCGGGCTCTCGGACCTGGAAGTCGCCGCGGCCCGCCTGGGCCGGGCGGTGCGCCAAGGAGAGCCGGTGGCCGTTTACGGCGATTACGACGCCGACGGCCTCACCGCCACCGCGGTGCTGCACGAGTTTTTCCGGGAGTTGGGCCTTACCTGTTTCCCCTACGTCCCCGACCGCTTGACCCAGGGTTACGGCCTTAAGGTCGAGAGCCTCAAGGAACTGGCTACCCAGACCCGGCTGCTGGTGACGGTGGATTGCGGCATCAGCGATGCCCGCGAGGTGGCCTGGGCCCAGGCCCAGGGGCTGGAGGTGATCGTCACCGATCACCATGAAGTCCCCCCGGAACTGCCGAAGGCTTTGGCCGTGGTCAATCCCAAACGCCAGGGCCACGATTATCCTTTCGGGGAACTGGCCGGGGTGGGGGTGGCGCTGCTCCTGGCCCTGGGGGTTAGGGCCGAGCTTCGGGCCGAAGGCTGGTTCAGGCAGCGCCCTGAGCCTAACCTCAGGTCCTACCTGGACCTGGTGGCCCTGGGCACCGCCGCGGACGTGGTGCCGCTATTGGGGGAGAATCGCATCCTGGTCACCCAGGGGCTCAAGGTCCTGGAGGCCAGTCGCCGCCCCGGCCTGGTGGCCCTGAAGGAAATCACCCAACTGGAAGGCAAACCCATCTCTTACCGGGATCTGGTCTTCAAGCTGGCGCCCCGCCTCAATGCCGCCGGCCGCATGGGCCAGGCCCGGTGCGCCCTGGAACTGCTCCTGAGCGACGACCTGAATCAGGCGCGCATTCAGGCCAACTATCTACAAAACCTCAACCGGCAGCGCCAGGCCATCGAAGAGGAAGTATTGAAAGCGGCCGCGGCCCTGATCCGCCGGGACAACCTGGCGGCGCGGCCGGTGCTGGTCCTGGCCGGGGAAGGCTGGCATGCCGGGGTGATCGGCATCGTGGCGGCCCGCCTGGCCGAGGCGTATCATCGGCCCACGGCCCTGGTGAGCCTCACTAACGGCGTGGGCCGGGGTTCGGCCCGGTCCATCGAGGGCTTCCACCTTTTTCAGGGACTGCAATCCTGCGGCGGGGTGCTGCACAAGTATGGGGGACATGCTGCGGCCGCGGGCTTCGAATTAGCCGCGGATAATCTGGCGGCTTTCCAGGGACTCCTGGAACAGGCCTTTTATGACCAGGTCGGGCCCCAGCCGCCCCGGCCCACCCTCAAGGTTGACGCCCAGGTGGAGTTGCCCGACCTGAACCAGGCCTACTACCAGCACCTGGAGACCCTGCGCCCTTTCGGCCCCGGCAACCCTGCGCCGGTCATGGTCAGCCTGGGGGTGGAATGCCTCGGGTCCCGGGTGGTGGGGGAGCGGCATCTGCGGGTAAAACTGGCGCAAAATGGCCAGATGCTCGAAGCCATTGCCTTTGATATGGCGGCCCACCATCCTCTGGGGGGCACCCTGGACGTAGCTCTCAGCACCCGGCTGTCGCACTACCAGGGACGGACCACCCCGGACCTTAGGCTCCTGGATTGGGGCAAGCCTTAAAACTCCCGCCTCAAAAGCAAGTACCCACGGTAGGGCGGGAAAGCGCCGCGCATCCCGCCTTCAGTAGCCGCAGACCGGGAAAGTGAGATTCCGCCACCGTCATTGGTTCAGGCCTGACTTATGCTGCAATATGTTCTCGCCTTTGTTCCTGGCGGCACTTTTTTTTCACGGTTACGATGTTCTAAATTTAAAGCAGGAATAATCTAATGGCGGGATGCGCGGCGCTTTCCCGCCCTACGCTCCACGCTCCACGCGCTTTTAAGATGGTGCGCAGTGCGCACCCTACGCTCTTCCCTGATGATCTTGGAGAGGGATTTTCTGGTTTTCGATGCAGTTTACTCTTGCCCGGCTATTTCATATTGGTAGGTCGGGCGTCCCCGCCCGACTGCTCTTGGTGGGGCCGTCATCAACCTGGGGCCTAACCCCTGTGAGGAAACGCCTGGGATTACGGGGAACCGGAAGATCTCATTTCCGCCAACAAGCGTCGGGCTTCCTGGCGGTCCTCCTCAAGATCCTGGGGCTTAACGGCATGTTGGGTGCTTTTGAGGACTTGCTCCAATTGCTGCTGGGCGAGGGAGCGGTAATGGAGGCGATACAGGGTCTGGGCCAGGAACAGGTGGTTGGTGCTGTTGTTCGGGGCCAGCCGCACCGCCGCCTCGAGGTGGTAGAGGGATTTGTTGATGTCGCCTACGGACATGGGCCAGGCAGGAGCTTCAAAATAGATGCGGCCCAGGACCCGATGAGCCCCGGTCTGATCGTAGGTTTCATCCAGGGCCACGGCCCGTTCCAGTTCTTCGAGGATGCGGGGCAACAGCCGGCGTCCCAGCATATAGCCCCCGGCATCGGCCTGGCCGCAAAGATTGAGGGCCAGCCAATAGTGGCCCTCAGTGCGGTTGGGCGCCTCATGGATCAAAGTCTCGGCGTAGAGTTGACCCTTGCGGTAATAAGGCTCACTCTGCTTCTTAGGAGCCAGATCCCCCAGGATAAAGGCGGTGCGGGCCAGTTTCGCCAGGAGCATGGTGCGGTCCACCTCCGTCGAAGAGAGCAGCCCTTCGTACAGACGGAGAGCCTGCTCGGCCTGGGGCATCTCCAAGGTGGGGCACTGCAGGAGGACGTCGGCTTCGGCCAGGGCCGGAGGCGCGGCGCACTGAGCGGTAGTGGCCAGGAGACTGATCGCTAGGCATCCTAAAGACAGCAGCCAGCCAATCCGTTTCATCAGGGTTCCGGAAAGGGAATTTTCGAGCCGAGGCAAGATTCAGCCGTCGAAAATAAATATAAGTCGCCCAAAGCCGCTTGCCAAGCCCGGGAGGCCAGAGGTAGAAGAGAATTGGATTTTTTTCATGGCTCCCCCACCATCCCGGATGTTCATAAGACCTTGCCCGGGGGCCTTTTCTGTGATACAGGTGTGAGGAATCCTAGGCGGTTGCAGGAGGGATCATGGCTGGGGTCAACAAAGTGATTTTGATAGGCCATTTGGGGGCTGATCCGGAGATGCGCTATACCGCGAACGGCACCGCGGTGGCGAAATTCAGGATTGCCACCACCGAAAAATTTACCGACCGGGACGGCAACCGCCAGGAGCGGACTGAATGGCATCGAGTGGTGGCCTGGCGCAAGCTGGCAGAGATCTGCGGCCAGTACCTCGCCAAGGGCAAACAGGTCTACATCGAAGGCAAGATTCGTAACGACACCTGGGAAAAAGACGGGGTCAAACAATATTCTTACGAGATCGTGGCCGATAATATGGTAATGTTGGGCGGCGCCGGCGGGCGCGGCCAGGACCGGGAGCCGGAGCCTCCCTTCGGTCCGCCGGAAGGCGGCATGCCCAATGACGATATCCCCTTTTAAGGGAAACCACCCGGGAGATTGGCAGGCCCCGGGGCCATCGCAGGGGCCTAGCCGCCCTGGAAGAGAAATAATCTTTTGGCCTTAAGTCGGCGACAATTGCGGGAGCAGATCGTTCAGTTGCTCGAGGCCGGGGAATTCCCGGGTCTGGAGAAGCTGGCCGGCCGGGATGAGAGAGTGGCGGCCATCCTGATGCAGTTCTTCTATGATCCCGGCGATCTTTTGCAGTGGCGGGCCCTGGAAGGCCTGGGATATGTGGCTGGGTCCCAGCCTGTGCAGGTGCGCAAGATCATCAACCGGCTCCTCTACCTGCTCAATGAGGATTCGGCCAGCACCGGCTGGGGGGCCGCCGCGGCCCTGGGAGAGATCGGCCGCGGCCAGATTTCGCTGATCAAAGAGATCATCCCCATGTTCATCGGCTTCCTGGAACAGGATTTCTCCCGGGAACCCATGCTCTGGGGAGTGGGCCGGTTGGCCGCAGTTCATGCTGAACTGCTGGATGAAGTTGTGCCCATAATTGTGCCTTTTCTCACAAGTCCCGTGCCCCAGGTGCGGGCTCTGGCCGCCTGGAGTCTCGGCAAAGCCCGCTACCAGCCGGCCGCAGACGCCATCCGGGACTTGGAGGAGGACGACCACCCGGTGCAGCTCTATGACCGGGGCAAACTGTGGCGGACTACCGTGGGGCAGGTGGCCCGGGAGGCTTTGGCGGCTCTGGTCTGAGCCGGAAGCTACGACATTCACCTTTGTCTGTGCATGCGCACCAGATTAATCTCAGAGATAAGGAAGGAAGATTAAGATGTTTTTACTTATTGTCGGTTTTGCCGTCGGCATCTTCGTGGGCTACAAATACCCCCAGCAAGTGGAGCAAGCCACCCAATCGGGCAAGAAAGTCTTCAACGATATTAAAGATAAGGTCTTCAAGAAGGAAAATCCCTAAGAGCACCCCAATCCGGTCCGGCTTCAACAGCCCCGGCGTTTTGGACCCGGCCCGTTCCCGGGCCGGGTTCCGGCGTCGGTGAGCGCGGTGCGCCTCAGGCTTTGAGGGCGATGACGGCTCCCTGGCGGCCGCTGCTCTTCTCCCGGCGATAGGAATAAAAATCTGCGGCGCCGCAGCGGGTGCAGAGGCCGGCGATATCGAGGCGCGCCGGGGAGAGCCCGGCCGCGGCCAGTTGATCCCGGCTGAGCCGCCAGAGGTCGAAGTAGGTGGGGCGTACCTGATAGTCCCACAGGTCCTGAGGAAATTCCTGGCGGAAGTTCTTGAATTCGGCGCAGCAGGGGCCCAGACTGGGTCCCACTGCGGCGTAAAGGTCTTGTGGCCGGGAGCCGAACTGGGAGCGAAGCAGGTTTACGGCTTCGCCCAGAATATTGGCGACATGCCCCCGCCAGCCGCAGTGGACGTTGGCCACCACCCGCCGGACCGGGTCATAGAGCATCACCGCCTGGCAGTCCGCCTGCCTGATGAGCAGGCCCAGACCGGGTACGGTGGTGACCAGGATGTCCACGTCCGGGAGGTCCTCGCCCCCGACCTGGTCGGCGGCGGTGATTACCGCGGCGCGGCTGCCGTGTACCTGGACCGCGCCGGCCAGGGCGCTGAGTCCCAGGGCTTGCTTAAGGCGGCGCTGATTTTCGGTCACCGCCTCCGGCCGGTCTCCCACCGCCAGGCTGACATTGAGGCTTGCATAAACGCCGGTGCTCACCCCGCCGCGGCGGGTGAAAAACCCGTGGACCACTTCCGGGTTGGGGGCCAGTCCGGGACTGCGATAATATTTGAGGCCGTCAGTCACTTGCCAATCCACCATCCTTCTGCTTCTCCTCGCCGGTTAATGTACCATATTGTAGCTCATTGACATCAGCATTTATCTTTAAACGAAGAGCCGAAAAACCATTTCTCTGGCGGCACACCCGCCATCCCGTGACTATAATATATCGCTATGAACGGCACCCGTGACGGGATCATTTTACCAGGGAGGTAAGCACGCGTGGCGGCAAAAAGCCTGTTGATCGTGCAGCATATGGATTGGGAAGGCCCCGGGCAGCACCTGTTGGCAGCGCTCCTGGAGGCGGAGGTCAACTTCCAGGTGGTACAGGCCTGGCAGGAGCCTTTGCCCTCGCTGGACCCATTCGGGGGTATGGTGGTGTTGGGCGGGTCTCCCAATGTGGACGAAGAGAAACAGTTTCCCTACCTGGTTCCCCTCAAGGCCCGCATTCGGGAAGCTATTGCCGCAGGAAAGGGCTACCTGGGATTCTGCCTGGGACACCAATTGCTGGGCGACGTGCTGGGTTGCCGGGTGGGGCCTTTGCCCAAGAAATCCGTGGGATTCATCACCGGGGAGCTGACTCCAGCGGGGGTGGCCCACCCGGTTTTTCAGGGATTGCCGCGCCGGCTCAACCTGTTTAAGTGGCATGGCCAGGGAGTGCTGCCGCCGGTGCCCCAGGGCCGCAGCATCCTGGCCCGGTCAGACGCGGCGCCGGTGGAGGCCCTGGGTCTGGACGACAATCCCCGGGTGGTGGGGCTGCAGTTTGATAACCATGCCGCGGCCGTGGATGTGGCCGGCTGGCTCGAACATGATGGCGATTGGGCCCTGAGCGGCTCCGGCGCTGACCCCGAGGGCATGGTGGTTGCCGCGGTGGCCCAGGAGCAGGCCATGGGCAGGGAATTCCGCCGGTTTATGGAGAACTTCTTCCGCCTGATATGGGGAGCCTAAAGTGGCGTCCCAAGTAATTTCATAAAATATCCCCACTTGGGGATGAGGGGGCTGAAGAGGATATGCTCACCGTCCTGGCAACGGTCTCCGAAGCCTGTGGCGCGATTTTCCGGCATGAAAATTGAACTCTCAGTGAAGAAAAAGAGCTGAGGGTGCAAATGAAGCGCAACAAGCGTACCGAAATCATGGCCCACGAAGAAATAACCCCTTTGACGGAGCATATCCTGGCCCAAATGGGCCCTGAGGGGGCTAACATCCGTAACCGCTTAAAGAAATTTTATCGCCTGCGGGCCTTGAAAGAACCATGCAGCGGTGAGGAGCGCCTGAAGGAAAGCGCCTGAGACCAGAGCGGCGCTGATAATCCGGCCCCAAGCTTCCAGAGAGCTGCGGTCCATTGAGGGGCCGGCCTGAAGTCTGAGTATGGGTGTCCGGGGTTGAAGCCTAGACTTCGACGTAATCGTCATGAACCATTGGCGGTAAATTAACCTTCAACTGTGAACTTTTCGGAGCAGGTTTATAAGAAAAATCTGCTACCGAATTTATGCCCTATGCCCTTAAATTAATTTCTCGACAGGGATGGATAGCTTCGCTGTTGATAGCTTCGCTTGACGGGCGCAGCGGCTGTGGTTATAGTGGGGTCAGCTGGATAGAGGGGGAACTCATGGCTTGGCTGCAACTGATAATCGCATTGGGAATGTTGACCGCGGGTTGCGACCACATTATGTACCAGCGCTTCGAAAAAAGCATGTGGACCAACTATATCCACCTGAATGACGTGAAACTCGGGATGTCCAAGGCAGATGTCGTCGGCATCATGGGTCCTCCGGGGATCAAGGAAGATGGGGACTATCGCGGCGGCCATTACACCATCTACTTCTATCTGACGCATAGCATGGACTTTCCGGAGTCCAACACCGTGCGGAACGGCTTTACCCCGCTGGTCTTCCAAAAGAACCGCTTGGTGGGGATGGGCAAGCGGGATTACCGCCAGGCAGTCGACCGTCCGGAAGCAGATAGCGTCCCTAAGCAGGACGATTCCTACAGCCGAACCCACTGAATTAGCTGTCAGCTATCAGCAGTCGGCTTGCAGCCAAAACCATGTCGGGGGGTGGGGTACGCTCGGGGACCATTAAATCCCTCAATCGGCGAGTCTCTCCGCTTTCTCTCCTGCCAGTTGGCCGCAGGCCGCACCGATCTCCTGGCCCCGGCTCTCCCTGATCATCGCCGTATAATTGGCCTCGCGCAAGATATCCTGGAACTCCAAGGTTCGAGCCTCCGGCGGCGGGCCATAGGGCAGGCGCGGGTGCCGGTTAAACGGGATCAGGTTGATTTTGGCGCGAAAGCCTCGGAGCAGCCGGGCCAGGCGCCGGGCCTGGTCCGGGGAATCATTGATGCTATCCAGGAGCACATAGGCAAAGGTGATGCGCCGATGGCGCGGCAAGGGAAAGGCCCGGCAGGCGGCCAGGAGTTCGGCCAGCGGATAGCGCTGGTTGATGGGCATAATCAGGTTCCGGGTGTCGTCGTCCGCAGCATTAAGAGAAACGGTGAGGTTGGCCCGAGCCTCCAGGCCCAGCCGGGGGATGAAGGGGGCCAGGCCCGCAGTGGATACGGTGATGTGCCGGGGAGCAAATTTCAGCCCCCAGGGCGCGGTGATCATGGTAAGAGCCCGCACCAGCGCGGAAAAATTGGCCAACGGTTCCCCCATGCCCATGAAGACCAGGTTGGTGAGGGGCCGGTGATCGGGGAGTTGTCGCCGAACCGCCAGGATTTGATTGATAATTTCAACGGCTTTGAGGTTGCGGATCAGGCCTCGTTGGGCGGTCAGGCAAAAGCGGCAGCCCTGGGCGCAGCCCACCTGGGAAGACAGGCACAGGGTGTGGTGGCCCTCTTCCGGGATCAGAACTGATTCAATGAGGTTGCCGTCTTCCAGGGCAAAGAGGAATTTGCGGCAGCCATCCGCGGCTTCTTGCACCTGTTCCACGGTCAGGCTGCTGATCCGGGCCTTCTCCGCCAACTCAGCCCGAAACGGCCGGGCGATATCGGTCATGGCCTCGAAGTCGGCGACCCCTTTATAGAGCCACTTGACCAGTTGGCGGGCCCGAAAGGCCGGCTGGCCCCAGGCAGCCATGAGCTGCTCCAACTCCGGGAGGGTGAATTCTTTCAGGTCCAAGGGGTGGGTCATGAAGGAATGAGGCCGATAGTCGATGCTGTTGCCTGGTTATGCCGGGAGAAGGGACTGCCGGTTGCGGGGCTGATGGGAGGCGTCGGGGAACCGGTCATTGTCCCCGAGCCCGCTCCTGGGCCTCCTGCCGCGATTTGCAGGCGATGCACATGGTGGTTACCGGGCGGGCAATGAGGCGTTTTTCGGTGATTTCGCCGCCGCAGAGTTCACAGTAGCCATAGGTCCCGGTTTCAATGCGGTCCAAGGCTTCCCTGATCTTAGAAATCAATTTGCGTTCCCGGTCCCGGATGCGCAACGTAAAGTTACGGTCGGTCTCGAGGCTGGCCCGGTCAGTAGGATCGGGGAAAGGCGCGGTGACGCCGGTCATGTCGCTGCGCGTCTTGTCAGCCTCCCCGAGAATTTCTTCCAACCGTTCCTGCAAGAGATTGCGGAAAAATTCCAGTCTTTCAGGTTCCATTACTCAACTCCGGCCTGTGCGAAATAAGTTCAAGGGGACGCATCGCCGCGGCGATATTCGCCGCTGGCGCCCCCGCTCTTCTCCATGAGCGCCAAGTCCTTAATCATCAGACCCCGGTCCACGGCCTTACACATATCATAAATGGTCAACGCGGCCACCGCCGCGGCCGTCAAGGCCTCCATTTCTACTCCGGTGCGGGCGAAAGTCCTGACCTTCACCTGGATGTCCACCGCCCACTCCTCCGGCTGTGGGGTAAAGTCCACCTCGATGCCGGTTAAGGGCAGGGGGTGGCAGAGAGGAATGAGCTGAGACGTCTGTTTGGCGGCCATGATGCCGGCCACCCGCGCCGCCGCCCAAACGTCCCCTTTGGGGAGACGGCCGGCCAGGAGCAGTGGAAAGACCTTGGGACCCACCACCACTCGGCAGGCCGCGGTGGCCTGGCGCAGAGTCTCGGGTTTGGCTGCGACGTCCACCATGCGCATCTGTCCGGTTTCATCCAGGTGGGTAAAGCTATTCATGACCGGCTCGATCCAAGGGCTCCCGATCCAGGCGGCCCAACTCCAAAAGGAGCGACCGCTGCCAGGGACTGAGGTTTTGCGGGGTGGTGACGATGACTTCGTTCACCTGATCACCCGGCGGCTGATGAGGCCCCCCGGGCACCCCGGCCCCGTGGAACCTGAAGGTCCAGCCGCTCTGCGTGCCCTGGGGCAAGTTGACGGTCTGAAAGCCATCCAGGGTGGGAATGCGGATGGCGCCGCCCAACGCCGCTTCGGCAAAGGAGACCTCGACCTTGCAATGAATATCGTTGCCCACGCGGGCAAAGAAATCGTGCGGGGCCACATGGATGACCACTTCCAGGTTCCCCGGCGGGCCATCCCGGAAGCCGGCGCCGCCCTCTCCCTCAAAACAGAGGCGGGCGCCGTCCCGGGTTCCCGGGGGAATCCGTAGGTGGTACTCACGCTGATGCTGGCAAGACCCGGTGCCTCCGCAGTGCCGGCAGGGGTGGGCCACGATCTTCCCCAGCCCCCGGCATCGTTCGCAGACGGGACCGAACCGCAGGAGGCCGGGACCTCCGAACCGGAGTCCCCGCCCCTGGCACTCCGGGCAGGTGGCATACTGGGTGCCCGCGGCCAAACCGGTGCCCCGGCAGGAGTGGCACGGCGGCTGATGATCCACCGCGATAACGGTGCCCATGCCCTTCATGGCCGCCATAAAGGAAATTTCCAGATCGTAGCGGAAGTTGGCGCCCGCCGAATGGGACAGGGGCGCGCCTTCCTGGTTGATGCCGAAAAATTCTTCGAAAACAAATTCTTTGTCGGTAAACCGGGGCCGCCGATAATTGCCGGCATGCCTCCGTGTCCGGTTGGCCTTGGTCCTGGCTTTAGCCGCCTGAATAGCCTCAAAGGCCTCCACGATCAGCCGGAATCGGCCCGGGGCCTCCGGATCATCGGGATTCAGGTCGGGGTGGCATTGCCGGGCCAGCGCCCGGTAGCGCCGGCGTATTTCTTCCAGGGTACTGGCGGGTGTAACCCCGAGGATGCGGTAGTATTCCAGAGCTGACATACTTAAAGGTCGATCGCGGCCTGGCCGGCTATAAGTCCGGCGACCATGGCGGTTTTATCCGTATCGCCGGCGACTTCGAAGGCCCGCCGGGCAAAATGCAGCTTACCCAAGGCCAGGGCCCGTTCGGCCACCTGGCGCCAAATCTCTGGCTCATGCTTGCCGAGTCGGGCCAGCAGGAAGGCGTCTCCCGCCTCCAGGCAGTAGGCCTCAAGCTGTGCCAGGCCATCAGTGAGCCGGCCCTTTTGAAAGAATTCCAGGGCGTCTTCCCGCCAGCCCATGGCCAAGAACTTGTCGCCGTAATCCCGGCACAAAGCTGGGTTTAATTCCGCCTCGTTCAGAAGCTGCCTTTTCTTCAGGCAATTCGGCACCCCTTTGGGCACCGCCGGTTCCGCGGGACTCAACGCCTCCTCCTCTTCCTGCACATAATCAATTATTTATAAAATATCTTGAGGGGTATGTAAACCGTATTTTTCCCGGAGCCAGAGCCTGCCGGGCCGGGAAGATATTGACTTTCTGTCCGTCATTGGGTAGAGTAAACAAGTCTGAGAGTTTTTACTTAATCATTTCGGGAGCTTCCCCAGGCGGGCTGACAGGCGGCCATCGGGACCGGAGGCTTCCGGGTTGAGCAACGAGAACTACGCCGTCCGAAATAAGCTGGCGAACTTATGCTAAAGCGGCTACTGGAGCGGTTTCGCCAGGATCGAGGTCTCCACAAGGCCACGATCCGCGTCGATTTCTTTCCCCAGAACCAGGTCACCCCGCAGATTTTTTGGCTGGCCGGCAAAGACCCCGAAGCCGACACCATTCCTCTGATCCTGCTGGTCTATGCCCGCGTTCTCTATGAGCTGGCCGAAATGAACGAGGTCCGGGTGGCCCGGGAATTGATCCGCTTCCTGGACCAGGTCTGTGAGCGAGTCTTAAATAACGGCGGCCCGCCCCGGCGGCCCCGCCTGCCCCTGGGGCAACTCAAGCTGGTGCCCAGCCCTGCCGTCCCCGCGGAGCGGTCCTATCAGGCCGACCTCTATGAGTTTCAAGGCGGCGGCTACCGCCTGGATTTTCACGGCAGCATCGGCAAAGAGGGCTTTTACCTGCCGGGGGCCTTTCTAGCCCTGCTGCAGTCCTGCCTGGACCACCTGGGAGATGACGCCCTGTGCCGCCTGGCCCGGGCGCTGGTGCGCCTCCACCTCTATTACCGCTATCGGCGGGATTTTTGGGAAGGCGGGTCGCTTACCGCAGGCCCGATTTTCGCCCTGGGCAGCGAAGAAATCCAGCCGGACGCGGTTACGCCGGAAGTTTGAAGAGGGACTGAAGCGTTTGCAAGGTTATGGCGACCGCGCCGCTCCGGCATTCTTTCTCGCCTTATGCCGGACGCGCTGCCCCTTATCTGGTCGACTTCCGGCGCAGGTTCTTTGTGGCTACCAACGGGCTTAAAATCTGCTGATATAACTCAAACAAGAAGGCCAGGCGGTCGCGATCGCCGGAGAATTTTCGCCGGCCATACGCCGCATCAACCGCCGCATCCAACTTCCGGTGGGCCTGGACCAGTTCGGGAGGCATGGTCAGGGGATCGTAAAGGGCGGCGAGGGAGGAATCTGGGTATTGGGCGCGGGCGTCAAGGACGGCCTGGGCCGCGGCCTCAATGGCCTGTTTCTGTCTGTCCGTAGGGTTTTGCGGCCAGGGGAAGTTGTTGTAAACGATTCCCGCAGAATAGCGATAATCGCTTTTCAAACGTCCGCAGACAGAGCGTACCCAAGCCATGTGCATGGCGGAGGATAGGACACCAAAATGAAAAATGGTGCCGTGAGGAATTATGAACACCAAATCACTAACTATCGTGTTTGGCTCCATAAACCCTAATGGAATATAGTGCCGGCGCTCCGATGAAACCTTGGGGACCAGGAGAAACGCTTCATGAGGCATATTTTCTACATGAAACCGCGTCGGGGTATCAGCAAGCCTCCGGGTGGGTGCGCTTACACTATTCAGTCTATAACGACGTACCGCCTCCACGCGCTTCATGGATTCCGGCAGTTGTTTCAAAATATTGGGCGAACAATCGCCCAGCCAGAGACACCAACGCTCATAGCCATTCAGAAATTCATCCGCGCCAAGCCAGCGCCGGAAATGAGGCGCAGCGGCTGGCTCCTTTTGCAAGAATTCGTCTCGCTCCTGCCGGGTGAATAAGTAATGCCCGCCATCTATGGGCTTGTTGCCGATACCGATTTCGGGAACGGGACAGAGTGGGGTGCTTCTCCGGTGAATAACCACATCCGGGGCATCCACCAGATACGGGTTGATGTTCTTCGCCTTGATTTCGTGGGCCTCGGCCTGCACTGTTTCATAGTCAAAAATTCTTTTATCCACCGTATCGTGCAGGGCAAAACCGATAATGACGCAATGCACGGCGGCCTTGCCCCTAGCTTCGCTTGACCACTGAAAGGTGCGATGGGCAAAATTGATTTTTAAACCACGCCGAAGCAAGTCCGGCCACAAAACGCCGACCTGCTCGCCCTGGGTGATGGAGTTGGTGGAAACAAAGGCGGTCTTGATGGCCGGATTCTCCGCCATATAGTCCGCGGCCTTACGGTACCAGGCGGCGACAAAATCCAGCAGCCCCGCGCTTGATACGTCACAGAAAACCGCCGCCATATCCGCGCGTTGCTCATTATTGAGAAACTTGGCCCCCCCAAAAGGCGGATTGCCCAGGATATAGTTTAATTCCTGGGGATTACCGATCTCCCGCCAATCGTGTTGCAGGGCATTGGCGTTCACGATGGTGGCCGAGGTGGTCAGGGGCAAGCGGCTGAAATACTGGCCGAATTCCTCGGACACCTGGAGGTTCATCTGGTGGTCCATCAACCACAGGGCGGTCTGGGCGATCTGGGCGGGGAATTCCTCCAACTCGATGCCGTAGAACTGATCGACATTACAGCGAATCTCGCTGTGCACGTCCAGCAACTGGGAGCGGTCCTGATGCAAAGTGCGCAAGATATCCAATTCCAGCCGCCGCAATTCGCGGTAGGCGATAACCAGAAAGTTGCCGCAGCCGCAGGCCGGATCGAGGAATTTCAGGTGGGCCAGGCGCTGATGAAACTCGTAAAGTCTTTTTCGCTGGTTTTTGACCTTGTCGAATTCCGCCCGCAATTCGTCCAGGAACAGCGGGCCGATGAGCTTGAGGATGTTCTTTTCCGTGGTGTAGTGGGCCCCGAGATGGCGGCGCTGCTGCGGGTCCATGACGGACTGAAAGAGGGCGCCGAAGATGGCCGGGGAAATCCGGCCCCAGTCGAGGGCGCAGCACTCGAGGAGCAGGTCCCGCATGGGCCGGTCAAAGGCGGCGGTGCGCAGACGCTCGGCAAAGAGATTGCCATTGACATACTGAAAGGCGTCCAATTGCTCATCGAGGTTTTTAAGTCGCCGATCAGGAGGCGTATCCAGAACCTCAAAGAGGTTATGCAGCCATAGGGCCAAATCCTGGCCATCGGGGGCGGTGCGTTGTTCGATCAGG
The DNA here is from genome assembly GCA_023229795.1 of Syntrophobacterales bacterium. Lineage (GTDB taxonomy): Bacteria > Desulfobacterota > Desulfobaccia > Desulfobaccales > 0-14-0-80-60-11 > 0-14-0-80-60-11. The sequence goes on from JALNYP010000004.1 coordinate 69,655, forward strand.
TCCTGGAACTGGCGGCGCTCGAAGATGGCCGTATCTTCGGCAAACAGGCAGAAGAGCAAGCGGACCAGATAGACTTCCAACTCATGGCCTGCATAACCGATAGCCTTGAGCTTATCATGCAACTTGCCCATGCGTTCGGCGGCTTTGATGTTGACCGGGTCCTGTTCTTTATAGGAGGTAGTTTGATACCCGGCGATGAAGCCGAACAGGCGAATATGTTTGTATAATTCCTTTAGGGGGAATTCGTGTTGGGTATCTTCCTCCAGGTCATAGAGGCGGAAGCGGGCGAAGTCGGAAACGAGGAGATAGCGGGGCAGGTCCCGGTCCTGGATTCCGGGGAAATAATCCTTGGCCTGCTGGTAGGCGCGATCTAAAGATTTGCCGCGGGATTTTTGCTCGACGAGCAAAATGCCTTTCCAGAGCAGATCAATATAACCGTCCTTGCCGTCAAGCTTTTTGACCTTCTTTTCAAAGGAAGCCACCCGCCGGCGGGGAACCCCGAAGACATTAAAAAAGGCGTCACCGAAAGATTTTCCTTCGGCATCTTCGGAGGCTTCATCGGCCCATTCCCGGGAAAATTCCAGGGCGCGGGATTTAATCTCGTTCCACGATAGGGGCATGGCGGCGGGACCTTGCTAGGGTTGAGGTGAATTATCGCTTAGTTTTTTCATGGCCTTGGCGAGGGTCGGTAGGTTCTTGATGGTTTCCCCGGATTTTTGTTCAGCCAGGCGCAGCTCGTAGAGTTTTTGCAGGTTCATCCAGAATTCCGCGCTGGTCCCGAAGAAATGCCCCAGGCGCAAGGCCGTGTCTCCGGTCACGGCGCGCCGGCCATTCAGGATTTCCGTGATCCGGTTCGTGGGCACCTTGAGCTGGCGGGCCAAGGCAGCCGCGCTCATGCTCAGTGCTTCAAGTTGTTCGGCGAGATGTTCGCCGGGATGTATGGCACTGCGTCCCATGATGAACCTCAATGATAATCGATGATTTCAACATTGACCGGTCCCGGCGAGCCCGGCGGCCATTCGAAGCAAATGCGCCATTGGTCGTTGATCCGGAGGCTGTATTGACCCTGGCGGTCGCCCTTGAGGGCTTCGAGGCGGTTGCCGGGCAAGTAGAGATCGAGGAGAGACGTGGCCGTATGGAGTTGGTCGAGCTTCATTTCCGCTTTGCGCTCGAACCCGGAAAAGGCTTTGACCCATTTTCCTTCGGCAAACTCTCGGGTGCGCTTATCTCTGAAACTCACGATCATCAAGCTAAAACATAGGCTTAATTATGCGTTACGTCAAGGATAATTATCACCAGATTCTTCTGGACTGAGGCGGCTAGCCGGCAATGACCCGAATGAATCAGCAGGGGAGGGACCCCCGGCTCGAGTACCCGAAACAGAGGAACAATAAGCTAAGGAAAACCAGGATGGAAAGCTAGCGTAGCTTTTTAAGCCGAAATGCGTTGCAGCAGGCTGGTTTTGATACGGTCGAACTCTTCGGGGCTGATGACCCCGGAGTCGCGCAGTTTGATGAACTCTTCCAGTTCCTCCCGGAGACGCTCCGGCGCCAGCCAGGCAGGGGAGGGCTCCCCCTCAGCCTCCAGGGCCAGAGGACCTTCCAGAGCCAGGGGTTGGGGCCGCCCGCCGGGGAGAGTGGCCTGGGACAGGCGGTCCGCGCCGCTGTAGCGCAGGCTGAAGACGCCGTTCATCAGGGAGATTTCCACATCCTTGCCGGTCTTGGCCGCCTCCCGCATCAGGTCGTGGAAGTCGCCAGTGCCGGCCGCCATCTTGGCCTTGAAAGCCCCCCAACGGCGGTAGACGCGCCAGACGATATAAGCGCAGAGCGCCGCAAAGCCCGCGAAGATATAGGCATTGAAGCCCAGGATGCCGGTGACCCACACCAAAGCGATGATGAGGACGAAAGGAATGGCGATGAGAAAGATCAGCAGGCTGTAAAAATTGGCCAGGTTCCCCAGGGATGAGACTGCGGGGTCCGGAGGATCTTTCTTAAAGCGGGAAAAGAATTTGCCCATATTGTGGTTCCCAGGCTGCGTGGTCGCGATACAAACTTTCTATAACTTTACCAATTTTTCCCGAAGTTGCAAGTTTTCCGGGGCGCCGGGCAGAGAGGACGTGGTTTTCCCGCAGGGTTTCAGCATTTCATCCGGTTCCCGAGTTCAACTTGGGAACCGGATGAAAAAGCTCAGCCTGGGAAATAGAAGAAAGCAGGCTCATCTGCCCCTGCGGGGCCGGCGTTCAGCCCGCCTGGAAAAAAGCCCGGTAGGCCTTGAAGGTCATGTAGAGGTCGGCCTTGGAGGCCACCTCAAAGGGCGAATGCATGGATAAGAGCGGGGTGCCGCAGTCGATAATTTCGAGGCCGTGTACCGCCAGGAATTTGGCGATGGTGCCGCCGCCGCCTTCATCCACCTTGCCCAACTCCCCGGCCTGCCAGATGACGCCGTGTTCCTGGAAGATGCGGCGAATCCAGGCGACGTACTCGGCATTGGCGTCGCTGGTGGAATACTTGCCGCCACTGCCGCCATACTTGTGGAAGCCCACCCCGTAGCCCAGCTTGGCGGCGTTGCGCTTTTCGTGGACCTCGGGATAGTCCGGATCAATGCCCCCGGTAACGTCCGCGGAGAGGGCCTTGGAAGCCATGAGCACCCGGCGCCGGGCTTGGGGGCTCTCCCCCTGGCGTTCTAAGAGGGTCTCGACGACTTCGTCCAACAGGCAGTTTTTGGCCGAGGTGTTGCCGTCGCTGCCGATCTCTTCTTTGTCGTAGAACAGGGCCAGGCAGGTGTGCTCGGGGTCTTGGACGTCCAGGCTGGCAGCGAGCGCGGCATAGGCGCAGGCCCGGTCATCCTGGCCGTAGCCGCCCACCAGGCTGCGGTCCCAGCCCAGGTCCCGGGCGGGTCCGGCCGGCACCGCTTCCAATTCGGCGCTAACCAGGTCTTCCTCGTCGATGCCGTAGCGGTCTGCCAATAACTTTAGGAGATGAAGCTTGAAGCGCTCTTTGGTCTCGCTGTCGCCCAGGGGCAGAGAGCCGACCAGGAGATTAAGCTTTTCCCCTTCGAAGGCGTCGGTGACCTTTTTGTCCATCTGGGCCTTGCGAGCCAGGTGGGGCAAGAGGTCGAGGACGGTGAAGACCGGGTCGGCCGGGTCTTCGCCGATGGTGAGGGTCACGCTGGAGCCGTCGGCCTTCATGACCACCCCGTGGAGGGCCAGGGGCCGGGCCAGCCACTGGTACTTTTTGATGCCGCCGTAATAATGGGTCTTCAAAAAAGCCAGGTCCGTGTCCTCATAGAGGGGATACTGTTTGAGGTCCAGGCGGGGGGAGTCGATGTGCGCGGCCACCAGGCGCAGGCCCTCGGTGAGGGGGCGGCGGCCCTGGACCACCAGGACAATGGCCTTGTGTTTATAAGAATAAAAGGCGCGGGGGCCGGACTGCTTTTGGGCCAGGTCCACGAAGCCCAAGGCTTTCGCCTGGCGCTCGATCTCGGTCACCGCCTCCCGCTCCGTCTTGGCCCGGTCCAGAAAGGTTTTATAGTGGTCGCCGTAGGCAAAGATGGCGGCGCGTTCGGCCGCATCCACCCGGTCCCACACCAGTTTGGCGCTGACGGCCAGACGGTCCTGCAGTTGTTTCAGTTCGTCCTTATCCTGGACCTCCATAATCGGGTCATCCTCCCAAGGTGGTATTCTGAGAAAGCCTATATGGTGCAACATCTTTTTGGCAAGCAAAGCTCGGGACCCAAGGCGGAGTGGGTCCCAAGCATGCAGTAATAGGCAGAACCATTATAAAATACCATGATTCTAGGCGGCAAACAACGGGAACGGACGATTAGCCTAAGGAGATAGTTGACTTAAGGGCGGAAACTTAATAAATTTATTAGATGAATCGCCAGCCTTGCGAGAGTGGCGGAATGGCAGACGCACTGGATTTAGGATCCAGCGGGACAACCGTGGGGGTTCGAATCCCCCCTCTCGCATACCACGCGGGGGAGGCAAGCCGGGGGTATTCCCTCCTGAAGATATTAAATTATCGGACGATTGTGAGCTAAGCATATGACAGAAAGCGCGTTACAAGTGGAAATGGAAAATCTCAGCGAAGTGAAGCGGAAAGTCAGGATCGTGGTGCCCTCCGCCGAGGTGACCGAGGAAGTGGACCGGGCTTACCGGCAATTGGGCAAGCGGGCCAAAGTCAAAGGCTTCCGGCCGGGCAAGGTGCCGCGGTCCATCCTGGAAATGTATTACCACAAGGAGATCGAACAAGAGGTGTCCGATGCCCTGGTGCGCCGTTCCCTGGGCGAGGTCCTGAAAGAAAAGTCCCTGGAACCCGTCAACCTAAGTTGGCCCGAACCTCTGCCCACGGTGGCAGCCGGCCAGGATTTCCGTTACAGCGTCGAGCTGGAGGTGCCCCCGGAGTTTACCGCTCACGACTATCTGGGCCTGAAGTTGCAGGCGCCTGAGGTCGAGGTGACCGACGAGGAAGTGGACCAGCGCCTCGAAGAGATCCGGCAGCACAACGCTCTGCTGAAGCCTCCGGCCGAAGACCGGGGCATTGCCGCAGGGGATTTCGTGGTTCTGGATTACCAGGCCTACTTTGCCGGACAACCGGTGGAGGGAGGTAAGTCCGAAAGCACCTACGTGGAAGTAGGGAGCGGCAAATTCAGTGCCGAATTCGAGAACAGCCTGGTCGGCCTCAAGTCCGGAGCCGAGGCCCGGTTCGCGGTGTCTCTGCCCGACGATTTCGCCAATCCGCTCTTGGCCGGGAAGGTGGTTGACTTCGAGGTGAAGATACTTGAAGTGAAAGAAAAGATAGTGTCCGAACTGGACGATTCTTTCGCACAGAACCTCGGCGGCAATTTTCAGACCATGGCTGACTTGCGCACGGCTGTGCGAGAGGATATTATTAATGGTAAGGAGAGGGAGCGTAAGGCCTACCTGGAGAATCAGGTAGCCGATCAACTGCTGGCCAGCCATCAGTTCGAGACGCCGCCCTCCCTGGTCAGCCAGGAACAGGAGTCGATGCTGCGGGACCAGATGGAGCGTTACAGCCAGATGGGCATGGATATGGCCAATATGGACGTAACCAAGATGATGGAGGTCCTGAAGCCCATGGCCGAGCGCCGGGTGCGGGTCAAGCTGATGCTGGCCCGTATCTCCGATCAAGAAGGCCTGGCCGTGGACGACGCCGAACTGGAGGCCACCCTGGCCCGCATTGCGGTGCACAGCGGCCGGGATGTGAATGAAGTGAAAGACTTTTATCGCGAACGCGATCTCATGGGGACCTTGCGCCGGCAGCTCGTGGATGACAAGACTATGAAGCTGTTGATGGATAAGGCCGAGATCAGCACGGCCGCCGAGCCCGCCGCAACTGAGGCCCCAGAGATTGAAAAGGAGTAGGATGCAGTTAATTCCCATTGTCGTTGAACAGAGCAGCCGGGGAGAACGGGCTTACGACATTTATTCCCGGCTATTGAGAGACCGGATCATCTTCCTGGGCACCGCGGTAACGGATGACGTCGCCAACCTGGTAATCGCCCAGTTGCTGTTTTTGGAGGCTGAGGACCCGGACAAGGAAATCAACTTTTACATCAACTCCCCCGGCGGCCTGGTGACCGCAGGGATGGCCATATATGACACCATGCAGTACATCAAGAGCCCGGTAGCCACCCTGTGCATGGGCCAGGCGGCGTCCATGGCGGCTTTGCTGTTGTGCGCCGGGGCCTCGGGCAAGCGGTTTGCGCTGCCCCATGCCCGGATCCTGATTCACCAGCCGATGGGCGGCTTTCAGGGCCAGGCCACGGACGTGGGTATCCAGGCGCAGGAAATCTTGCGGATGCGGGAAGACTTGAACCAGATTATGTCCAACCATACGGGGCAATCTATCGAGCGCATTCACCAGGATACGGAGCGGGACTTTTATATGTCCGGCCAACAGGCCAAGGAATACGGCCTGGTTGACGCGGTAATCACCAAGCGGGAAGCGGGTATCCTCTTCCCCGCCAAGCACAAGGACTGAGGGCCTGATAGGCCTGAAGAAAAAGCTGCCAGGAGCCGATAAGGAGGCTGTCCGGCGGCGAAGAAGCAAACAACCAAACCCGCTAAGGGGATTCTTTTCGGGGTTTGGGGAGGAAAACTTATATGAGTAAACGCGGTACCGACAAGAGTGCCGACCTGCTGTGTTCTTTCTGCGGCAAAAGCCAGGGCGAGGTGAAAAAGCTCATCGCCGGCCCCGGTGTGTACATCTGCGATGAGTGCATCGAACTCTGCAACGACATCATCGCCGAAGAGTATGAGAAGGATGAGGGGAAACACGCGCGGCTCGCCATACCCGAGCCGGCAGTGATCAAAGAGCAGATAGACGAATACGTCATCGGCCAGGAACGCGCCAAGAAGATCCTGTCGGTGGCGGTCTATAACCACTATAAGCGCATCAACGCCGGGGTGGACCTGGACGGGGTCGAGCTCCAGAAGAGCAATATCCTGCTGGTAGGCCCCACCGGTTCCGGCAAGACCCTGCTGGCCCAGACCCTGGCCCGCATTCTGAACGTGCCCTTCACCATCGCCGACGCCACCACCCTGACCGAGGCCGGCTACGTTGGCGAAGACGTGGAAAATATCATTTTGAACCTTCTCCAGGTGGCGGATTACGATGTGGAGAAGGCTTCCCGGGGTATCGTCTATATCGACGAGGTGGACAAGATCGCCCGCAAGACCGACAGCCCCTCCATCACTCGGGACGTCTCCGGGGAGGGAGTGCAGCAGGCCCTGCTCAAGATCATCGAGGGCACCATGGCGTCGGTGCCTCCCAAGGGCGGCCGCAAACACCCGCAGCAGGAATTCATCAAGGTGGACACCACCAACATCCTGTTCATCTGCGGCGGCGCCTTCAACGGCTTGGAAGATATCATCGGCACCCGCATCGGCCGCAAGTCCATGGGGTTTGGCGCCGACATCCAGAGCCGGGCCCAGCGGCCTCTGGGCGAGACCCTGGCCCAGCTTCATCCCCAGGACCTGCTGAAGTTCGGTCTCATCCCCGAATTCGTGGGCCGTCTGCCGGTGATCGCCACCCTGGACGAACTGAATGAAGACGCGCTGGTGCGCATCCTCAAGGAACCCAAGAACGCCCTGGTGAAGCAGTATCAGAAGCTCCTGGAGTTGGACCGGGTCAACTTGAAGTTCACTGATAACGCCCTGGTGGCGGTAGCCAAAGAGGCCTTGAAGCGCAAATCCGGGGCCCGGGGGCTCAGAGCCATCCTGGAGCGGGCCATGCTGGACCTGATGTATGAACTGCCTTCGCTCAAAGAGGTCCAGTCTTGCCTGATCAACGAGGAATTCATCCTCAAACATGCCGCGGCGATCCTGACCTACCGAACGGCCGAGGAAGACGCCTGGGATAAACCTGGGGTGGCGGTGCAGCAATGATCTTCAGGTTGCCCAAAAGCCGCGGCGCCGGGGAAGGGGAGAAGCGCAATCTCCTCACGGTTCCCATGTTGCCTTTACGGGATATCGTTATTTTTCCCCACATGGTGGTACCGTTGTTTATCGGCCGGGAACGCTCCATCCATGCCCTGGAGTTTGCCATGGGGCAGGAAAAATTTATCCTGCTGTGCACCCAGAAAGACCCGCGCAAAGACGAACCCCGGGAAGGCGAGATTCACCGGGTGGGCACCCTGGCCTCTATCCTCCAGCTTCTGCGGCTGCCCGACGGCACCGTTAAGGTGCTGGTCGAAGGCAAGGGGCGGGCCATCGTGCGGCAGTTTCAGCCGATCTCCCAGTTCTTCCAGGTGGAGGCCGAAGAACTCCTCGAATCCTGGGAGATCAATTCCGAGACCGAAGCCCTGCGCCGCACCGCAGTGGCGGGCTTCGAGACCTATGCCAAACTGAACAAGAAAGTCCCCCAGGAGGCCACACAGAGCCTGGTCGGGGTCGAGGACCCGGGGCGTCTATCCGACACCATCTCCGGCCATCTGGCCATCAAGGCCGATGAGAAACAGGCGTTGTTGGAGACCTTGGACGCCACCCGCCGGTTGGAACAGGTGGTAGGCCTGGTCAATCGGGAAAACGAAATTCTGCAGATCGAGTCCCGCATCAAAAACCGGGTCAAAAAGCAGATGGAAAAGACCCAGCGGGAATACTACCTCAACGAGCAGATGCGGGCCATCCAGAAAGAGATGGGCGAAAAGGAGGATCTCAAGAGCGAGATCCAGGAATTGGAGCGCCGCGTCCGCCGGAAAAAGATGAGCCCCGAGGCCACGGCCAAGGTCAAACATGAGTTAAAAAAGCTTAAGCTCATGAGCCCCATGTCTGCGGAAGCTACGGTCTCCCGCAACTATATCGATTGGATACTGTCCCTGCCCTGGTACGAGAAGACCCGGGATAAACACGATCTGGAAGAGGCCGAGCGCATCCTCGAAGCCGACCACTATGGCCTCGAGAAGCCCAAAGAGCGCATCCTGGAGCATCTGGCGGTTCAGAGCCTGGTGAAGAAGATGAAAGGCCCCATCCTCTGCCTGGTGGGACCGCCGGGTGTGGGCAAGACCTCCCTGGCCAAGTCTGTGGCTCGGGCCCTGGGACGGAACTTTGTGCGCCTGTCCCTGGGGGGCGTGCGGGACGAAGCCGAGATTCGCGGCCATCGGCGCACCTATATCGGGGCTCTACCCGGTAAGATCATCCAGTCCCTTAAAAAGGCCAAGACCAACAACCCGGTCTTCTGCCTGGACGAAGTGGACAAAATGAGCACGGATTTCCGGGGCGATCCCTCTGCGGCGCTGCTCGAAGTCCTGGACCCGGAACAGAACTTCGGCTTTAACGATCATTATCTGGACGTGGACTATGACCTGTCCGAAGTGATGTTCATCACCACGGCCAACAATCTTTACTCCATCCCGCCGCCGCTTCAGGACCGGATGGAAATCATCCGCATGGCCGGTTATACCGAGGTGGAGAAAGTCTTGATCGCCCAGCAGTTTTTGATTCCCAAGCAGTGCACCGCCAACGGTCTGACTCAGGAGAACATTCAGTTCTCGGAAAACGCCATCTTCAGCATTATCCGGCATTACACCCGGGAGGCCGGGGTCCGGAACCTGGAACGGGAAATCGCCTCCATCAGCCGGAAAGTGGCGCGGGAGGTGGCGGCCAAGGGCAAAGACCACCAGGTCCGGGTCAACAGCCAGATGGTGGGCAAGTACCTGGGGGTCGCCAAGTTCCGTTTCGGGCGCACCGAAGAGGCTGACGAAGTGGGCCTCACCACGGGCTTGGCGTGGACCGAATTCGGGGGCGAACTGCTCCACACCGAGGTAGTGGTCCTCCCCGGGCGGGGCAAACTGATGATTACCGGCAAGCTGGGGGAAGTCATGCAGGAATCCGCCCAGGCGGCCTTGAGTTACGTGCGTTCCAAGGCCGAAACCCTGGGCCTGTCCCCGGACTTCTACCGCAAGATCGACATCCACGTCCACGTGCCGGAGGGCGCTATTCCCAAAGATGGACCCTCCGCGGGCATAACCATCGCCACCTGTATCGCTTCAGCGCTCCTGAAGATCCCGGTGCGCCGGGACGTGGCCATGACCGGGGAGATCACCCTGCGGGGGCGGGTCCTGCCCATTGGCGGCCTTAAGGAGAAGATCATTGCCGCCCACCGCCACCAGATCAAGACCGTGCTCATCCCCCTGGATAACGAAAAGGATATCAAGGAGATTCCGCCCCGGATTCTCAAGGCGGTGGATTTGGTGACCGTGGACCACATGGACGAAGTCCTGAAAAGGGCCCTGGCCCTGGACGACCCCGACAGCCTGTTCAAGACGCCGCCGCCGCCGCCGGCCCCGGAACCGGTTTACGTGCCGTCCGAGCCGCCTGGCGCCGAGATTCAGGCGCACTGAAGATAACGGGCGAAAAGGGTAAAAGGGAAAGAGGCAAACCGGGGGAGAAGGCCAGCATTTCTCCAGCTTTAATCCAGGCGGAGGGAGGAAGAGGGTAGGGTGCCAGGATAGAAAATCAGAGGCTCTGGTCGCCCCTAAGATAAAGAATCCCTCGAGCCGCAAACCGGGATTTTCCCCCTTGACAGAAGGCCCGCCTTAGGCGACTATTACGGGGGCGGGCGGATAGCTCAGCTGGGAGAGCATCGGCCTTACAAGCCGGGGGTCACAGGTTCGAGCCCTGTTCCGCCTACCAGCAGAAATCCAATAAAAAAAGGGGGTTAGGTCATTGACCAACCCTCTTAATATTGTCAGCGAACTGTCAGCAAGAATAGCCAAATAGCAGCCCCCCGGAGATTATTCCGATTGACTCTCCCCGCCTCTTCGTCTTAAACTGACTTTATGAAAGTTGACCCCCGTTACAGGCAGGGCAATATTTTAGAGATGAGGAAAGGACTTATAACTGATGCAGAAGGCGAGTTCACCGAAGGTCGAATCCCTCTCTCTCCGCCATATCATTTCTATAAATATCAATGAGTTAAGATTTATGAAGAGGCCAAAAAACCCGCCCCGGAGCCTCTGGGGCGGCCATTATGAAATCCCAACAGCGATGGCTCGGAAGCGCTGAGTTAGTAGTTGGGTTCGATTCCCATGCACTTCCGCCAATAACTTATTAAAATTATTAACAAAATTAATACCAAAGATATCAAAAACCGTGGCACCAGATTGGCACCAAGTGCCCTCAAAACTGCTACCCCAGAGTGGCCCCTTTAATTCCCCTATAGAGGTAACCCACCTCCTCATTCCTCCCCAGTTTTAGACAACTATTACCGCGTTGCGATGCCGTTTTGGCGAACACCGCGTCGGCAACAAGCGAAAGATCGCTGGGATCTAAAAAGTCTCCATCCTGGAGAATCCTGTCGGCTATGAGGGGGCGGTGGACCTCCGATGCCCATTCCCTTGCTGCAGGAATACTTTTCAGGGCGTCCGGCGTGATAGGACTGAGAATGCGAAGCAGTTTATGGACATTCTCAGAACTACTTAAACAAATTCACTAATTTGAATTTGCTGCAAAAATAGGTGTTGACTTAATTGAAGATAAGGGGGTATTTTGGGCTATAGAAAGAATTAATGGACACTTTTAAGAGTCGGTATTAGTCGTGGGCATCTTCGATTTCCTCAAGAACCTTTTCCGGCGTGAAGTTGAACCCCAGCCCCCTTCGGCGACTCAGCCTACTCCAACAGGTATCATAAAAAAAGGAGGCAACCTCGCGCGGCTCGTACCTCCAAAGCCCGGCCGCTTTTCTCAGGACCCTCCTCTTCAGAAGCTGTTAAACCAGGTTAAGGGCAAAGGTCACCCCAAATACCCTTTTCTCCATCAGGAATATTCGCCGAACTCAAGGATCCCGTGCGCCGACTTCACCCCTTTTATCATAGAGCGGCTGCGCGTTGGCGACGAATCCTCCATCAACGCCTTGATGAAGGGGATTATTGAGGCTAACCCGGGCCTGGGGACTGACGCCGGCTGGATTGTAGAGGAAGTCAAGGACGTGCTCCGGGCCCCCCTGGAGAAATACCACACCTTTGCCGATCCCGCCGCTTATCTCCATCTTCGGGCCATGTGGATCATCGCCGGGAAGGGGGGAGGGGGTCGAGAGTTCTGGCTTACGACGCTGGCACCCCAGTTTTTTGCCCAGGCTCTCAGCCCCTTTGAAATGGAACTGAAGCCGACCTCTGAGGAACTCCTCAAGAAGGCCAATCGGTTCATCCGGGAAATGCGGAAAGACGCGCCGTACTGGCTGGATTTTCCCTTATTCAAGGTTAGCGAGCTGCAGGTGCCACCATTGCCCTCGGGTGAAGGATTAAAGAAGGTGCGCCACCTGACCATCGGTGCCAGGCTACATCTCTTCTCTGCTGTAGAAGCTGGAGGGGGCATCCTATCCCGGCTCACTGGGTATGAGCTTCGTGGTTTCGGGCTAAATATTTTTGACTCCTGCAGAGAGATTATTAAAAGCGGTTTGCTCATTCCCTCCCAGGACCCTGGGCTATTAAAGCATAGTATGTCAAAAACAGAGCTGCTTGAGACCTGTATCAAGGCTGGTGTGACTTACAGAAAATCCTGGAATAAGGAAAAGTTGATTCAGTCCTTGCTTGGCGCTTCTCCCAAGTATATGGAACAGATCATCGACGACTCGCAGGTAGTAGCATTGAACCCTGATGACGCTGATTGCCTTCGAGCTTTGCTTGCCCGGGCCCAACAAATCAAATCGGTGTTTCAGGTCTTGTGCTTCGCTTAAGAAGTTCCTCACCCCTTGAAGAGTAGGAACCGAGAGCTCTCGGAATCCCATGGATTTGACCGGCACAATGCAACCTATGAGCCACCGTACCTTGCGGCTCTCGAACCCGGGCTCCTTCTTTCGGAGGACATCATTTTATGTGGCGTGACAGCGAAAGTGAACAGGACTTTCTTAACTTCACCGAGGTGGCGGAGCAAATCGCGACCTTGGCGATGAACCATGATTTGCTGCCGATCTCGATCGGTGTGTTTGGGGGGTGGGGCACGGGCAAGTCGACGGTTCTGCGTCTCGTCGAAAACAAATTACACGAGGCCGGCGATAATGCCCCGGTCCTGATCACGTTTGACGCTTGGCTCTACCAGGGCTTCGACGATGCCCGTGCCGCACTCATGGAGGTGGTTTCTGACGCTCTACTTGATGCCGCCAAGCGCGATGAAACCCTGCTCGATAAGGCCAAGAATTTCGCTGGGCGAGTCAACTATTTCCGCGCACTCGGTCTGATCGCTGACTTTGGAGTCGGCATGGCATTCGGCATTCCCCCCGGGTTGCTGACCCGAGCTGGAACAGCGATGTCATCAATATTTTCCGGCACAGGGACGGAAGAAGACAAGGCCGAGTTGAAGGGCACTGCGAAGGAGGCACACAAGGGGGTATTAGATCTGATTAAACCCGCTGAGAAGCGGACACCCCCCAAGGAGATCGAGGCTTTTCGTAAGGAATTCGGCGAAGTGCTGGCAGGTCTAGATACGACGCTTGTTCTATTTATCGATAACCTTGATCGATGCCTCCCGGATGTGGCGATTGGGACACTAGAGGCAGTCCGGCTTTTCCTTTTCATGCCTCGAACGGCTTTCATCATCGCGGCGGATGAGGGAATGATCCGTCATTCTGTCGCAAAGCACTTCAGCGACCCTCAGGCCTCCCACGTACGCGATTACTTAGATAAGGTCATCCAGGTCCCCCTTCGCGTACCACAAGTGGGTGCGGAGGATCTCCGTGCCTACATGTATTCGCTGTTCGTTGGTTTGGCTGCTCCAGAGAAACTGTCCGAGGTCCAGGCCAAGCTTATGGCCACCCTTCAAGGCAGCTGGAAGGGCGAGACTTTTGATAAAACAGAAATCTCGAAACTTGCTGAAGGCTCTCCCGAATTGTTGGACAATTTAGCAATTGCAGACCGGCTTGCCCCTATTTTGGCATGGGCTCCTAATATTCAGGGAAACCCTCGCATCGTGAAGCGGTTGCTCAACGCTGTATTGCTACGCCGGCTACTTGCCGCAAACCGCGAGATGAACGTGGACCTTGCGACGCTCGCCAAGCTTGCGGTGTTCGAGCGCTGTACCGACGAAAAGGCGACGCTCGAGCTCTATCGCCTGGTGATGGAAGGCAAGGACGCAGAGAAGTATCTACTCCCTCAAGGTGAGATCCAGGGAGAACAGCCGGAACTCCCGGCTGAGTGGAAGTCTTACGAAGACTTCATCAACAAATGGCGGGGGATGGAGCCGCTGTTTAAGGATGCTGGGGCTCTGCGACCAGCCGTCTTCCTAAGTCGAGATGTGATGGCGCCGGCACCGGCGCGGGCAGACCTGAGTGAAGCAGCTCGCGTAGCCGTTGAAGCCTTACTAAAGGTGGATAGCGTCAATTCTCCGGTCGGTTCAGAGATTGTAGAGGCTCTGTCTGCTGGCGACCGGCGCACCGCCATGTCCAACTTGATCGAGGCGATGCGGGAGGGCGATTGGTCGGCTGCCGTGCCTGGAATTCACGGGGCAATAATCCTTGCGAAGGCCTCCACAGAAGCGGAGGCAGAACTGAAGGCATTCTTGAAAGTATTACAAACTGGTGAGATGGACAAGGGCATACTGTATCTCCTTAAGAAAACTGGTATGGTGGGAGGGAGCGCCTAATGGGTACCTCGCAGTCGAAACCCAATGCACCTCCCCGCTCCCCCTTGATTCCTCCTTGGGCAAACCAAGACCCGGCCGTTCCAGAGCCTGCGCCGACTCAGGAGGCACCTCCTGAACAACCTGCTCCTGTCCACCAGCCGCCTCCTGACGAGCTTGCACCTCCCCGACGCACCCAAGGTTTCCGCTTAGCACTTGCTCATTTCGCAGTCTCTGGTGACCGCGGTGACGCGCGAGTGGCCCTTGGCCGTTGGGTACGCAAGTCCGTGGGCGGGTCGCGGGCTGGTACAATGCGTGTCCAGCGCGCTGTTCGCACCGGCGGCGCCGCGCTCGCCAGTTTCGCCCGGGCAGGCGCCGGGCAGCCGCCGGTAGCTGGTGCGCTGGACGTACGATCGCTGGCTGGTCTTCCCGTTGACGTAGCGGTCGATCGTATTGTTGACGCGTTCTGTCCCCCAGGCATTATCGACGAGGAGATCGCCCGGCTATCCATCGGTCAAGCGCTGACAACAGCGCTCTTGGGGGCCGACACCTTTGACCCGAATATGATCGACACCAATGCAGTGCGAGTTGCCACTCTCACATTCGCTGCCGAACTTGTATTTGTATCTGTTGCTGGCGATGGGGCGAGCGCATTATCAGCGGCGCGGAACCCTGTGGCGGCTGCACACCGTGAGTCAGAAATTCGTTCGCTGGTTCGTGAGGCCACCGACATGGTTGGGACGCCAATCCTTGCTGCCGCCGGCAGCGTGTTGACGCCGGATGGCATGGCCGCACTGGTCTCACAGGTAGTCGAAGCCGTCCAGGAAGAAATGGAAACTTGGTGATGACCCGTATTTTCGCAAGTCCAGACTTAGAACACGCGGAAGCAGCGCAGGCCAAAGGTTGCCTCGGTTTGGCTCTATATCATGTGGGCCATCCTGAACTCGCAGGGATCGGGCACACTCTACCGCGCGAAGTCAAGAATAAGTTGCCGCAGCCTCCAAGTATGCGTGCATGGGACTTTCTGTCTATCGCCCTGGCGGTATATGGCGCTGATCGCTTTATTTTGCGCAACACCTCACCGGACGGCTGGACTCGCATCATAGCACTTGAGGTTGAGGTGGTCGAGCCGGATCCGTGGTCAGCCCAGGCAGACCAGCTTGCGAATGTGCTCCGATTCCTATCCGGAGACATTTGGTACATAAGCTTTCGAGCCGGGGGGCAAGGTCCGCCGAATTTTCAATCGAGGCTTACCGATCGCGATTGCACATGCCTTTTCTCTGGCGGGCTCGACAGCTTAATTGGCGCCATAGACCTGATCACCGCAGGAAGGCGGCCGTTTTTGGTCAGTCAGGCCTTTCCGAAGGAGGGGCCGTATCAGAGATACCTTGCCGATCGGATCGAGTTGGGGCAGCATAGGTTCGAGGGACGTGTGACAGAGCGAAGCGCATCCCCCTACGAGCCATCATCAAGGACACGGTCCCTGCTATTTTTTGCCTATGGAGCGCTTGCAGCTGCTGGGTTGGGTAGCGAGCTGTTCGTGCCGGAGAATGGCCTGATTTCAATTAATCCACCCCTCACTCGGCGCCGCATCGGCAGTCTCAGCACGCGCACGACACACCCGCACTTTATTGGATCGCTCCAAGCTATCTTAGACCGTGTAGGTCTGGGGATAACGATGATTAACCCCTATACTAACATGACAAAGGGCGAGATGCTGAGACAATGTACCGACCCTATAATTGCCCAGATTGCGGCGACCTCGTACTCCTGTGGCAAAGGCAAGCGACTGAACAGGCATTGTGGAAAGTGTGTACCCTGCCTAATCCGTCGCGCGGCTTTCCTCAAGGCTGGTATCGCTGATACAACCCGCTATGCAGCTGATGACCTCTCCCTGTACGCTACGAATGACGATGTTTACTCAGCACGCCTAGCCATGGCCGAACTTAACCATCGTGATATGGACCGGTGGGCAGCAGAAGCCGGACCGCTGCCTATCGATCCGGCGTCCCGTGCAGCTCATGTGGATGTCGTCAGACGAGGGCTGGAGGAATTGCGCTCCTTTCTGGATATTGTGAACTGGCCGTGATTGACTTTCACTGCCATTTGGACCTCTATGCGGCCCCTCATGCAGTCGTCGCACGATGCGCCGAGCAGCTTCTTTACGTGCTCTCAGTGACTACAGTGCCGAGCGCCTTTGAAGGAACGGAGGCACTCGCAGCCAAACGAGGTCGGATCAAGACTTCCTTGGGCCTTCACCCGGAGCTCGCGTCGACACGGACATGCGAGCTGCCTCTGTTCGAGACTTTACTTCCCCGGACACGGTACGTGGGTGAGGTCGGGCTCGACGGCTCGCGCGACTATCGGGCTTCACTGGACTGCCAGGCCGGAGTCCTTACTGACATACTATCGATGTGCACTCGGGCCGGAGGGCGCATAGTTAGTCTTCATAGCCGTGGCGCAACAGGTGAAATCCTGAATGTACTCAAGACGCACATAGCGGCCGGAAAATTCGTCTTGCATTGGTATCTCGGCAGTACACGGCAGGTAATCCATGCTGCGGAAATGGGCTGCTGGTTTTCTGTCGGCCCTGCAATGCTCAAGAGCCCTCGGGGGCAAGTGGCTGCAGCAAAGATGCCTCGGGACCGCGTGCTCCCGGAGTCCGACGGCCCCTTTGGCTCACTGAACGGTCAGCCTATTTATCCCTGGGAAGCCTGGTCCGTGGTGCCATACCTTGGAAGCGTATGGGGAGAGTCGAGCCGGGATGTTGAGGACCGGCTTTTTTTGAATTTTAGAGCGCTTACGGTGGAGACTTCAAAGTAAATCGCAGACCGGCATTGGTTGTATAAAAACTTGGTACCCTCCGGAATAGGTAACCATAGCCAAATCCTAATTCTTCCTCCAGGTGTCATACCGGCCATTCTTTATTCCCTATATGAACCCTAAACCGATAAGTCTCTCGGGTGGCAAGCTAACTAAACTCTTCTCTGCCTCCTTGTTGAGACTTTCTCTTCTTCCTTGACGAATTGGCCATTCTTGTGCGAATGTGAATCAGGGAGATAAAGAAAATAGGAATATTAATCCAGGCAAACTCATTGAAGCCCCTCAACAGGCCGGCGTATGTGATTATTATCGGGGCTTAAAGGAATTTAAAGGATGACTAACATTATTGAAATCAAGTTTGGATACTGGCCTCAAAAGTTGCACATTCATTCCTCGAATATTCAAGCCGAGCCACTTCCCGAATTCGAGGATGTCGTTTCCAAAGTATCGGGCTCAAGCCAAGTCGATGGTTCTTGGTTCTATCCAGATTTCCAAAAGACTCTCCCCGCATATCAGATTCCACCGACTCACGTTTTGCACATCGCAAACGAAGCAAACGGGAGAGAGTTAGGTGAGCTGGCCATCGCAGTTATTGGGTTGCTTGAGGGCATGAGACTGATACCAGAAGAATGGGTTCATTTCTACCGCGCTGCGATTAAGCTTCACACTCTTTCCGACCTTTCTTGCGGAAAAGGGGAGATAGAAGAGGTTTTACAGATTACACAAACCTTCTGGAAGCTCAACCACGCCCAAGACATTCGTCGATGCCTCTTTGGAGCCATTCATTGGCTTTTGTTTTCGGAATCTTACATCCATGAGTTCGAGCGGTTTGCCGCGCAATATATCGTTTTAGACTCTTGCTTCTGGCTTCATAAGAATATCAGAGGGGTTCCTCCCGGGGGAATGTCCCATGCAGCAAGACCCTCTTTCCTTGCCCGTGCATATGGAATACCAGAACCTAACTGGGCGACTATGCTCCCAGATAATACTTGCGAGCTATCCAGGCTTCGGAATGAGTTTTTTCACGAGGGTCGCTATTGTGGCCATCCAATCGGATTTGCTTTATCGCCACTCATTCCGCCGATTACATTGCAGTTGAACGCTTTCAATACAAGATTGATATTGGGAATCCTTGGTGTTAATTGTAACTATTTAAAATCTCCCGTGGATACTCGCGCAATGCATGATTTGGGTCTAACTAAGCCTTAACCTTTAGCGATCTGATAAAGCGTGGCATAAGTTAAGTGTCTGCCCTGATTGAGAACTTATCAAGCCTCTGAAAACTCCCACTTTATTTTAAATAATCATAAGAACATTATTAGAAGATAGAGGATATAGATGGAAGTTGATATCTCAAGAATTCAAGAACTTATTGAAAGGCCAGGGGAAAGTCTATCAGTAGAATTAAAAAGGTGGATTGACCCCGATACAACTGAAGGCAAAGCTAAAATTGTCAAGACGGTTTTAGCCTTACGAAACCATGGAGGTGGCTATCTCGTCATTGGATTTGATAACGCCACATTGGAACTAGACGTGGAGAATATTCCAGCGAATATAAAGGAAAAATTTCATCTTGATCATATCCAGGGTCTGATATCAAAGTTTGCCTCGGAACCTTTTGAAATATCTGTGGAATTTCCTGAGCGTGAAGGCAGAATTTATCCAGTAATTGTCATTCCACCTGGCGTAAAAACTCCTGTGTCCGCAAAGTCTGACCTTCATGAAGGTGGTAGAAAGATTATCAAGGCTGATACCATTTATGTTCGGTCTTTGACAGCCAATAATACACCAAGCACGACGCAAGCAAAATGGAAAGATTGGGCTAAAATTATTGATGTATGTTTTGATAATCGAGAAGCTGATATCGGTCGGTTTTTAAGACGTCATTTAGGGGGCTTAAGTCCCCAGGTTATCCATGAATTCGCTTTGGCAATTTTGCAACGGCCAGAGCCAGAGCCGAGTATTGAAGAGATTCTGCAGAAGTATATTAAAGAGAGCGAAGAAAGATACGAATCCGTAGTTAAAGAACGAGATTTAAAGTTGCCTGATCATGGTACATGGGAAGTAGGTCTCATTCTTGGGGGACAAATCCCTCAACATTCGGCTAATAAAACCTTCCTCAATTTGTTAGATTCGAATAACCCTGATTATACGGGATGGCCTGTATGGCTTGATAGCCGTGGTTTTAGAGATAGAGAAAATCACCCTTATGTAATCAATGGCACTTGGGAATCTTTGATAGTTAACATAGATACGGGGTGGGTGGGGGATCAAATTGATTTTATGAGACTCGATCCGAAAGGGAAATTCTATCTTAGAAGGGCGCTTGAGGATGACATCCCGGGGAATCAACGTGTACCAGAGCCTATAAAAGTATTGGATTTCGGTTTGCCGATTTATAGAACCGCTGAAGCTATTGCTGTGGGGATTGCATTTGGGAAAGCTATGGGGTGCGATCCGGAAAAAACGAAGCTATTTTTTGCATTCAAATGGACCAAGTTACGTGGACGTAAATTGGTATCGTGGGCTAATCCTGGACGTTACATTTCACCGGGTCGTTCGGCATATCAGGATGACGTATTAACTTTTATTAATGTTCCACTTGAGACTCCATTATCAACACTTGGAGATTACGTAAATGAGGTTGTTGCACAATTATTCGAGATATTTGACGGTTTTTCTCTTAGCAATAATGTAATCGAAGAAATGACTCAACGTTTAATACAAAGGAAATGATAGATTGAATTCGCTCAAATGGAGGCTATCTGCTATGACTGAATACTTATCAAGGCTCTAAAAACTTCTCATATCCAGATAATACCCTCAATTTTCCCCTCTCCTCCAATAAGCCTCAGGCCGATGCTTAAATGAATCCCCAGCATTTCGACTTCATAGCCTGGTCCCGACTCTTTCGGTATACCTCGGGAAGTCAGTGTAACCCTTCTCATCAAAGGAGTACCAGACCTCCTGATCTGCCGGTGGATTCAATGGCCAGCCGTGGGTAAAACGCTCCACCAGATCCGGATTGCTGATGAACGGCCGGCCAAAGGAGATCAAGTCGGCATGACCCTGCTGAATCGAAGCTTCTGCCGTTGCCTGGGTATAACCGCAATTCCCCATCAAAGGGCTGTCAAATACCTGGCGGAATTCTCCTGAGGTCATGGGAGGCCCGAGTTCATGAAAGCCAAACTCCAGCCCATCAACCACGTGGAGATAAGCAAGTCCATATTGGTTCAAGCACTTGGCCACGTAAAGGAAAGTCTCGCGAAAATCGGGAGACCCCATATCATTGAAATTGCCGTTGGGTGCTATATGCACCCCGACTCGGCCGGACGGCAAGACCGAGAGAACCGTCCTGACAATCTCATCCAAGAACCGGTAGCGGTTCTCTAAGGTTCCTCCATAGCGGTCGGTACGATGGTTGGTCTTAGATTGTAAAAATTGGTCGATGAGGTAGCCATTGGCGGCGTGCAATTCCACTCCGTCGAACCCGGCTGCTTGGGCCCGCGCCGCGGCACGACGATAATCCTCGACAATTGCGGGGATTTCGTCCGTTTCCAAAGCTCTCGGCGCCTCGTAGGGCCTCTTCCCCTGAGGGGTGTGGCTATACTCCCCTCCAATTTGAATGGCCGAAGGGGCCACCGGCAGCCGCCCATCATGAAAGTCGCGGTGTGAAGCTCGGCCGCAGTGCCAAAGCTGGAGAAACATCGGCGTCCCTCTGGCATGAACCGCATCCACCACCTTTTTCCAGGCGTCAGCCTGTTCATCGCTATAGATTCCCGGATTGTTGAGCCACCCGATTCCCTGTTTTGAAACCACCGTAGCTTCCGTAATAATCAGTCCTGCGGCTGCTCGTTGACAATAATATTCGGCCATCAAGGCGTTGGGTAAGCGCTCTTCACCCGCCCGTGACCGGGTTAACGGCGCCATGACGACTCGGTTCTTTAGGAATAAACCCCGCAAGTCAAACGGACATAAAAAGACGTTGTTGTGTGTTATCTCGGTCATGAGTTCTCCCACTCTTCAGTTCCTAGCCCCAAAATAAAGCAACCCCAACTTTAAAGCTTCGCGCCTGCTATGATCCCCATCGGCCCGATCTTTTTAAAATAAGTTTAAGCTCGGCCATGTCAACTTGGCCACGATTCCCTAAACTTCGCAGGTTGGGATCAGGTCGTCCTAAGGCTTTTAGATCCAGGAAGATCGGAGGCCAGGAGGCATCATCTCTACGAGTGCATGAAGGATATTAAGATCATTTATGGAGTTCTTTCTGGCTCGGTGATAAGGGCAGTGGCAAGATATCATCAAAGGGCATATTGAATTACTTAATGCCGACTAATTTAACTGAATTAAGCCAAAATGGCAGTTATTTTGTTTAGTTAAAGCATTCAAGAAATCTTGATATTTTTCTATATTTAATACTCCCCCATGGCATCAATCGTTTTTGAGGCCATGTTACATATAGAAACCTTTTCGCTCTTGTGAAGGCAACATATAGGTTATTTTTTTCTTGCGTCATTTCAACTCCACCGCTTCGGATAGCTCTATAATCCGGAAATGTTTCATCGTCCATGCCCATTAGAATTATAATGTCAAACTCTTGTCCTTTCATAGTGTGTACCGTACTTAGACTTATTCCATTGTGTTGAGTCAAAGGATGGGTTTGCCCTAAAGCCATTGCATTCCTAAAGTGATGAAGAGATTTTTTGTCTGTTTTTTTTGCGTAATTATGCCAATGATTAAGAATGGCATCGATATCATTATAAACCATCATTTGTTCACCCTCATCTATATCAGTAAGGTCATTATTCAATAACTCTTTTAAACCTCCAAGACAACTTTTAAGATTACTGCCATCATCATTTAAGTAAATCACAGTTTCTAAAACTTGTTTATTTATTCCTGGCTTCATTGTTCTGACAATACTTTGTAAATTAATTTCTTTATCAATATCTATGTCTAACAAGTCGAGCAATCTATTCCAATGCAGAGTGTCTCGCTGGTTCAATCTTACGCGAAGAGCCATGTCAAATATTTTCATGGTATCTGATTCGAATTTAAGGGCTCCAGGAGTCATTTTATAATAAAAAGGTGTATTATTTTCACTTAATATATTTTCTAATGTATTAAATATATATCTATTTCGTGCAAGCACAGCTATTTTTTCATAAGTAATATTTCCCTCAATGTTTTCATGTTGCCCAATATTAATAAGCTCTATAATTTTCTTATATATCCATTCTGCTTCTTGTTTTTCATCTGCCAACTTGTGCATTTCAAATATTCCTTCAATCACAGTGTTCATAATATCACTCGAACCCGGTATTATTTTTTCAGCGGCTCTTAAAACCGCTCTGGAAGATCGATAATTTTCTTTGAGTTCAATAATTTCAGGATTAAAATCTTCCACAAAATTAACAGTCATAAAATCAGGTGAAGAGCCATTAAATGCAAAGATTGATTGATTAGGATCTCCAACAAGCATAACATTTTTATGTTCACCCTTTGTAAGGGCGAGTAACACCTTGTATTGAGCGTTATTTAAATCCTGTGCTTCATCAATGCAAATATATTGATATGTTCTTCTGAATAATGAAGATATTTTATCGTGCTCAATAAAAAGATTATACGTTAACAAAAGGAGATCATCAAAGTCTATTGCATTTTGGGACATTAATATATCCTGATAGGAGTTATATAGTAAACCAATATTTGTATCCTCGCTCTCATTAAAAAGGTCTTCATCATAAATAATCTCTCGTTTAACGCGAGAGATAAATTCTAACGCTCTATAACAGGAATCTCGTTGCTCTTTTCGGTTTTGATTCCTATAGTCTGAGTTGTAAGATGGTGTTTGCTGAATAGCATTTTCAATTAATTTAAGCCTGTCAGACTCCTCCTCAAAAATATGTGGCATTTTAGACAGACCAACTAAATTTCCATGGTTCTCAAGCACATATTGACAAAATCCATGAAACGTCCCAGTAAATAAACGGTTTTGCAATTTCGCTATATCTTTTAATCGTTCTTTCATTTCCTCGGCAGCTTTGTTTGCAAAAGTGACGGCAAGAATTTTTCTATTTGTTTTTTCCGATAAATATCGAATTCTCTCAGTAAGTACCCTTGTTTTTCCGCTACCTGCACTCGCTTTAACTAAAAGAGGGCCATCTCCTGCATAAACTATCTGTTTTTGCTTTTTTGATAAATTAATTTTTTGAGACATCCCGTTGCCCCTCCTTATCAAATAGTTGCCTAATTTGTTCAAAAAGATCCAGTACCTTAGGAGGCAATTCTTTTCCATTTTCTATCATCTTTTCTGCGAAAACTGGACCAAATTGAACTTTTTGGGAGGTCATACAATCATAAAGAGCCTCTTTAAATCCAGCATCTTCCTTATAATTTCTCAAAATATCCTTATATATGCTCTGTTTGCATGCATCACAAATTTTATCCGTTTTTATTCGAAATTTTTTAGTTCCATCCAATTTCATAATAAAATCATTTAGATAAGTGTCATGCTGTAAACATTTGAAAGTATTTTCTATCTCATCTATAAAGCCCTGTTCAATTAAATATTTTTCAAAATCGCATTCGTTTTCAAGTATTATAACATTTTTCTCATCCTCGATATTAACATCACGGCTATATAATTTTTCCAAACTCTTTTTTACACCATCTATTACTCCCACTTCACCATCACTGAATATGAACCATGGAATGTTTAATGATTTACAAAACCTTAAAAACGGCAAATAGTTGCCAAAACCACCAACACCAACAAAGTCAACTCCCATCTCAACAGGAGATTTCTTGAAATAGTATGTGGCCAATATAGGAAGTGCCTGTTCTTCTGTTTCCCCCTCAAAAAAAACAATCGCCTTTGAAAAGAATATTTCCCCTCGTGTGTTTATGACTTGCCGGTTGATCTTTCTGATATCTTCTGGATCCAATTCATCAGTTTTGATATTGCCACAGAGGATAAAATCATTACTCTTATAAAAACTTCGTATTTGTTCTAATTTAGCAGATGCAGCGATATACGGTGAATGAGTGGATATTATTTTTTGCCCTGAAATACTGTTTATTTGTTCAAATATTTTTTTTTGAGCATTCGGGTGAAGATGAGCTTCAGGTTCTTCTATAGCAAGTATTGGGAAAAATGGAGTCCGCTCTTTTCCCGCATTTTTGTTTAACAGCGAAATAAATGCCTTGAGCGTCAGTAACGATGACCAGCTTCGTGTCCCCATTCCATGATACTCCATGGAAAAACTGTCTTTATGGTCTGTGTAATAAATAGAAAGTCCTTTATTTAAATCGCGAATTTTCTTGGTAAATGGTGTTATTTCAACACCTTCACTCGATGTGTCCATTGCGGTATCAAGTTCTCTTAATATCCTTTTTAAGTTTGATAATATGCTGCTGCTACTTACAGCTTTATCATTAAGAGCCTTTATCTGATCCTCTATTTCTTCTATGTCTTCCTGTGAATATTCAATTTTGGAGATCAATTTACCAAGATAGGACGATTTGAGTTTCATATCTTCAAGGATATCTCTTTGAGCATCAATGTAAAAAAAGGGTATTCCATCAAAAATGAAATTTCTCTCTTGTCCATCCTCGACTTGATACCAAAATGAGCCATCTTCTTTTTTAAATAACGGCCATTCTGACAATATAATTTGGCGAGTTCTATAGGAATTTAATGTTTCATCAAAAGTTACAATAGTCCTCAACGGAATAAATGAATTTCCCTCAAAATCAGTTTTTATTCTATCTTCAGTAAATAGTATTTCCCAATCTTCATCAAAATCACTTAATCTGTTTCCCTCAACATCCACCGGAATAATCCTCAAATCAACCAGAATTTTATTGGAATTACTACCCCCTGATATAAAAAAATCGTCTTGAGAAATAAATTGTCTGTTTCCTAAGGCAATTTGCATTGCTTTAAGGAACGATGTTTTACCGGTATTGTTCATTCCGGTTAAGACTGTTGTCTGGTTGAGACTAATTTCTATATTTTGAAGCCCCCTAAATCCGCATATACGAACATCCTGAAATAGGATCGGCACGCCCTGTTCTCCTGTGTTTTTGATTAGAAAAGTTAGTTTTATTGAAGCATAAATCGTTTTCTTGCTGACACTTATGCCCGAGGAACTCCTATATTTTCCGCATATCTCATGGACGGCATGATAGCACAAATTTCACTCAAAAAAGTAATTTATCCAGAAATTTAGGTATGCGTAACATTTAAACCATAGATACTCATTAGTGTAGACTTAAAGAACCAGAGGGCAATACAGCCAGGTAATGATAGGCCAGAAGGAAAGCTGGGGAGATATACACATACCGCCCTGGGTCGGGGGAAATAACCTTGGGCGAGGCATTGGACTAGAATTGAAGATCTGCTATTAATGTGTCCCTACCATCAAGACTTACCGCTTTTGTTAAGCATATCATAGCAGTATCTCCGGTTCTCACAATGCACCCGTCAAGCTCGGCTCTATCAGAATTTATTCTGATTGACTACCCCAGCCTCTTCGCCTTAAACTGACCTCATGAAAATCGACCCCATCACCGGGAAAGCCTACCTCACGGAGTGGCAGAGAGACCTTAACCGCCTCCACCTTGCAGGATATTCCTATGGCTATGTCGAGATCCTGGATCTGGTCACCGGTGAACTTACCTGGCAGGTGGACGCGATGAAGGGTGATGGGCCCCGGGTGGTGGTGGAGATGCCGACTTTTCCGGAAGCGGTGGGAGAATTATATAGAATGTTGATCCACTTCTCCCAGACGAACATCATCAGTTGTGATTGGAAAAGCTTCAGACTGCAGGAGAGCTTGAAAGCCGAAGAACTAACGGTGGATAAGGGGTAACGAAGCGGCAAGCCTTGGCCGGTGGAAAGTTCAAGGTGCATGGGTAAGGCGTGCTCGGCCTGTCCGCATATGTGGGGTGCTACCAGGCCGATCACGCTTTGTCCCAGCCACGGCTTGCATAGTCGCCAGCAGCGTAGCATCAACATTCAAACTAAAATATTATGACAAAGGGGGGTCAATTTTCGGTTGTCGCGAGGGGTCATTTTTCGATTGCCATTTATAGGAAAGGAGTTAACGATGATCATGTTCCTCAATCGAAATCCTCGATCATCTTTATGTCTTTTGGAAGAGAACGATCAAATTAGGACAAAAGGAAAGAGGCCCCGAAAATAGGGACCTCACTTCTGATTACGAATCAGCTGCTCTACCACTGAGCTATGCCGGCCAAAATGCTTGTCAGTCTTGAATATCGCAGGTTTTCGAGTTTTTCGCAACCCATAATAATTTTTCAAAATTGTTCAAAAAGTGTCATTTTGTCCGCGTTTATGCGAACAAAAAAATTGCGTTCGCGGACAAATCGCGGACAAAAACGGGTGATATTTTTTATGTGCTCTGTCGTCAGG